>NZ_JAKZFS010000001.1:698643-998643 GCF_022808915.1 Fundidesulfovibrio terrae
TCGACGGATTCTTCCGCCGCTTACCGGGGCCCAGTCCGGCCCCCCGCGGCGCGCGCCGCAGCCGGACATGCGGTTGCGGCGCGCCGCAGGTGGCTCGGTTTGGCCTACTTTCGGCCCAGGTTCCTTGCAGCCTGGGCGAGTAGCTCCATGGCTCGCCCGGGATTGTGCGCGCCCACGGAGCCGTCCGCCACCACAGCCCCGAAGGAGTCCCTGGCCTTGAGGCGGGCGGGCTCGGGAGCCTTGCCGGTCTCAAGGGCGTCGCGCACCTCGGAGGTCCTGGCCATCACGGCGTCGCGCCCCTGGGACATCTTCTGCCCGTAGGCGGCGCGGTCGGCGTCTTTGTGGCATTTGTCGCAGCTGGAGCGCATCTTGAACACCTCCGCCTCGGCGGGCGTGACCACGCGCATGGTGTGGGCGGAAACATCCCAGGGGTCCTTGGGGGTCTTCTGGGTGGCTCCGGCGCGGTTGCCCATCCTGGCCATGTGGCAGTCCACGCAGACCACGCCGTTCCTGGCGTGGACGCTGCCCTCGAACATGGCCTTCTGTGCCGTGTGGCAGCCGATGCACTGCTGCTCGCGCGGCAGCTTCAGGCTGGATTTCAGATGCTGCGTGGCGTGGTCCAGGTGGCAGGATGAGCAGGTCACTCCGGCGGCCATGTGCCCGGAGCGCATGGTGTCGTGGTACTGCTGCCGGTTCTTCCTGTCGTCCTCGTTGGGCCAGAAGAAGGGGGGCTTGGTGGAGTAAGTCCAGAACTCCACGCGGTCCTGCAGGTCGGTCTGGCCGGTCTTGAAGCCCAGGGGGAAGGCGAAGTCCTTGTCCTGCTTGCTGGTCACGCGGATGTGGCACTGGCCGCAGAGCTGTTCCTGCTGCCAGGTGCCGAGCTTGCCGGGGTTGGCGATGGTGTCCTTGCCCGGCGCGGCCGCGTGCCTGGAGCCCGGGCCGTGGCAGGCCTCGCAGCCGATGCCGCCTTCCAGGCGGGTGAACGAATATTTGCCCTGGTCGTCCTTTTTGGCATTGAAGGCCGTCGTATGGCAGCCGTTGCACTGGTAGTCCACGGTCTGCTTGGTGGGCATCTCCTCCGGCTTCTTGGGCCTGCCGTCGGGAGTGCCGTCCGCCGCCCACCAGAACGGGGCGAAGGCGGCCTTGCGCCATTGCCTGTCGTTCTCCACCCAGCGCACGGGGCTGGGGAACACCTTGTCGCCCACCGTCAGGTAGTACTGCTGCTCCCACAGGGAACCCAGCACCTCGACCACTTCGTAGCTCTGGGCGTTACCCGGATTGTCGGCGTCCAGCAGGGTGACGAAGAATTTGCCGTCGCGGGTTTCGGCCTTCACCTTGGGATTAATCTTCACCTTGTTCTTGTCGGCATCCTCCACCTCGACGCCTTCGTAGGCGATCTCCACGCCGCCGAAGTCCGCCTTGACGATCTCGGGCTTCACGGGCCGCAGCATGTTGGCGTGGCCGGACGCGGCCCATTGCGTGAACTCCTTGACGTGGCAGTCCTTGCAGGCTGCCGAGCCCACGAAGGACGCACCCTCCAGGAAATCCACCGGGGCCGAGGGCTTCTGCAGCCCGGCCATGGGCGCCGCCGGTTTCGCCGCCGGAGGATTTTTCTTCTCCACGGCCCACAGCGTGGCCGTTCCTGCCGTGATTACGGCGGCCAGGGCCAGCGCCCCCGCCAGGACGTATTTTCTTTTCCTCAGCATCGCTCACCTCCTCAGGGATGATTCATATGAGTTGCCACACGAGGCCGACTGCGCCGCTGCCGAGCACCAGGACATGTATGGATGGCTTCCACTTCCATATCGCCAGGAAGCATGCCGCCGTCAGCACCATGGAAAAGATGTCGGCGGGCGCGCCCTTGGGAAAGAAGGTGTTCCAGGCGAAGAACACGGCCAGCTTGAGCACGACGCCGACGACAGCGGCGGTGATGCCGGTCAACGCGGCGGTCAGGCGTTTGTTTGAGGTGATGGCCTCGATGTACGGAGCCAGGGCGAAGATGAACAGGAAACTGGGCAGGAAGGTGCAGAAGGTGGTCACCAAGCCCCCCAGCATGCCGTTTACGGCCGGGTTCGCGGCCCCGGAATTGTTCCAGGCGGCCACGAAGCCCACGAACTGGGTGACCATGATCAGGGGACCCGGCGTGGTCTCGGCCAGGCCGAGCCCGGCGAGCATCTCCTTTTCGGTCAGCCAGTCCAGGCGCACGGCGAAATCGGTAATGTAGGAGAGGACCGCATAGGCTCCGCCGAAGGTGACGAACGGCGCTTTCGTGAAGAACAGAGCGATGCGGGACAGGATGTCCTCCATGCCCCGCGAGAGGAAAACAGGCCCGGTCACGGCCGCCCAGATCACCAGGAATACCGCGATGACCTTGAATATGTGCCAGTGGGAAGGGAACTCCGTCGGGCCGGTTTCTTCCTCCATGACGCAGTCCTTGGAGCCCGGGGCGCGCCTGCAGAAAATGTCCGGCCTGAGCCTGGCCAGGACGAGGCCGCCGATCCCCGCCGCCAGGACGATCCAGGGGAAGGCGACCTGGAAGACTTGCCCCAGGATGAAGGCCGCCCCCGCGAAAGCGTACAGAACCCGGTGGCGCAAGGCCTTCTTGCCGATCTTCAGCACCGCCTCCACCACGATGGCCACCACGGCGGCGGCTATGCCGTGGAAGATGCCGGCCACCACGGGGTGGCCGCCCTGGGCCATGGTCAGCCAGGAAAGCCCCAGCATCAGGACCACCGACGGCAGCAGGAAGAAGACGCCAGCCGCGATCCCTCCCCGGTAGCCGTTCAGCCTCCAGCCGAGATAGATGGCCAGCTGGTGCGCCTCCGGACCCGGCAGGAGCATGCAGAGGTTGAGCGCGCGCAGGAATATCTTCTCCTCGATCCAGCCGAAGCCATCGACGAGGTCCTTGTGCATCATGGCGATCTGCCCGGCCGGGCCGCCGAAGTTGATGAACCCGAGCTTGAACCAGTAGCGCAGGGCCTGGGCGAAGCTGACGGTGGCGTCCATACTCGGCTCAGAAGGTGAAGTGGCGCGTGCCGCCGGTGAACGCGAACAGACTCATGAGGATCTCCTTTTCGTGCCTACCGGGCGCTTCTGGCCATGCGCCAGGCCCCGGCGGCGGCGGCCAGCAGCGCGAGCGCCCCCAGGGCGAAGGCTCCGGCGCTTCCGGCCAGGGCGGCGGCGACTCCGGCGGCCAGCGGGCCTGCGCTGTGGCCGATATCCATGATGGAACCAAGCAGGCCCATGGCCCCGCCCCGGTTCTCCCGGCGGCTCAGGTCAGCCACGAAGGCCGAGGAGGCCGAGGTGGCCACGGACAGGGCCAGCCCCAAAAGGATCGACAGGGCCATCAGCGCGACCACGCCGGACGCCCAGGGCACGGCCGCGCAGGCGCACGCCGTGAGGGCGGCCCCCGCGAGCATCTGGCCGAGGCGTCCGTGGCGGTCGGAGAAGCGCCCGAAAAAGGGCTTGGTCAGGGCCACTGCGACCACCTGGGCCGAGAAGAGCGTGCCGGTGAGCCAGGCCGGATGCCCCCGCTCCAGGGAGACGATGGGCAGGAAGGTCTCGAAGGTTCCGTAGGCGAAGAGGATGCCCGCCTCCAGCAGGCATCCGGCCAGGATGCCCCGGCTGGCGGCCAGTTCGCGCAGGCTCGCCGCGAACGGCTGGCGGCGGGTTCTGGTCCCGGCGTCCCCGGACAGGGGCGGCAGCCTCCAGGCCAGGATCATGGCCCCGATGCCCGCCAGTCCGCAAAGCGCGTACACGGCCCCGAATCCGATCCAGAGCATCGCGCCGCCGATCATGGGGGCCACGAAGCGCCCGGCCAGGGTGGCCGAGGAGAACGTCCCCAGCTTCTCGCCGCGCGAGGCGTCGAAGGCGTCGGCTACGGCCGCCTGGGCTACGGGCATGAAGATTCCCGTGGCCAGGCCGTGGTAGAACCGGGCCAGGGCAAGGCTCCACACGCCGGTGACGAAGAGGTAGGCGAAGGGGGCGCTGGCGAACACCAGCGACGAGACCAGGAGCATCCTCCTGCGGCCGAAGGCGTCCGAGCACAACCCGCCCGGGATGCTCACCAGCACCCCGGCCAGGGGCGAGAGCGCCGACACCAGGCCCACCCCTTCCGGCCCGGCCCCCAGGCTCTGCGCGAAGAGCGGCAGCACCGGGTTCTTGGCCATGGTGGTGGAGAGGATGGCCAGGAAACCGCAGGCGCACAAAAGCCTGAACGGCGAGGCGAGCATGTCCTGGAACCGATTATTCATGGGTGGTGACCGTGAACCCGTCGATGAGCATCACGCTGTCGTCCTTGGACCAGACGCCCACGCGCCCGTCCACAGTCCGCCCCAGATCGTGCTGCAGGTACGGCTTGCCGTCCATGAAGCCTTCGATCCGCGTCCCGTTCACCACCAGCTTGATGTCGTGCCAGACGCCCTTGGCGGTGGGGACGCCCTCCACGGTCTTCACGGCGGTCCTGCGCCCGTTCGCGAACTGGAACAGGATCAGGTTGTCCTCCAGGGCGTTGCCGCGCAGGATCAAGGCGTCACCGTTCGGCTTGAGGTCGAAGATGATCCCGGCGGCCTGGTCCTCTTTTCCCGCCACGGACTTGAAACGGAAGGAGACCTCGCCCTGTTTGAATCCACCCAGCCCGGTGAACACGGCGAAGGGGAAGCCGGCATGGGCGGACACGGCCTTCTCGAACGCCGCCCCCTGTTCGCCGTAGAGGGTGCGGGCGCTGGCGGCCAGCTCGGGGGACGGCTTGCCCCGCGTCCAGCCCGAACCGTCCACCTTGAGCACGGTGCGGTCGCCGTCCTTGACCGCCGACCAGGCGCCCACGGCCGGGGCGAAGCTTGTGAGAAGGGTTCCGGGCTGTTCCTTGCCCAGGTCCGCCGTGGCGGTGGCGGCCAGCGAGGCCCGCCAGCCGAAAAAGGCCACGAGAAACGCCATCGCCAGGATTCCCGGTGCGGCGGCAAGCCGCTTCACGTGAGTATTGATGCTTCTACAGGTCATCTTTGGTTCCTCCGTTGAGTTCGGCCGGCACTTTCGCCAGGAAAACCGGGACGGCCGCGAAAAGCAGGCAGGCCATGAGGGGGAAGCTTACTGCATATCCCACCCAGCCTACGAGAAGTCCAGACAAGATGGGGCCGGATGCGTGCCCCACGTCGAAAATGGTGCCAAAGGCCCCCATGGCCGAGCCGAAGTGCCGCCTGCGGCACAGGTCCGCCACCATGGCCGCCGAGGACGACGCCACCAGCGCCTCGCCCGCGCCGAACACCAGGCAGCACCCCAGAAGCGTCCAGAACCCGTGCATGAAGGGCACCGCCGCAAAGGACGCCCCGCACAGCAGTATCCCGGCCGCGATGAGCCCGCGCCTGCCGCGGGCGTCCGACATGCGGCCCATGAACGGCTTGGAGAGCATGGTGACCACGATCTGCGCGCCCCACAGAAGGCCCGCCTGGAATTCGGAGAGGCCCGCGATCTTCACCGCGTATACCGGCAGAAACGCCTCCAGCGCGCCCATGACCATGTTCTGCAGCCCCTCCATGGAGGAGGCGGCCACGATGCGCTTGTCCGAGAGCACCTCGCGGATGCCCTCTCCGAAGCGGCGCAGGCGCTCGCCGAACCCCAGGCCGTGCTCAACGGACTCTGCGAGCCCCAAGGTGCGAAGCCCCAGAACGAGCGCGGCCATGCCGCTTACGGCGCTCACCGCAAACACCAGCCGGAACTGCCACAATACGGGAGCGCCGCCGTTCCCCACGTCCAGGATCAGGCCGCCGATGGGCGCTCCCAACAGTCCGCCCATGATGCCCACGGAGGAGAACCAGGACAGCATCTCCCCCTTGCGCGCCCCGGCCACGTCCGCCACCACGGCCATGGCCACCGGCCCGTACACCGCCGTAGCCAGGCCGTGCAGGAAGCGCACGGCGAGCAGCCCGCCATAGGAGGTGATGAACAGATAGCAGAAGGGCATCACCCCGAACACGACGAGCCCCGCCAGCATGGTGCGCCGCCGCCCGATCACGTCCGAGAGCGCGCCGGAAGGCAGCTTGAAGAAGATGCCCGTCACCGTGGACACGCCCACCGCCAGGCCTATGGCCTCCGGCCCGGCCCCAAGGAACAGGGCGAAGAGGGGCAACACGGGGTTGCGGGCCAGGGCGTAGGAGAAGCGGGCCAAAAAGCCCACGGTGCAGAGATTGTTAAAAGCGTCCATTGTGTGACCCGTTGAATCCGCCGGGAGATCAGGCCGCCTGAGCGGCGAGCCCATTCATTGCTCCTCTCCGTCTCCGGCCGGGGAGCAGGAAGCGAGCAGGGCGTCGAACAACGCGAGCCCCTGCTCGACGAGAGCCATGTCGTCCCGGGCGCTGCGCGTGAGGCCGTCCAGCACCAGCTTGACGCCCACGACTTCCGGAGGCCCGGTTTCCAGGCCGCCCAGGTCGATGGCCCGGATGATCCCGCGCAGCCGCGCCGGAACCCGCCCGGACAGGCCGAAGGACTCACAGAGCACCTCGAATGTGGTAAGCCCGCCGATATGGGTGAATTCGGCCTCGGCCATGTCGAAACGCACCGAACCCTCTCTCGCCCCGGCCTTCGTCGCGGCCGGGACGAAGGCGATGCGGGCTTCGGGGTCCACGAACCGCCGCACCAGCCAGAACGAGGCCAGGCGGTCAACATAGGGATGTTCACGGGTGATCCAGGTGAGCCCTTTGTAGGCGGCGGGGTCCCGGCCGGGCACCGCGGGCGCGTTGCCGGGGGCCTGGCCCGAGAGCAGGACCGTTGCTTCCGCCAGAAGCGCCTCCACGCGATCCCCGTGCCCGCCGGGGAAGTAGTCGATGACCCGCAGGGCGTCGGCGCGCTTGGCCAGGCGGCGGCATGACGCGTCCAGGGCGTGGGTGTCCGCGCCGGGAGCGCGCGCCTGGTCCAGGAGAGGCAGGACTTCGGCCTCCAGGGCACGCCAGTCTGCGTCGCGGGCCTGGGTCAAAAGGGCGGCCACTTCCTCGCCGGTCATGTTGGCCGGAGGGCCGGTCTCCAGGAACAGGGCCTCTCCGCCCAGCCCCTCCACCTCCTTGGCCAGCCAGGTGAATTGCTCTCGCAGGTCCTCCCGGGCGGGCAGGGCGTAGAAGGCGTTTTTCAGGATCACCGCGCCCAGCCCCGTGAGCCGCCGCCAGATGCGCATGCGGCCGGACTGGTTTTTGGCGGGCAGCGAGAAGGAGAAGAAGAGCCAGTTTTCGTTATTCATGTGACATATAATGTCACAGATATAACAGATGTCAAGGGCGGGAGGAAAGGGGAAGATGCACCCGGCGGCCAAAGGCGGGAGAGAAGAGAGCCGGATGCCTCCGGCGGCCAAAGGGACCAGTCCCTTTGGAATCCCCCTGGGCTTCGCGACGATCGGCGTGAAAAGAAACGGGGGCGGTCCATTCGGACCGCCCCCGTGAATATTGACAGGCTATTAATGAGGCTAGAGGTACATGCGGTTGGACTTCTTGCGCGCGGCGCGCCCAAGCAGATAGCCGAAAATCCACCCGCCGAAGAACACCCCGGCCCCGGCCAGGAACCACTTCACGTCGGAGATGTCGCGCAGGGTCTCGTTTTCACGCTTGATGCGATCCATCTCCTGCTTGGCGGCCTCGCTTGCGGCCTTCATGTCGTGGAAGCTGCGGGTCATCTCGGCCACGTTGGCGTTGGCCTTGGACAGCGTCTCGTATTCCGTCTTGATCCTGGAAAGTTCGGCCTGGGTGGAGGCCAGGGTCTTCTGCAACCCCTTGTTCTCCTCCTCGAACTTGCCCACGATGGATTCGACCTTGCCGGCCTTTTCGATCATTTCGGCGTTGCGGGACTTGAAATCCTCGAACTGCACCTTCGTGGGCGTTTCCGAAGAGAGGTAGCGCTTGAGCACCCATCCCTCCTTGCCCGTATCGGTGCGCACCTGGGCCCATTCGCCTTCTTCCTTGAGCTTTTCCAGCTTCGCGCCGCTCTTCACCATCTGGACGATCTTGTTGTCCAGGGAGGGGCCGGTCCGGAGGGTGATTTCCTGGACGTCGGACACGAAGAGCTGCTGAGCCAACGCCAGGGATGGCAAAAACAGCAACGCCGCCAGGGCGGCAATATATCGCAGAATGCGCATGGTCATCCGCCGGAATGTCGATAAAGGAAAAACAAAAGAACACCTACCCCAGCCGATGGAACACCGGTGGGGAGACTATCCAAGAACGCTTTGCAGTTCAAGACATTCCCGCTCCCGGCGTTGCTAAGGGAATCTTCTTCGAGTAGATGTCCTCCATGGACGAGCAGCAAAACGCGGCATACTACAAACGCTTGATCGAAGAGGCCGGAAGCTACCACGACCTGGTCATCCTGCGCTCGCGCTACTTCGGCCTTGTGGACCGGACCCTCACCAAGGACGAGGCCCAGGAGGTCAAGGACCGCTGGAACGCCAAGGCCAAGGACGAGCACCTGCCCATCGCCCCGGCGTCGAAAGCCTGAGCGCGGGCGGCAGGCCGCTCAACCCCGGACCAGTTCCTCGAGAGCCGCCAGCACCTCGGCGGCGTGGCCCTTGCTGGACGCCTTGGGCCATCGCCTGGCCACGGTCAGGTCCGGCGCGATCAGCACCGTGGACCGCACCACCCCTTCCGATTCCTTGCCGTACATCTTCTTGATCCCCCAGCCGCCCAGGGCCTTGATGGTCCCGGCACCCGGGTCGCTCAAGAGCGCGACCTTGATCCCCTGCTTGGCGATGAACCCGTGGTGGGACTTGATCGAATCCTTGGACAACCCGTACACATCCGCGCCCAGGCCTGAGAATGCGGCCGCCAGCTCTGAAAACTCCAGAGCCTCAGCCGTTCAGCCGGAGGTGGAATCCTTGGGGTAGATGTACACGACGGTCCAGCGCCCGGTGAGGCCGGCCAGGCTCACGGAGCGCACGCGCGCGTCCGGAAGGGCCGCCTCCAGGGTGAAATCCGGGGCCCGTTCGCCTTCGGCAGGTATGATCATCACGTTTCTCCTTGTTGACCGGGGGGGGCGCCAGCCGCGCAGCCGCTCGTCGGGCGGCCGCGGAACTTCACAGACGCCCGCAAACGCGTTATGTGTACGGCATGCCCCCCGAACTGAGTGCCTTCAATCCCGAATACCTGAAGGTGTTCGCTGTCATATTCTGCCTGGCCATGGCCGCGCCCGGGATGCTCTACATCCTCAGGCGCAGGACCATCGGACGTCAGTCCGGGCCGCGCAAGCTTTTGTCCTCGGAGATATTCTCCCTCTTCGCGTCCCTGTACGCATTTTTTTTGGGTTTTTCCATCGTCACCCTGTGGGGATGCTTCGTTTCCGCCAAGAACGTGGTCAACGCCGAGGCCGGGGCGGTGCTGACTACCGCCCGCATGTCCGTTCCCCTGGATCGCTCCGAGCCTTTCCGGCAGGCCCTGGCCGTGTACGTCAGGAGCGTCATCGAGGACGAATGGCCCGCCATGGACAACGGCGACGCCATGAGCGAACGCTCGTCCGAACTCTTCGCGGACGTCTGGAACGCCTATTACGCCATGAAACCGGCGGATAAGGACTCGTGGTCGCAATATTCGGGGGTGGGGCAGTCCCTGGCGGAGGTCAACCGCCAGCGGTTCTCCCGCTCCCAGACTCTGTCGGGCAACCTTTTTCCGCCCATCTGGGTGGTCCTGGGATTCGGGCTGGTGGGGGTTTTCGCCGGCCTTCTGCTCACAAACCCCGAGCAGACCGCCACCATGGTGCTCATGGAGATCATCGTGGCGTTCATGGTGTTTTCCTGCGTGTATCTGATCTCGGACCTGTCCACGCCGTTTTCGGGCGCCCTGAGCGTCGGGCCGTCGCCGTTCCAGGACGTCTACGCCAGGATGCTGGCCATGCCGGGACCGGCCGGGTAGGTGAGGGCCAGGAGCGCGCCGTGAGCAAAATCTGGGACCGCCACTTCTTCAAGTACGCCGGGGTCGAACCGGCCAACCAGATGCGCAAGGAGCAGCGCAAGGCCCACAACGCGTACGTTTCGGGCCTCACCTACGAAAAGCCCAAGGACAGCCCCGACCGGCCCGACAACATGGAGCGCGCGGCCATGGAGCGGGCCAAGGACCTGCCCGAGATAGACAACCCGTCCAAGATATTGGCTGCGAACAGCGCGTTCAAGGCGCCCTACGCCGAAGGCGAGGAGCCGGGCGTGGTCAGGAGCAGCCCGGACAATCCCAGCACTATCCTGGAACCGCTGGAAAAGGCGCAGGCTCCCGTGCCCCAGGCCGCGTCGAACACGGCCGACATGCCCGCCGAGTTCCGTCCTGCATCGGCGCTGCCGGAGCAGGATTCGGGACGGGTGATCAAGGAGCAGGCCTAGCTTCTTGCGTTCCCGGTCTCGGACGGGGAAACTCACCAGAACAGGTCCGCCCCCCCCAGGTGGTTCCCGACCTGTCTGAAGGCCGCCCCGGCCATGGCCTCGATGGCCCGCCTGCCCTCGTCGCCCACATCCAGGCTGAAGGGGGTGACGAAGGTCTCGATGTGGGCCTTGGTCACCTCGGGCGAGAGTTCCTGGGCGTTCTTGGCGATAAACTCCCGGCTGTCTTCCGGGTGCTTCCAGGCGTGCACGAGGCTTGCCCGGATGGCCCGCGCCGCCATGTCCGCCACGTCAGGGCCAAGCGATCGCTTCAGGGCGATAACCCCCAGGGGCAGGGGCAGCTTGTAGCAGCCCTCCCACCAGGCCCCGTAGTCGAGCACTAGGTCGAGCCCGTGCTGGGCGTAGGTGAAGCGTCCCTCGTGGATGACCACGCCCGCATCCACCTGCCCGGAGGCGATGGCCGGCATGATCTCGTCGTAGCGCAGCTGCACGCGCCTGCCCGGCGTTCCGGCCAGGCTCGCCAGGAGCGCCGCCGTGGTGCGCGCCCCGGGAAGGGCCAGGGTCTCGAACGCCTGGCGCGGATCGTATCCCTTGCGCGCCAGCAGCAGCGGGCCGCAGCCGCGCCCCAGCGCACCGCCGCAGGAGAGCAGCCGGTAGTGCCGGCTCGCCTCGGCCATGGCGGCCATGGAGATCTTGACCACGTCCAGCTCTCCCGACGCGGCCAAGGCGTTCAACTCCTCCACGTCGGCCATGACCAGGCGCGACAGGCCGAATTCGGGATTGGCGGGAGCCAGCCCGTGTATGAGCCCGTGGAAGATGAAGGTGTCGTTGGGGCAGGGGGAGATGCCCAGACTCAGTTGACGGGGAGTGTTTGGGGGAGTATCGGTGACCACCCGGTCACTTTAGCCGGGACGAACCATGGAAGCAAGCCCCACTTTTCAGAACATCCCCCCCGACAAGCAGCGGCGGGTGCTGGACGAGGCCCAGAAGGAGTTCGCTGAGCGCGGCTTCCTGGGGGCCAGCATGAACCGTCTGGCGGCCCGCCTTGGCATCGCCAAGGGGTCGATATTCAAGTATTTCGGTAGCAAGGAGGGGCTCTTCGCCAAGGTGTTCGACGGAGCGGTGGAGCATTTCTCGGGCTTTCTGCGCAAATCCCGGGATGAAACCGTGGGCCGTCCCCTGGCCGAGCGCCTGGAGCGCCTGCTGGTGGTGGGCACGGACTTCGTGCGCACCCATCCGGACATCTACCGCATCTACCTGAAGATGCTCTTCAACGAGGACTTCCCTCTGCGTGAGCGCTTTCTCGGCCAGGTGCGCGCTTTGTCCGCCCGTTTTCTCACGCCGATCATCGAACAGGCCAAGGCTTCCGGCGAGCTCCCCGCGAGCCTGGAGACGCCGCTTGCCGTGTTCGTGCTGGACGCCGTGCTGGACCGCTTCGTCCAGTCCCAGGCCCAGTCCTGGATGGACACGGGCCTTCATTTGTCACTCTCGGACCCCGAAACGTCGCGCCGGGCCGCTTCGCGCCTGGCCGAAATGCTGGCTGGAGGTTTTCGCGTTGGATAGATCCTATATCGCATCCCTGGGGCTCGAACCCGTGCTGGACAAGGTCCTGGCCGGGGCGCGCCTGAGCATGGGCGAGGGGCAAGCACTCTACGACTGCCCGGACTTGCACGTCCCGGCCCTCATGGCCCGCCACGTGCGCACCCGCCTGCATGGCGACCGCGTTCATTACGTGGTGAACCGCCACGTGAACCCCACCAACATCTGCGTGAACCGCTGCCGCTTCTGCGCCTACCGCCGCGACGAGGGGCAGGACGGGGCCTACGTGCTCACGGCCGAGGAGGCGCTTGAAAAGCTTCGCGCGGCCGGTCCCGTGGACGAGGTGCACATCGTGGGCGGCTGCCATCCGGCCCTGGGCCTCGGCTACTACGAAGACCTGGCCGCACGGGTGCGCGCGGCCTACCCCAAGGCGTCCATCAAGGCCCTCACCGCCGTGGAGATCGACCACCTGGCCAAGGTCTCGGGCGTGTCCATCCGCGAAGTTCTCGACCGGCTCAAGGGCGCCGGGGTGGACATGCTGCCGGGCGGCGGCGCGGAAATCTTCGCCGAAGGCCCGCGCAAGACGCTCTGCCCCGAGAAGATCGGGGGCGAGGCCTGGCTGTCGGTGATGGCCGAGGCCCACGCGGCGGGGCTTCGCTCCAACGCCACCATGCTCTTCGGCCATCTGGAAACCACCACCCACCGCCTGGAGCACATGGACGCCCTGCGCCGCCAGCAGGACGCCACGGGCGGCTTCGTCTGCTTCATCCCGCTGCCCTACCTGCCCGGAAACAACCCCTTGGGCGAGGAAGCCAGCGGCCCCTCGGCCATGGACGTTCTGCGCACCATGTCCGTGGCCCGGCTGATGCTCGACAACATCCCGCACATCAAGGCCTACTGGGTGATGCTGGGCTTGAAGCTCTCGCAGCTGTGCCTGTCCTACGGCGCGGACGACCTGGACGGCACCGTGGTGGAGGAGAACATCGGACACGAGGCGGGCAGCGGCACGCAGCAGGCCCTGACCATCCCCGAATTGGAAGAGGCCATCCGGTCCAGCGGATTCACTCCCGTGCGCCGCGACGGGCTATTCAGGGAGGCGACGCAGTGACCGCCATGTTCGACGACGAAGCGGTGCTGGCTATCGCCCGCAAGGCGGAGTCCGGGAAGCGCCTGGAGCTCGAGGACGCCATGACCCTGGCCGCCTCGGCCAGCCTCGCCACGCTTGGCAGCCTGGCCCACCGGGTCCGCATGGCCAAACACCCGGCCATGGCAGTGACCTACGTGGTGGATAGAAACGTCAACTCCACCAACATCTGCGAGTGCGGCTGCCGCTTCTGCGCCTTCTTCAAGGCTCCGGGGCAGGCGGGCGGCTACGTGCTCTCCCGCGAGGAGCTCGGCCGCAAGATCGAGGAGACCCTGGCCCTGGGCGGGCGGCAGATACTCCTGCAGGGCGGCCACAACCCGGACATGGGCCTGGAATACTACGAGGGCCTGCTCACCTTCGTGCGCGAAACCTATCCCGACATCCACGTGCACGGCTTCTCGCCCCCGGAGATCATGTATTTCTCCGGTCTGGCCGGGATTCACCACTCCGAGGTCATCAGGCGCCTTCGGGCCGCCGGTCTGGCCTCCATCCCCGGCGGCGGTGCGGAGATCCTCTCCGACCGCGTGCGCAAGGCGGTGGCCCCGGCCAAGTGCTTGAGCGCCGAGTGGTTGGACGTCATGCGCCAGGCGCATCTCCAGGGGCTTCGCACCACGGCCACCATGATGTTCGGCCACGTGGAGACCTGGGAGGAGCGCATCGGGCATCTCCTCGCCCTGCGCGAACTGCAGGACGAGACCCGGGGCTTCACGGCGTTCATCCCCTGGGGCTTCCAGCCCGACAACACGGCGCTGGGCGGAAAGAAGTGCTCCCCGCAGGAGTACCTGCGGGTACTGTCCATTTCGCGCCTGGTGCTGGACAACTTCCAGAACCTCCAGGCGTCCTGGGTGACCATGGGCCGCGAGATCGCCCAGGCCTCGCTGTGGTACGGGGCCAACGACTTCGGCTCCACCATGATCGAGGAGAACGTGGTAGCCGCCGCCGGAGTGCGCTTCCGCATGGACGAGCCGGGCGTGCGCCAGGCCATCGGTGCCGCCGGTTTCACCCCTCGCCGCCGGGCCATGGACTACACCATCGTGGAGCCGTTATGACCGCCTCCCGCGCCTTGCGCCTCGGGCGCATCAGCTACCTGAACGTGCTGCCCATCTACCATCCCTTGGAGGCGGGCTGGATCAAGCACGATTTCGACATCG
Source organism: Fundidesulfovibrio terrae (assembly GCF_022808915.1). Lineage (NCBI taxonomy): Bacteria > Pseudomonadati > Thermodesulfobacteriota > Desulfovibrionia > Desulfovibrionales > Desulfovibrionaceae > Fundidesulfovibrio > Fundidesulfovibrio terrae. The sequence goes on from NZ_JAKZFS010000001.1 coordinate 712,811, forward strand.
TGTCCGGCCCCCCGGCCAGGCTCAACGAGCTCATCCGCGCGGACGAGCTGGACCTCTCGGCCTGCTCCTCCATCGAGTACGCCCGCAACCCGGATCAATACTACCTGCTGCCGGACCTGGCCATCGGCAGCAAGGGGCCGGTCAAGAGCGTGCTGCTTTTAAGCCGTATTCCCCCCGAGGACCTGGACGGCTTAAGCCTCCTGGTCACCGCCGAGACGCATACCTCGGCGGCGCTTCTGCGCATCGTGCTGGAGCGGGTCTACCATGTGCGGCCGAAATTCAAGGCCGCGCCCGGCTCCGTGCGCCAGTCCCTGGCCCAGGGCGCGGACGATCCCGCCGTGCTGGCCATCGGCGACGAGGCCCTGGCCATGCGCCAGGACCAGCGCTTCCCCTACCAGCTGGATCTGGGCGAGGTGTGGCGCGACTGGACGGGGCTGCCCTTCGTGTTCGGCGTGTGGGTGGCCCGGCGCGCCGCCGCCGAGGCCGATCCCGAGGGAGTGGCCCGGGGGGCGCGGCTTCTGCGCGAGGCCAAGCGCACCGGCGTGGCCGCCATCGAGGAGGTGGTGGGGCTGGCGTCCTTCGCCAAGCCCAAACTGGGGCGGGCGGAGATCAGGCGCTACTTCGGCCACCTGAGCTACGACCTGGGGGAACCGGAGCAGACGGGCCTGTCGCGGTTCTTCGACTGTCTGGCCGAACACGGCATCATCGGGAAGGCTCCGGCTCTATCGATACTCTAGATCGAACCATCAAGGGTTGATTCGTGCTCCTAATAATCATACACTGAGGAGGTCCACAACACTTCCATCCCCGTTCTACAGGAGGACGTCTCTCCCATGAAGCGCCTGCTCGCCCTGCCTATTCTTCTGGCCTTGTTGCTCTGCTGCGCACTCCCAACCCGGGCGGAAACAGAAATCAAGATGAGCGGCGACGTGCGCGTTTACGGGGCTTACTGGCGGCAACCGCAGTATACCGGATGGAACTTCAATGGCACGCGCACCCAAGACGCCTTTACGATCTTCGAGCGTGTGCGCGTGCGCACCGATTTCATCGCCAACGAAGGCCTGCGCTTCCGTCTCTCCTGGAAGAGCGGCGACATTCCCTGGGGCGCGTCCACCTTCACCGTGGACAACCCCACCAGCGTCTTCAAGGTCTACCAGGCGTTCATGCAGTTCAGGTGGCCGGGCACGGACATCGAGTTCACCGTGGGCCTGCAGGACATGGACCTGCCCTTCTCGGCCGACTGGATGGACGGGAACCCCGTGTTCGGCAGCACGCGCACCGCGGCGGCCATGGTGCGGATTCCGGTCTCCGACCAGTTCTCGATCGTGAGCGGATTCACCCGGTTGCTGGACGCCAACAAGGATTTCGACCCCACGACCACGCAGAAGGCCGACGAGCTCGACGGCTACATCCTGACCCTCCCGGTGGAAGTGAAGGGCTTCAAGGCCACGCCCTGGGGCATGCTGGCGGTGGCCGGGCGCAATGCCGGCTACGGCTCGGTGCAAGTGGGCAACGGCGGGTATTCCAACGAGACTCTGGCCGTGAACCTGTTGTCCGCGGCGTCCCTGGGAACCGCGGCCACCTGGAAGAACGCCCAGAACGCATACTGGTGGGTGGGCTCCGCGTTCGTCCTGAGCGCCCTCGATCCGTTCAAGTTCTACGCCGACGTGATCTACGGTTCGGGCAACGACAACGACCGGGCCAGGTTCAGGCGCCACGGCCTCTTCGTCGATGTGGCCGCCGAATACACCGGCTTCGAAAGCGTGACCCCGCAGCTCACGTTCTGGTACTCCCCCGGCGAGGACAGCTCCACGCGCAACGGCTCCGAGCGGCTGCCGTCGGTGGTCAATTACTGGTGCCCGAGCAACTCCTTCCTGTTCGACGGCGACCAGCCGTTCAACAACGAGTTCATGAACATCAACCCCGTGGGTGCCTGGGGCTTCGTGGCGGCCGTGGACAAGATGACCTTCGTCAAGAATCTCTTCCACCGGGTGACGCTGAGCTACGCCCACGGCGCCAACAGCCCGGCCGCATTGCGTGCGGCGAACGCCCTGCAGGGAACCGGCAATTACGTGCAGATCGGCCGCGACTTGAGCGACAAGGAATCCGTCATCGGCATCGGCTTCGACAACCAGTACAACGTCTACGAGAACCTCGCCCTGATCCTGGACACCGGCTGGTCCCACGGCAGCTTCCAGACCTCCGTATGGGGGCACCGCTTCGCCAACGCCACCCGCAACGGCGACGCCTTCAAGGTGATGACCGGCTTCAAGTACAAGTTCTAAGACTGGAGGAACACGCCTCCGGCGGTCAGAGAGGGCGCTGCCCTCTCTGGACTCTCCCGCCAGGGGGATGATCCCCCTGGACCCTCAATAAGCTTCGCGCCCCTGAGCGTAACCGCTCAGGGGCGCGAAGCTTATTGAAGTTTTTGAAGGAGAGTCCAGAGAGGAAACTTTTTTCAAAAAGTTTCCCCTCTGGCCGCCGGAGGCATCTTACTCTTCTTTCGCCTCTTTCTCTTCCAGCAACGCCAGCACGTCGGCCATCCTGCGCCTGCGTTCGTCTTCGCCGTCCATTTCCAGCTGTTCGACGACCCTCCCGCCCGAGTAGACCACCAGGGTGCTGCCGAAGGCGGCCACGTCCTCTGGGTCGTGGGTGATGAGCACGGCGGGCATGCCGAAACGTTCCAGGGTTGAAGCCAGTTCGCGGCGCATGCGCACGCGCAGGATGGGGTCCAGGGCCGAGAACGGCTCGTCCAGGAGAAGCGCCTGGGGTCTGGGCATCATGGCCCGGGCCAGGGCCACGCGCTGGCGTTGCCCGCCGGAGAGACTGGCGGGGCGGACGTCGGCCAGATGGCCCAGGCCGAATGCGTCGAGCATGGCACGCACGTCGTCCTTCTGGGCGCTCGTGAGCTTCCCGGGCCATCCGGGGCTCAGGCCGAATCCCACGTTGGCGGCCACGCTCAGGTGCGGGAACAGCGCATAGTGCTGGAACAGGTATCCCAGCCCTCGCGCGCTCGGGGGCAGGTCGATGCCGGCGCGGCTGTCGAAGAGGGTGCGCCCGCCCATTTCGATGCGGCCGCCGCGAGGGCGCACGAGCCCGGCGATGGCCTGGAGGGTGAGGGTCTTGCCGGAGCCCGACGGGCCGAAGAGCACCACGGCGCTACCCGATGCCTCGAAGGAGGAGCGCAGGTGGAAGGCGCGCTCCCCTTTGCCGAGGGCGGCCTCGATGTCCACGCGTACTTTCATCGACGCGCCCCCAGGATTTTGCCCGAGGCCACGAGCACGGCCAGGCTGGCCAGGGAGACCACAATGACCAGGAACTGGGCCTGATCGTCGCGCCCGGCCATGACCGCGTCGTAGACGGCCAGGGAGAGGGTCTGGGTCTTGCCTGGGATGTTGCCGGCGATCATGAGGGTGGCCCCGAACTCGCCCATGCCGCGCGCGAAGGCCAGCATGGACCCGGCCAGGATGCCGGGCCAGGCCAGGGGCAGGCTTATGCGCGCAAACAGCGAGAATCCGGACGCGCCCAGGGTGCGGGCGGCGTCGGTGAGGTCGCGGTCCACGGCGTCGAAGGCGGCCCGGGCGGTAGTGAACACCAGGGGGAAGGCCACCACGGAGGAGGCCACCACCGCGCCCTGCCAGCTGAAGAGCAGCGTCACTCCGAATAGGTCATTCAGGAGCTTTCCGATCACCCCTTGGCGTCCGAACAGCACCAGCAGGTAGTAGCCGAGCACCGTGGGGGGCAGCACCATGGGCATGGTGGCCAGCGCGTCCAGGAGCGAGCGGCCGGGGAACCGGGCGCGGCCCACGGCGTATGCGGCCGGGACGCCCAGCATGAGCGCCCCCAAGGTGGCCAGGGCGGCCACCTTGAGGGTCAGGAGAAGTGGGGGGATTACGGGGCCTATGGTCACCGGCGGTGTGGGGCGGGGGCGGACCGGTCGAGGGCGGCGGGCTCCAGGGACAGCTCGGAGCACCACATGCCACGCGCGCGGCCGGGGATGAGTTCGAACAGCCAATGCAGGCCGACAATTGCCAACAGGGTTCCGATCAAAATCCAGTCGATCATGGCGTGCACCTCCCGGATGGGAAACGAGCCGCTTTCGCGGGCTTCGATCCGGTAGAGGCAACTCCCATGCCAGACGACGTTCATGGACAACACCCCGGAATCATTTGCGGTAATCGTGGCAGAGGGTCGTGAGGATGGTTACAATACTGTCGCATTGTTGAAAATATTACAATTTTGTGGTTCCTGGCCGCCGTCCTGGAGGCATTTGAGAACCACGATGGTCAGGTCGTCCTGGCGAGGGGTCTTGCCCCGAAACGCCTCCACGTCGTCCATGCACGCCTGGAGGATGTCCCGGGCGTGGAGGTTCGCGCTTCCGGCCACGGCCTCGCGCAGGCGGTCCTTGCCGTACATCTCGCCAGCGGCGTTGCGGCATTCCCATACGCCGTCGGTGCCGATCACGATGACTTCGCCCTTTTCGAAGCCGTGCCGGGATGCCTGTTCGTAACCGTAGCAGGACTCGACGCCCAGCGGGAGGCCCTTCCCGGCCAGCTCGCTGAACGAGTCCGAGCGCGGATTGTAGACCAGGGCCGGGTCATGGCCGGCGCGCACGAAGGCGAGCGTTCCGGAGGCCGGGTCCAGGGCCAGCCAGAAGAGGGTCATGAACCGGCCGGACTGGCCGGTGTCGCGGCTCATGAGGCGGTTCACGTCGGAGAGCATCTCGCCGAGCATCCCGGGCTGCGAGGCGCGCGCCCGGATGAGCGCCCGGGCGCTGGCCATGAGCAGCGCCGCCGGGATGCCGTGCCCGCTCACGTCGCCCACGGCCACGGACAGGCCCGTGCAGGCGGGGTCGGGGTGGGGCAGGTAGTCGTAGTAGTCGCCGCCGGTGGAGTCGCAGGAGACGCTGGTTCCGGCCAGCTCGAAGCCCGGAACGCACGGCGGCGAGTGGGGCATGAAGTCGTGCTGGATGCTGGCCGCGATAGAAAGCTCGAATTCCATGCGTTGTTTGGCCAGCATGGCCTGGTGCAGCCGGGCGTTGTCAATGGCGATGGACGCCTGGGCGGCGATGATGGTGAAGAGTTCCAGGTCCTCGCCGGTGAAGGGGCCGCCGCCGTTCTTGTTGATGAGCGCGGCCACGCCGATGAGGCGGTTCTTCACGGCCAGGGGCACGCACATGATGGTGCGGGTGCGGTAGCCGGTGCGCCGGTCCACCTCGGGGTTGAAGCGCGGGTCGGCATAGGCGTCGGGCACGAGCACGGGCTGGGCGTTCAGTTGCACCCACCCGGCCACGCCCTCGCCGCGCCTGAGCACGTGCCCCTTGGGCAGCTTGTCGGCCACGGGGCCCTGGGCCACGGTGAACACGAGATCGCCCGTCTCCTGTTCGGTGAGGAGCAGGCTGCAGGTTTCGGCGTCCAGGGCCTGGCGCGAGGCGGTCATGATGCGCTCGAGCACGTCGTCCACGTCGATGGAGGAGCTTATGAGCGCGCACAGCTCGAAGCAGCGGCGCAGGCTCTCCACGCGCTCGCGCAGATGGGCCGGGTCAAGGTCGTCGAGGGCTTCGGGCATGGGATTTTCTTGCATGGATTCGCAGGCGGTGTCCAGGCGCGGGAAGAAAAGAAATCGTGACTTTAACGCGTAGGGGCCGGGCATCCGCGGATTTTCCTCCTGCCCCCACGGCGTCTGCCTCCCCGCCTCGCCTGAAACCGGGGGCGGCGTCATCGGGTTTGAGGCGACTATCGTCGATCCGGATGATATGTCGGATCGCCTCGTGTTGGAGTGTATATGTTTGAATAAATATTGTTCAGCATGTTAATTGATCTGTTTACGAGTGGGGCGTTTGAGGATAAATTTCAAAGAATAGGCAGTCAGCCGCCAAGCTGACGGGGAGGTTTCCTGGTATGTTGCGACCTCAAAGTGCGTGTTGCCGCAAAGTGATGGCGCGAGCTGCGATCATTGTCGTTAGTGTCCTCGTATTGACACTGCAATGTGGCATGTCCCATGCAAAAACATGCGGAAAGTATGAGCTTGCAAAGCTTCACGAATTTTCTGATTATGTTATTGGACAAAGAAATAAAATTTATTCTAAAATAAAGACAGTAAAGAATCCAAGTGTTCAGAGACAATCGTTATCGGAGATCGCGGGTGGTTTGCATTCACTATATCTGGCTGCGTGTCACATGGAAGATTTAATTAAGCTATATTGCATGACTATGAAGTGCAAGAATGTCAATGTGGAAGTGATGACAAAAATGTTTGAACAGGCGAATATGAGTTTCGATGGAGTTAGCATGATGATATTTGATTTGGCGCTTCAACTGGATGCCGGGAAAGGCGCCGATCTTGTCGAACTATGCGAGGAGATTCAGCAGAAGGCGAATGCCATATCCACTGTGTCGCTGAATTTTTATGGAGCACTTTACGAAATGCGAGGGGAGCCTACGCCCCCCTCGCCGTGACCAGGGGTTATCCATCATTTCCTGTACGGGTACATGTAGCGCCAGAACGTGTAGGGGTTGCTCGCGAAATCCGACGGATAGCGACTGTTGACCACGTCGTCGCCAAGACCCGGGAGCAGCTTCTTGACATGGGCCATGGTCTTGGGGCCGATGGGCTTCCCATTCGTGATGAGTCCGTCGCCCCCGAAATACCCGGCTTCGGCAAGCACGGGGTTGCCGTTGGCTTTGTCCAGCAGTCTTCGCATGTATCGCGTTCCCGCCTCAATGTTTCCTTCGAGGGTGCTGGGGTCCACCCCATATTCCTTTGCCGTGCTCGGCAACACCTGAAGAATGCCTACCGCCCCCTGGTCGGATACTTTTGCCTGATCGTAGCCTGACTCATTGTAGGCTTTGATCAGCATCAACTCAGGCGGAACCCCGTACTTGTTGGCGGTCGATATGATGAGTTCCTTTGTTTTCGGATCCTTCGGGTCCGGAACTTTGGGATACGCATACGCGTAAGGGTCAACCTTCTGGTTCGCATCAGGAGAAGGAGGTGTTTTTTTCCACCTAGTCCCCTGCCCCCACGGCGTCTGCTTCCACGCATCGCCTGAGACCGGCGGGGCGACATCCTCGGGTTTGAGGCGGCCGTCGCCGGACTCGGGTGGCTGGCTCGTTCCTCCCCCGCTCGGAGGAGGTGAACCGCCTTCGGTGCCAGAGCCGGAGGGGTCCCCGCCATCGGCCGTAGTGTCGCTCGCGGCCATGTTCACGTCCCGCGTGGGGTTCTTGCCGCCGTCCGGCCCGCTCTCCACGAAAACATCCTTCGGCGGTGAGGCGTTCTCGGGATTTCCGGCCGCGATGGCTGCGGCGGGCCTGCCCAGGATGCCGTTTCGGGCCATGAAGTCAGGCGAATCGTCCACCAGCACGTCGCCGCCCTGGCCGATCCTGTCCGCCCCGGCTCCCAGCCAGCTCCAGTAGTCGAGCTTGCCGGTCGCCGGGTCCATGAAGGAGCTGGCCCTGGCAGGGCCGCGATCCGGACGGCTCCCGTCCGCGTCGCTCCCGGCAGCGTATTCCACGTAGCCGTCCGGTCCGGGCTTTGGGCGCGGCGGGGCATTTTCCGATCCGGAATCGAGGCCGGGCATCGGACGGTTGAAACCTGGGTCGATGTCGCGTCCCGCAAGGCCGGTCGGCATGGGGGCAAAGCCCGGGTCGGGATTGTAGCCGGGATCGCCGGGGAATTTGACGCCGCCGGGATCGTCATCATCATGGGAAGGGTATCCGGTCTTTTCGGGCCGGAACAAACCAGCCAAGGGCTCAGGCGGCCGGACGCCTTGGAAGAGCGCGCCCAACAGGGTCGGTACGTACCTGGCTGCCGGCGCCGGCAGGCCGAGACCGTTCTGATGGCCTTCGGATTCGGGTAAGAGCACGGAAAACCTCCTGGTTTCGTGTTCGGGCGGCCAGGCTTCCTCCCCGGCCGCCCGCTGCGGGCCGGTTTTCAGCCCTTGTTCGCGGCGGACCTGGTCCGCTTTGCCGGAGTTGCCGCCTCGGCCGCGCGGGAGGATTTCGCCTCGCCGGTCCGGGCGCGCCTGCCAGCGGCCAAGGCCTTTTCGATAGCCTCCACGCATTTCTCGATGCGCTCGATGCGCGAGACCAGCTCCAGATGCGCGGGGCAAGGTTTCGGCGGCGCGTTTTCGGGTCTTCCACCCAGGATCATTACATTCACAGCACGCGCCCTCCGTTCTCCGGTCCGCTCTCGTCCTGGCCCAGGCGCTCCCGGGCCTGCTCTCCAAGCTCGGCCACGCTGGTCAGGGCCGCCACCAGCTCCTCCAGGGCCTCAAACGCGGACTTGATCCGGGTGAACTCCCCCGCCTGGGCGGATTTGAGATTCAGGATGGCCTCGCGCTTGGCGGCCAGTTGCTCCTCGATCACCTCGCGTACGGCGTCGCAGGCCAGGAACCGCCCGACCTCCTCGCCGCGCGCGGTCTGGCGTTCAAGTTCCAGGCGGCTCACTGGGGGCCTCCCGGGGGCATGCCACCGGACGCGCCCATGGGTGGCATGGGGCCCGTCGGGGGGAAGCTCGCAGGCATGGTCATCGCGTCCGGCATGCCGGACCCAACGGGACCGACGAGACCGGCGGGACCGGCCGGTCCTCCCGCGCCGGGGAATCCGGCAGGCGGGACGGGGCCTCCAGGGGCTCCCGGCCCAGCGGGTCCGTCAGGGCCGGGTCCCCCGGGTCCCATGGGAGCTCCCGGGCCGCCCGGTCCGGCTCCCTCGGGCCCGGTCTTGCGCAGTTCGCCCGCGTGCTCCTCGATGGCCTTCTGCAGGCCCTGGTTGTGGCCCTGGAGCTCCTCGATCTGGCGTTTCAGGTCCTTCACTTGGTCCATGCGCTCCTCCGGGAGCAGGTACTCGCTCACGTCGATGTCCAGGTATTCGTACTTGGCCTTGATGGCCTTCACCACGCCCCGGGGCTCGCAGATTCCCATGGGCAGGCCCGCCTTGAGCAAGAGCTGAATGAGTTCGTCCATGATATGGGCCGAGTCCATTCGCTCCTGCGGGCCGACGCCCACGTCGATGGACACGGTGTACTGCCCCATGGTGTCGCCGGGCTCGATGGCCACGTCCGCGCCCACGATGCGCTGGTCGTCCTCGGGCGGGTAGAGTCGGATGATGTCCAGCACGCGCGACAGGATGCGGCGGAAGGAGCGCGCGATGCGCCGGGCGTAGAGCTTCTGGCGCTGCATGCCGGCGGTGAGGCGCATCTGCATGCCGGCGGCGGTGCGGTTGAGGGAGTTGTTGTCCAGTCCCTGCATGTTCTCGTTGACGCCGGATTCCTTGGCCACCTCCTGCAGGGTCGCGTTGAAGGCGGACAGGAGCATGGTGTCGGCCGGGGCGGGCACGATCTCCTGCGTGGTGCCGAGCGACGGCACGAGCGACACGTCGCCCGGACCCATGCTGGCCAGGACTTTCTTGGCCCGGGCGTCGGTGGTGAGAAAGCCCCGGTAGGTGCTCATGGCCGCCGCGTCCTGGATGTTGCGCAGAAGGTTGGAGAGCACGCGCTGGCGCTGGTCCAGCACGGCGGCGATGGGCCGTCCCACGGACTTGTGCGGCTCCTTGTAGACGAAGCCCAGCTCGAAGGGCGGCCCGCCGTAGGGGTTCTCCACCGGGCCGCGCAGGATGACGTCCTCGCAGACCGTGATGATGCTGGGTTTCAGGAGCCTGGTTTCGTCCAGGGCCAGGCGGGTGTAGCACTCCCACACCCAAACCTCGCCCTGGGCGCGTCCGGCAGCCAGGGCCGAGCCCTCCGAGCCTCCCAGTGCGTCGGGCGAGGACAGGCCGTCCACGGAGTGCAGGGTGTCGTACTCGCCGGAGGTCTCCTCGGTGGCCCGGCGGCTGCTCACCTTGGCGGACACGGCGGCGAAACTGCCCTTGCGGTAGATCCCGGCCATCTCCTGGCGGCGGATGGAGTCCAGGTCGCGGCGCACGACGTGGGCCACGAAGGGGTTCTTGTCCAGGTCGGGGTAGCCGGGCAGCATGTAGAGCTCGCGCGGGGGGACCACCTCCAGGTGGAAGCCCTGGTACTTGCCGCGCCGGCGCACCGCCTTGGCCCCGCGCAGGCCCGTGGCTTCGCGCCCGGTGAGGGGGTCGGGGCGCCTGAAGGGCTTGCCGCCCCGGATGTCCACGATGGACGAGTCGGACGCGGCCAGGGCTTCCAGCTCCTCGGTGGTCATCTCGGGCAGGAGCTCGGTGGTGAGGTCGAAGTCGTCCCGCTGGGTGATCTTCATCACCCCGTAGTGGTTCACCAGGCAGTCGTGGACGAAATCCTCCACCAGCTGTTCGCCGTCCAACTGGTTGAACAGCTTGTGGCGCACGTATCGCTTGAGCCGGTCGGCCGCGTGCTGGGTGTCCTTGACGCGCGCGGGATCGTCCCCGGCTCCCACGGGATTGAAGGCGAAGAAGTCGCCGGTGAACACCTCCACCAGTCCCGGCTTCATCCACTCAACCACCGAGAAGATGGTGGGGTGCACGGTCTGGGACCATCCGGGGCGTTCGTTGCCGTAAGGCTCGGCGCGATACCAGCGGTAATGCTTCTCGCGCTCGGCGGACAGCTCGGCCTGGTAGGCGCGGGCCTTGTCCATGTCCTGGCGCAGCAGGACGAGCAGGTCGTCGTCGGAAATGGGCATGCAGGTCTCCTAGAGGAATCGGGAGGGATCCTGGCCCTCCTCGAGGTTTGAGGTGTCGTCCGCCGGCCGGAATCGGTCGGCGTGGGCCATGGTCAGCACGAAGGCGTCGGCCAGGTTGGGGGAGCTCACGCCCCGGCGCTTGAGCTCGTCCTTGCCCTCGACCTTGATGCGGCCCGAGGGCAGGTAGGCGAAGCGGGGGGATGAAAGCTCGGCGGCCAGCTTGCGGACCAGGGGCGCGGCCTCGTCCAGGCAGACCACGCGTGAGGCGAAGAACTCCCGGGCCTTCCACCACAGCTCGTCGCGGCGGCGGTTGAAACGCTCCGACGAGGAGGACGACTCGGCCACGTTCACCGCCGTCACCGGCAGTCCCCAGCCGGACAGGGTGTGGGCCACGCCCGCGCCCCAGCCCACGGCGTCCACGTAGACGGCCTCGGGGCGGAAATCGTGGAAGCATTCCCGGGCGCGTCCGGCCACGACCAAGGTGTCGTCCAGGCGGAACTCCTCGGCGTGGACCACCCTGCCTCCCTGGCGCACCACGATGGCCGAGGGGTCACCTCCCAGCGACATGCCCACGTCCAGGCCCATGACCGCCGGGGCATCCCGGTAGCCCACCTGGCGGTCCAGGGAATCCAGCACCAGGGCCAGGGGGATGAGGGTGTCCTCGCCGGTGACGTCGAAGTCGCACTCGTATTCCTGGCGGAACTGGGCGTCGGTCATCTGGGAGCGGGCTGAGTCGAGCTCGTCCTCGGGCAGGAGGCGGGTCGCGCTTGCCGGAAAGCGGGCCGCGAACCAGCCGGGGTTGCGAAGCGCGGCCTGGTAGAGGTCGAAGAAGTGGTTGTGGCCGCGCGGGGTGCCAATGAAGATGGCGAAGCCGCGCCGGTCGGACAGGGCCGGGCGGATGACCGTGGCGTATGCCTCGGGGCGGAAGTCCGCGTATTCGTCCAAGACCGCGCCGTCCAGGTAGAGGCCGCGCAGGCTGTCGGGGTTGTCCGCGCCGTGCAGGCTGATGCGCGAGCCGTTCTCGAAGTCGATGCGCAGTTCGTTCTCGCTGGCCTTGGAGCCGGGTATGCCCAGGGCGTAGCGCTTGAGATAGTCCCAGGCCACGCGCTTGGCCTGGGTGAGGGTGGGGGCCACGTAGGCCAGGCGCTGGTCGGGAGGGCCGTCCCGGTGGGCGGCGTCGATGAGGGCGTTGACGCAGAGCACGGTCTTGCCGAAGCGGCGGTGGCAGACGAGCACGGAGAACCGCCTCAAGCCCGCGTGGATATCCTGCTGGAAACGGTGCGGCGTGTAGCCGGTATGGATGGTGATGCCGGTCTTCATGAACCGGGCAGTGTAGCCGGGAATCCGGCCGCGTCACCCCATATAGCGCTATGTGGGAAGAAAGGCGGAAAAAATTCGGGGAAAGAGCCATTGACATGCCCCGGAATATCTGGCGGTAGGCGAAGATCGGAAAAACCCTTCAGCAAGGGAGGAGCCATGAGAAGCAACCGCTGCCCGCTTTGCCTATTCGTCCTTTCGACCTTGGTCCTGGCCATGCTGGCCGCCGCCGGGTGCGGCCCACGCGACAGGACCGACACCCGCACCCTGGCCCAGGCCCCAGCACCTCCGGAGGAAAGGGTCGTGGTGGTCGAGCGCAGTCCGGAAAGCCCCCGCCGCTATTTCCGCGATACGAGCGGCCAGCTCTATTATGCCGACCCGCAAGGGGGGCTGCACATCATCCAGAGGACGGAGCGCGTGGAGACAGGGACTGGCGGATTGTACTACGTCGTCGATGACAACCCGATCCAGTACTACATGGATGATTCCGGGAGGATGTATTATTACGGATCGGGAAGGAGTGTCGTTTACCTGGAAGAGAGCGGCCCGGGACATGTCATCGACCCGTTGCCTATCCTGCGCGGATCAAGCGTCAGCAATAGGCTCGAGACGGGAAGAAGCATGGTGTATTGCGACAGCCAGTGGAAAAAGTGCATGCAAAAGTGCTCGGAAGCTCCAGGGTTGGAAAACAAGAAAAACTGCCAGGAGAATTGCGACTACGACAAGGAACAGTGCCTGCGTCCGTAGCGAGGCGGACCGGTTTGTCCCCGGCACGCCAGATGCGTGCCGGGCCCACGATGGCGGGAAGCCACGGCATTCCCCATCCCAGGAGGCTTATCATGGCAGGATTGGCTTTCACGGCAGGAGTGGTTCTGGCGATCTGGTTGTCTTTCTGCGGCGCGATCATGGCGCAGGCGCAAAATACCAGCCCCCAGGGCGTTCCCTACCTCAGCGGAGGCGTCGGGCTGGACGAGAGGGAGGCCATGCAGGGCATGGCCTCGCAGTACAACCTCAAACTCGAGTTCGCGGTGTCCGAAGGCAACTACCTGGGGGACGTGCGGGTGACTCTGCGGGGGCCGGTTTCCCTGGACGCGGTTTCCGAAGGACCCTGGTTTCTGGTGCGGGTCCCGCCTGGCATCTATTCCGTGACGGCCGAAAGCGCCGGAATGGCGAAAACCCAGTCTGTCACCGTGGGCAAGGACGGGCAGAAGACCGTGGTGTTCCGCTGGTAGCCACGCTCCATGGCTGGCCGGAGCGCGCCTGGGCCCTTGCGGCCCTTGCGGCCCGGCGCATCCGGCTCGTCCCGGGATGTCAGGCTTTGATATTGAGCGCGAAGGTGTCGATGATGTACCGGGAGATGCTGCGGCGCGGGGACAGGGCGGGCGGCAGGTTGTCCGGACTGAACCAACGGGCGTCCTCCAGCTCGGTTTTGTCCACGACCAGTTCGCCACCGGCGTATTCGGCCGTGAACCCGGCCATTATCTGGCTGGGGAAGGGCCAGCTCTGGCTGCAGACGTATCGCACGTCGCGAACGGATATGCCCGTCTCCTCCCTGACTTCACGCACCACGCAATCCTCCAGCGACTCTCCGAATTCCAGGTAGCCGGCTATCAGGGCGTACTGTCCCGCAGGCCAGATGGATTTACGCGCCAGAAGGAACTCCTCTCCCCGCCGGATCAGGACGATGACTGCCGGATGGATGGGAGGGTAGTATTCGTCGCGGCACCTCCCGCAGCGCACCCCCCAGGTGCGCTCGATCCTGTCCATCGCCGTGCAGCAGACCGGGCATCTCGCGCTGCGGCTGCGCCAATGAACAATCTGGCGGGCCATGCCAGCCAGGGTGATGAGTTCGTCGTCGAGCGTTTCCTCCCGGAAGTTGATCGGGATGGGGGTCCACGATCCGGGTATGGGCGCATCCGCCTCGATCCGGCCGACCCTGAGGGGCTTGCCGCGCCAGGCGCCGATGGCGAACGGGCTCTCCACCAGCGCAAGGGCCGGGGGGAGGAAGCCGTCCGGGAGGGCCGGCGCGCCGCCGCCGTGGCGGAGCAGCAAGGCGTCCCCTTGCAGCAAAAGCCAATACCCGGGCACGGAGGAATCGTCCTGGTCGGGCGTTCCGGGCTGGAACAGTCCCTGGACGGCCGTGGCGTTGAACGGCAGGTTGACCTGATGCGGATAGGGCGCGCCAGGTGTCGCGGAATGCATTTTCATTCCCATCCCTTCGCACAAGACCCTTGCGCTGACAACGCGGCCTCGCCCGCCGGCCGAATCCAGCCGAGTCCGGCCGGGGCCGGAGTCCTGTCCGGCCCCGGCATTTGCGGCTCACGCCAGCCAGCCCCGCCGGGAGACGGTGACGGGCGAGAGGGCCGAATAGGTGCTCAGCAGGTTGTTCTCCATGTCCTGCAGGAGCTGGGAATCCAGGCTCACGTCCATTTCGTCGATGTTTTTGAGCCGAAGGGCCGCGTATTCGGCCACCAAGTCGTCGAGCTTGCCGCCAAAGGGCGTGGGCGAATCCATCTCCAGGGAGGCCGAGTCCAGAAGCGGCCAGTACACCAGGGTCAGGCCGTAGGCGGCGCCGGGGGCCCCGGCCAGGTAGAGCGAGTCCCCCCGGATGAGCCAGGCCGAGCACTCGGCGGGGCTCGAAAGCTGTTCCCAGGAGTCGTCGCTCTGCTTGGCGATCTTGGTGCTGGTACCGTCGCGGTAGAGGCCGTAGTCGGCCATGAAGTCGGCGGGCAGGGGATAGTCCTCACGGCCGGGCTCGGTGTCGAAGCGGTAGATGCTGCGCCCGAGCTCCACGTCATTGCGGAAGAGCACGTGGGAGAGCCTGCGGAAGCCCTTGCCCACGATCCTGAGCATCTGTTCGTCGCTCCAGCGGGTTTTCTGTTCATCGGTCAGCTCCAGCCTGATTTCGTCGATCAAATCTGCGATGGTCATGCGCGCTCCCTTGCCAGGGCGCACAAGTCATAGCTTGCTTCCGGAGACGTTGCAGCCCATATAGGGCTATGTGGGAAGAAACCGGAAAAAAACGCCGTACGCCAGCCGAGACCCCCTGAGGCTGGATTCGGACGGGGGCAGGCGCGCTCCGCCCGGAGGAGGAACGCCATGGTCAGCATCAGCGTGAACGGACGAGCCTACGAGGTGGACGCCGACCCGGGGATGCCGCTTCTGTGGGTGCTGCGCGACGTACTTGGGCTCACCGGGACGAAATACGGGTGCGGGGCCGGACTCTGCTGGGCCTGTACCGTGCTGCTCGGCGGCAAGGCCCGGCCGTCCTGCTCGCTCAAGCTCGGGGCCGTGGGCGGCCAGGAGATCGTCACCATCGAGGGAGTGGCCCCGGACCACCCGGTCAAGCAGGCCTGGATACAGGAGCAGGTGCCGCAGTGCGGCTACTGCCAGCCGGGGCAGATCATGCGCGCGGTGGCGCTTCTTTCAGAAAACCGCGACCCAAGCGACGAGGACATCGCCAGGGCCATGCAGAGAAACCTCTGCCGGTGCGGCACCTACGGACGCATCAAGGCGGCGGTCAGGCGCGCGGCCAGGGCCATGGCGGGGCATCCGCAACATGCGGCCGTCCCGGCGGGCGGCTTTTCCCAGCCTTCCGCCACGGCCCAGGGCCGCAGCTTCGCCATGAATCCCTTCGTGAGCATCGGCGAAGACGGCCAGGTGACGGTGCTGGCCAAGCATGTCGAGGCCGGGCAGGGCAGCCACACCGGCCTGGCCACCCTGGTGGCCGAGGAGCTGGAAGCCGACTGGAGCCGGGTACGCGCCGTGTCGGCTCCGGCGGACGAGCGGATCTACAACAACCTCTTTTTAGGCCCCCTGCAGGCAACGGGCGGCAGCACCTGCATCGCCAACTCCCACGAGCAGTACCGCCAGGCCGGGGCGTCGGCGCGGGCCAGGCTCGCCCATGCCGCGGCCGAGGTTTGGGGCGTGCCGGTGGGGGAGATCGTGGTGGAAAACGGCCTTGTGCGCCACGCATCGGGCGATCGCCAGGCCGGCTTCGGGGAACTGGCCGAAGCGGCTGCCGGCCGGCCTGAGCCCACCCACGCGCCGCTCAAGGATCCGGCGGGCTTCCGGCTCATCGGCAAACAGGATCGCCGCCTGGACGTGGAGTCCAAGGTCCAGGGAGCGGCCCTGTACGCCATGGACGTGCGCCTGCCGGGAATGCTGACCGCGGTGGTGGCCAGGCCCGCGCGTTTCGGCGCCAGGGTGAAGGGCTTCGATCCGGCTCCGGCCCTGGCCGTTGCGGGCGTGAAGCACGTCGTGGAGATCCCCCAGGGCGTGGCTGTGGCGGGCGTGGACACCTGGGCCGCCCGGCGCGGGCGGGACGCGCTGCGGGTGGAGTGGGACGAAAGCGGAGCGGAAACGCGCGGCACGGCCGAGCTTCTTGAGCACTACAAGGCCCTGGCCGCCTCTCCCGGGCTTTCCGCCAGGGCCGACGGGAACGTGGAGGAGGCCCTGGCCTTGTCCGGAAAGACCGTGGAAGCTGTTTTCGAATTCCCGTACCTGGCCCACGCCCCCATGGAGACCCTCAATTGCGTGGTCCGGCTGGCGGACGGCGCTTGCGAGATTTGGGCCGGGGACCAGTTCCAGACCGTGGATCAGGCCAACGCCGCCTCGGCCGCGGGCCTTGAGCGCAGGCAGGTGCGGATCAACACACTGTATGCGGGCGGAAGCTTCGGACGCCGGGCCAACCCGGCCTCCGACTACATCGTGGAGGCCGTGCATGTGGCCCGGGCTCTGGGAGGGGCAGCCCCCGTCCATCTGGTGTGGACCAGGGAGGACGACATAGCGGGCGGCCGCTACCGGCCCATGTTCGTCCACGCGCTGCGCGCCGGGATCGATGGACGAGGAAACCTGATCGCCTGGCGCCAGCGTGTGGCCGGGCAATCGATCCTCACCGGCACGCCCTTCGAGTCCATGATGGTCAAGGACGGCATCGACGCCGTCTCTGTGGAGGGCGCCCACGACATGCCCTACGCCATACCCAACCTGTCGGTTGAGCTGCACACCGTCGTAGTGGGCGTGCCCGTGCTCTGGTGGCGCTCTGTGGGCCATTCCCATTCGGCCTACGCCGTTGAGGTCTTTCTGGACGAGGTGGCCCAGGCGGCTGGTCGCGATCCCGTGGAGCTGCGCCGGGCGCTCCTGGCGGACCACCCCCGCCACCTGGGTGTGCTCGACCTGGCAGCGGAGAAGGCGGGGTGGGGGTCGGCCCTGCCGGCCGGGCGCGGGCGTGGCGTGGCCGTGCACAAGTCCTTCGACACCTACGTGGCCCAGGTGGCCGAAGTGGCCGTGGGACAGGACGGCGCGTTCCGTGTGGAAAGGGTCGTGTGCGCTGTTGACTGCGGCATGCCCGTCAATCCGGATATCATCCGCGCCCAGATGCAGGGCGGCATCGCCTTCGGCCTGTCGGCGGCCCTGGGCGAGGCCGTCACCCTGGATTCGGGGCGGGTGGAGCAATCCAACTTCAATGAATACCGGGCCATGCGTTTCGACCGCATGCCCGAGGTGGAGGTGCACATCGTCCCCTCGGCCCAAAAGCCGACCGGAGTGGGCGAGCCCGGGGTGCCTCCCATCGCCCCGGCGGTCGCCAACGCGTTGTCCGCCGCGACCGGCAGGCGTTTCAGGCGGCTTCCGCTTCTCGAAACGAGGTAGTCGTGTCCGGCCTGGAGAAGAAGGAGCGCGGGAGCGAAATATGTGCGGCCACCCTTTGACTGGTTGCAGCACAAGGCCTACACTCCCGAACATAATGCCGGCTATTGGAGTTTTCGATATGAACGTCTCTATTCTCATCGATGGCAGTTTTTTTTGGATGAAGCACTTGGAAGCCCGGCTCGGACAGCCCCCGTCGGCCGATTCGGTCCGGCTGGCCTGTGACCTGATCATGGATGATCCCGAATTCGACGACGACAGGCTGTTCCGCGCCTACTATTACGATTCGCCCCCCTACGGCGGGCGTGCGGTCCACCCCATATCCCAGCGCGAAATAGAGTTCAGCGCCACCGAACAGTACCGCATCAAGCACGACTACTTGGACCAGCTTCGCCGCATGCCGCGCATGGCCCTGCGCCTGGGGTCGCTGGCCATGCAGGGCTGGAAGCTCAACAAGAAGAACATGCGCGCCATCATGGACAGCTTAAGCCGCAACCTCCCCCTCCAGCCCCAGGACGTGTCCATCAACCTGGTGCAGAAGGAGGTCGACATGCTCATGGGCCTGGACATCGCCTGGATGGCCGCCCGGGGCATGGTGGACAAGATCGTGCTGCTCACCGGCGACGCGGACATGATCCCGGCCATGAACTTCGCCCGGGAACACGGCCTGTTGGTCTTCGTGGCCAAGTTTGGCTACTACCTGTCCGACAAGCTGCGCGACCACGCCGATGGCGTGGTGGAGTTCAACCTGCCCGCCCCCGAGCGGGCCTCCGCCCCGGCCGCGCGGGTGGTCTCCATGCCCGGCAACGGCCACGCCGCGCCAAGCCCCATCCTGGAAGACGACCTGGCCGAGAGCGAGGACACCCCCGGCAACAGTTAGCCGCGACCCGGCCCCGCGCCGGGGCCGGCGGCCCGGAACAGTGCAGGACACGCGTCCGTCACCGGCGGACGCGCGCCCACGCGGGCCGGGGCGTTTCAAGGGTCTTGCGGCCTTGCCTTGCCCGAAAAAAGATGCTTCTATCCGCCTCCCGCCAGGAGGGACCTTCCCATGCCAAGCCAGAAAGCCATCGACAACAAGGCGCTCAACGACCGCGAACTGGCCGAAGAACGCACCATACTTTCGTCCAAGCCCCAGCGTCTGGTCTTCGAGACCACCAACCGCTGCAACCTGCGCTGCGCCATGTGCGGCCAGTCGCACCGCGACTTCGTGGGCCGCGACCTCCAGCCCGAGGTCTTCGAGAAGACCGAGCCCTACTGGGACGCCCTGCACGACGCCTCCCTGTTCGGCTGGGGCGAGCCGCTCATGAACAAGCACCTGGGCAGCTATTTCGACCTGCTGGCCCCGCGCGGTCCGCGCATTTTCGTGCTCACCAACGCCATGCTCCTCAAGCAGGAGATGATCGACCGCTTCATAAACGGCGGGCTGGCCTTCCTGAACTTCTCCGTGGACGGGGCCAGGGCCGAGACCTACAACCGCATCCGCAAGGGCGCGGACTTCGACACGGTGATCGGCAACATCAGGAAAGTGGTGGCCAAGAAGCGCGAACTGGGCGTCTCGCACCCCTACCTGCGCATGGTGTTTGTGGGCATGCGCTCCAACGTCGAGGAGTTCCCCGATTTCGTGGACCTGGCGGCGAGCCTGGGCATGGACGAGGCCAAGATGGTGCACATGATCGCCTACGGCAAGGAGATGGTGGACGAGATCCTCTTCGACCACAAGGAGCTCACCAACTCCGTGCTGGACGAGGCCGAGCGCCGCGCCAAGGCGCACGGAATCAAGCTCACCATCCCCGACCGCTTCGACCTTTCGGGCAAGGCGGCGCTCACCCCGGTCGCGAGCCTGCACAAGAAGTGCCCCCGCCCCTGGGAGGAGATCTTCGTGCAGTCCGACGGCAAGGTGCGCCTGTGCATGCTCTCCAAGGACATTATGGGAGATCTGAACGTGGAGGGCGTGGAGGACATCTGGAACAACGAGAAGTTCCAGAAGGTCCGGGCCACCATCAATACGCCCAATGCCATGTCCACCTGCGCCAAGTGCCCCCAGTACAAGGAAATGAACGTCAACGACCGGGCCGCCTTCATCCAGGTGGAAACCGTGCTGCCGGGCTCCAAGCCCCCGCAGCCCGACGCCGCCCTGGCCGAGGCCGCCGAGTAATGAGGACGGCCGTCGTTTTGAGTGCGGGGCTGGGCACGCGCCTGCGCCCGCTCACCGACACCTGCCCCAAACCCATGGTCCCCGTGGCCGGGGTGCCGCTGCTTGAGCGCACCATCCGCCATCTGGCCGCCCAGGGGGTAACGGACGTGTGCGTCAACCTGCACCACCTGCCCCAGGCGGTGCGGGACCATTTTCCGGGCGATGCGGCCTTCGGGGTCAGGCTCCACTTCACCGTGGAGGAGGAACTCCTGGGCACGGCCGGAGCGCTGAATGCCTTCCGCGACATTCTGCGCGAGCCGTTTTTGGTCTGGTACGGGGACGTGCTCTCGGAGTTCGACGTGAGCGCCTTTTGGCGCTACCACGAAGCCAAGGGCGGCATGGCCACGGTCGGCCTCTACCGGGTGGACAACCCCACCCAGTGCGGGCTGGTGGACATGGACCCGGCCTTGCGCATCACCCGCTTCGTGGAGAAGCCCCCCGTGGCCTTCACCGACTTGGCCAATGCCGGGGTGTACGCCTGCCAGCCTGGGGTGCTCGATTTCATTCCGCCCTCGGGTTTTTCCGATTTCGGCCAGGACGTGTTCCCGGCCATGCTGGAGGCGGGCGCGGTCCTGTACGGCTACCCCATCGAGGACTGCCTGATCGACATCGGCTCGCCCGAGAAGCTGGCCCGGGCCGATGAGATCTTCTCGGGCAGATAGGGAGTCTTCATGGACATGAAATGCCTGGTCCGCCAGCAGTTCGACAGTGACGCCCTGGGCCTGGACTTCTACCGCGCCACCCGGATCGACCCGGATATTCTCGGGCGGGAGCTGGCCGCGCTCCCCCTCCCGTACATGGCCGATGCCAAAGCCCATGCCCAGGACATCGACGGGGCCAAGCTTCTCATGCGCCTGGGTTTTCGCAAGATGTGCGTGCAACCGACTTTTTCCCAGGACCTGACAGGCGCGGCCGGGGCCGCCTGCGGCGAGCCCATGGGCGCGGCCTCGATGCCCGAAGCCGAGCTTGACGCCCACGCGGCCAACTTTCCCTTCAGCCGCTTCGGCCTGGACCCGGACGTGGCCCAGGCGGCGCGCGTCGCTCACCAGCGGCGCTGGATCGCGAACAGCATGGCCTCCGGCGAAATCCTCAAGTTCATCGAGCCGGGAGCGTTCGTGAGCTTCAAGCTCAAGGACAAGGCGGCGGTGATCGACCTGATCTCGGTGCTGCCGCAGGCACGCGGACGCGGCTCGCTGCTCCTGGGCCGGTTGCGGTCCTGGGCGGCCTCCAAGGGACTGACCCGCGTCGAAGTGACCACCGAAAGCGAGAACGTCACGGCCTGCCTGTTCTACCAGAAAAACGGCTTCCGCCTGGACCGGGCCTCGGTGGCCTTTCACCTTCACGCCGGGGCCGGGCGATGAACGCTTTTGTCCGCGTGGGCCTCGGGGCCTGAGGCGCAGCGCATCCGGCGGCACCAGCATGGTCAAGATTCTCTTCCTGCAGCGAGACGGCTACGAAGCCTTCGGGCCCATGTACCTGTCCTCCGCCCTCAAGGCGCGGGGCCATGAGGCCGACGTGGTGGTTCAGGCCGAGGAGGGCAAGGGATTCTGGGAGGCCGTTCGCGCCGCCAACCCCGACGTAGTGGGTTTCTCCCTCATGAGCGGCCTGCACGAGTGGGCCGCGGACACGGCCCAGAAGGTCAAGGCCATGCTTGGCGTGCCGGTTATCGCCGGAGGCACGCACTGCACCTTCTTCCCTGAGTTCCTGGACCAGCCGGGCATCGATGCCATCTGCAGGGGCGAGGCCGAGGACGCCCTGCCTGACTTCATGGACGCTTTGGCGAGCGGCCGCGACGGCTCGGACGTGCCGGGATTTTTCGTCAAAACGTCCTCGGGCGTGATCCGAAACGACCTCTACCCCCTGCGCTCTGAGCTGGACGAGATACTGCCGCCGGACCGCCTGCTCTACGCCAGGCGCTACCCCGGCCTGGCCTCGGGCACCGGGGCCGAGGTCATGGCCGCCCGGGGATGCCCGTACAACTGCAGCTTCTGCTACAACAAGATGATCCGGCAGATGTACAAGGGCAAGGGGACCTATGTCCGCCGCCACTCCCCCGAGCGGCTCGTCTCCGAGATCGTCGCTCTTCGCGAGCTGCGGGGCGAGCGCCTGCGGTATCTCTCCTTCGTGGACGACCTGTTCGTGCAGGACCGCGCCTGGCTGGAGAAATTCCTGGGGCTCTACTCCCGCCAGGTGGGGCTGCCCTACATGAGTTCCGTGCGCGCCAACCTGACCGACGAGGCCCTTGTGGCGCTCCTGGCGCGCTCCGGCTGCGGTATGGTCTCCTTCGGGGTGGAGAGCGGGGACGAGGAACTGCGCAACACCGTGCTGGCCAAGCGCATCTCCGAGAAGCAGATCCGCGATACGGCTTCGCTGCTGACCAAGTACGGCATCCGCTTCTCCACCTTCAACATGTTCAACCTGCCGGGGGAGACCCTGGACAAGGCCCAGGCCACGCTCAGGCTGAATCAGCAGCTGGGCCGGCTCAACTATCCCTGGTCCGGCCTTTTGCAGCCCTACCGGGGCACGGGCGTGTACGACCTGGCCTTGAACGCCGGGCTGATCTCCCAGGCGGAGAGCGGGGCGCGCCGCTTCGACAGCCTGACCATCCGCCAGGCGGACACCGAGGCCCTGGCCGCCTTCAGCGCCTATTTCTACTGGATGGCCCGCCATCCTGCGCTCGAGCCCGTGCTCATGCGGCTGACCAGGCGGCGCATCCAGCTGCTGGAGCGGATCGCCATGCTTGGGGCGTCCCTGTCGCGCTATGTGGGGCTCAACTGGCCTTTCGCTGGCTGGCGCGCCCCCGTGGACGCCCTCAAGGCCGGATGGAAACGAATCAAAAGCTATATCTGATGCCCCGGGCATCCTGAATGGGACACGTATCATGATCATCGCCAAATCCCCGGTCCGCCTGAGCTTCGGCGGCGGCGGCACCGACCTTCCGGCCTACTACGAGGCCCACGGCGGGGCCGTGCTCTCCGTGACCATCGACAAGTATTTCTACACCGTGCTCCAGGAGATCCCCGGCCGCGAGGTGGAGATATCCTCCTCCGACTATCAGCTCCACCAGCGCATCCCGGACCTGGACCAAGCCAACCTGAAGGACGCCCTGCGCATCCCCAAGGCCATGCTCCGCCACTTCGGCATCAAGGACGGGGTGATGCTCCAGCTCAAGTCGGACATTCCCCCCGGCTCGGGCCTGGGGCTGTCCGGGGCAGTGGCCACCAGCCTGGCCCGGTGCGTCGGGGCCTACGCCGGGTCGTCCCTGGACAAGGCCCAGGTGGCCGAACTGGCCACCCACATCGAGCTCACGGTGCTGGGCCGTCCCATAGGCATGCAGGACCAGTACGCCTCGGCCTTCGGTGGGCTCAACTTCATGACCTTCGACGCCTCGGGCACCACCGTGGAGCCCGTTTCCGTCAGCCGCTCGCGCTTAACGGAGCTGCGCCGCCACCTCATGCTCTTCCACACCGGCTCCTCGCGCGACTCGGCCCGCATCCTGGAAGGCCAGCGCCAGGCCACCAGCGACAACGACGAGGCGGTGCTTGAGGCCCTGCATGCGGTCAAGGCCACCGCCTACCGCATGCGCGAGATCCTCGAAGGCGGGGACATCCTGGAGATCGGGCGCCTGCTCCACGACTCGTGGCAGCAGAAGAAGCGCTTCTCGTCCTCGGTGTCCAACCCGGACATCGACCGCTACTACGAGACGGCCATGCGCTGCGGGGCACTGGGCGGCAAGATCACCGGAGCGGGCGGCGGCGGCTTCCTGCTGGTGTTCGCCGAGCCGGACCGGCAGGAGCGCATCAGCCGCGAACTCACCGCCCTGGGCCTGCAGGAGCTGGTCTTCGATTTCGAGGAGGGCGGCTCCCAGATCACCCTGGACCACGCAGGGCGGTTCAAGTCCACCATCACCCCGGAGGGCTATCTGCTGGGCATGCGCGCGGTGGTCAGCCGCCTGGACAAGAACCAGATCGGGCGCATCGCGGACATGCTCCACGCGGCCTATGCGGCCGACAAGCAGGTGTTCATCATGGGTAACGGCGGCTCAGCGGCCACGGCCTCGCACTTCTGCTCCGACCTGGCCAAGACCGTTGCCGTGAACGGTAAGCGCGGTTTCAGGGCCATTCCCCTCACCGACAACATCCCGCTCATGACCGCCTGGGGCAACGACGTGGGCTTCGAGGACATTTTCTCCGGGCAGCTGCGCAACCTCCTCAACCCCGGCGACGTGGTCATCGGCATCTCGGGCGGGGGCATGAGCCCCAACGTGCTCAAGGCCATGGACCTGGCGCGCGAGCGGGGCGCACGCACGGTGGGGCTGACGGGCTTCTCCGGCGGCAACCTCAAGTGCGCCGTGGAGGAATGCTTCGTGGTGCCCTCGGAGAACTACCAGTTCATCGAGGACGTGCACATGATGCTGGTACATCTGTTGACCAGCGTGGTGCGCGAGCGTCTGGCCGGAGAGTAGCCTGCCGTGGCCGCGCGGGGAGCCTGCTATCCCTGGTCCGGCCAGGAAGGCTGTTTCGACCTCTCGGGCGGAGCGGTCCTGTGCGCTGGGAGCGGGCAGGACGCAGAGTTCCGGCCCGGCCGTCCCTGGCCGGTTGTGCGCTTCGAGGCGGCCGGGGAGTTCCTGGCCTTGGACCGGCTGACCGGGCTCGCCTGGCCCCGGGACGCCTCGGCGGCTGGCTGGCCCATGACCTGGGACGAGGCATTGACTTGGCTGGAGGAGCGCAACCGTGAGGGCTGGCTAGGATTCGCCGACTGGCGGCTGCCGCGCCGCCGGGAGCTTCTGGCCCTCGTGAGCCTGGCCCACGCCCGTCCGGCCCTGCCGCCGGGCCATCTCTTCCGTAATCTTTTCCAGCACTGGCACTGGACGGCCACCCTGGCGGCCAACGCGCCCGGGTACCGTTGGCGCGTCCATCTCGAGGGAGGCCGGATGTTTCCCGGACCTCAGGGCGCCACCCACATGATCCTGCCGGTTCACGGCGCGTCTTGGCTGCCGGGTGAGACGCCGCAGGAGGCGCGCGTCCTAGGCCGCCCCTGGCCCGAACCGCGCTTTGAAACCTCGGGGGACGAAGCCCTGGACCGGCTGACCGGTCTGGTCTGGTCCCGCCGTGTTTTGCCCGGGCAGGGCGAGGTCACCTGGCAGGAGGCGTCGGACACGGCGGCGGGGAGCGGCGGCTGGCGTTTACCCACGATATGGGAGTTGGAGAGCCTAGTGGATACATCGCGGGCCTGGCCCGCCCTGGCGCCGGATCATCCCTTCGGACAAGTGCTTGACGGCGTGTGGTCCTCCACCAGCAGCGGCTACGACCATGCCTGGGCCTGGGTTTTGTATTTCGGCAAGGGGGCGGTCGGGGTTGGGCATAAACCCGGCAAACACTTCAAATTTCTATTGACGAGCAAAGAGTGAACATGTAAACGCAATTTTCTTGACAGCGCGAGGCCGTGCGGTTAAACGGTTCCTCCGCTCACGCGGATGGGCCGTTAACTCAGTTGGTAGAGTACCTGCCTTTTAAGCAGAGAGTCGCAGGTTCGAATCCTGCACGGCCCACCATATCGCGTCCCCATCGTCTAGTGGCCTAGGACGGCGGCCTCTCACGCCGCTAACAGGGGTTCAAATCCCCTTGGGGACGCCAAAGAAATCAACGGGTTAGGATGAAAATCCTAGCCCATTTTTCTTTGGGGAAACGGTTCTGTTCACATTGGCTTTACACAGCCCGGTTTCCGGCCGGGCGCTCCCATAAAGTGGGGCGCGAGTCGGCACGCCGCCTGGCATTGCCGCCCCAGGGGAGCATGATCTCCGGACGGCCGGCGCTCAGAAACTGACGCTCACGCCCAGTTCCCCGCCGTAGCTGACCACCTGCGGATTAGTGAACATGGCTGAACCCGCGACTCGCAGCATCCACTGATCGTTGATCTTGTAGGAGGTGCCAAGCGACGCGGTGCCCCAATCCGTGGCCACCGGGGCGGCGTCCATGGAATAGGGCTTGGCCGTGGCTGTGGTGATCGAGGCCTTGACCATGCGGCCCTGGCCGGCGAACTCGTGGTTCCATTTGGCTTCCGCGAAAGGCCGCCATTTGGCCACGTCCACCAACACGCGCCAGCCCAACTGGCTGACGACGGACTCACGCGTCTGGCCGCCAAAGGACAAGGCGTTGACGCCGCTGGTCCCTGATTCGGTGAAGCCCTTGATAGTCACCTGCTGCAGCACCAGCCCCGCAACCGGCCCGGTGGTGACCGGTCCCAGCTTGATGTCCCCGCCGGCGCGCAAGGCCAGGGCCAGGGACTGACCGGTGGTGTTGGCGTTGTTCTGGTCGGTGAACAGACCCAGGGGCACGATGCGGGTGATCTTGTCCTGGTACAGGCCGTAGGACGCCACCGCGTTGCCCCACACCGGCCCGGCTTTGCAGGCGGTGTAGAGGCTGAACGCCTGATCGGTCTGGTCGAAGTGGCCGGCTCCCTGGTTGAAGTTCTGGGTCTGGGTTCCGGCCGTGAAGGCCGCGCCCAGGATCAGCCCGAAGGCCGTCTGGTAATCCACGCCCGCCGAGCCCGTGAAGGGGGTGCCGGATTCATCGGGAAAGCCCGAGGTGTTCCTGATATTGAGCGAGCCGACCCCTCCTGTGGCCCATACGTTCACGCCGCTTTGTCCGCGATGCTGCCCGGAAAGATCGATCTGCCCCTGGATGGTGGCCGCGCGCGCCAAGCCGCCCTGCACCGGGCCTTCCGCCAACAACGACATCTGGCTCGGAGCCACGATCAGGCCGTGCTCGTAATCCGCCTCGATCTGCTGGCCCGCCGTGGTGAAGTGCACGCCGTTGGCGCCGATGAACAGGTTGGACTGCATTTGCGCGGGTGTGACGTTGTCCCAGCTGACGAGCAGGGGGCTGAGCGAAGGGGACAAGGTGTTGGCCGACAGTACCGAGGAGGGGGTGAACCCGAACATGGTTGGATGGAGCACCACGAAGCGCATCAGGCTGTCGATGTCGGCGGGGATGAAGCGCACTCCGGCCGCCGCCAGATCTGCCCAGCGTGCTTGCCCGTAAGAGAGGGACCTCGCGTACAGGTCCGCGTTTTCCGGGGCGAGCCCCCCGCCCAGACCGGCGAAGACGGCGTAGTTGTACGAATTGGGAACCATGAGGGTTCGCGCTCCGGCCGCCTGAAGAGCCGCCGCGCTCATCGCCTCGCCGGCAGCCAGGTTGGAGAGGAAATTGGGATTGGCAGCGGCCCAGGCCGGGGGCATGGCCCGCACGAACTGCAGGTCGTTGTCGCTGGTCTTGATCACATAGAGGGCGTTGGGATTGGCCGCGCCACCGGTTGAGAGAAGGTAGTTCTGTATCTGCTGGTTGGTGGACACGTTGGTGGGGGCTGATACGCCGGAAAGATAGGGATCGCCGGCGGAAGGGCGTAGCGGGGCCGAAAAAGCGCCGCCGTTGGCGTAGTTGAACCCCCCGCCGCCGATCGCCGCGCCGTTCAAGCCAAACTTGCCGGCCAAAATGGCGGAGTTCATCACTCCGGGGCCGACGAATGCACCGCTGGCGCCGCGGGCCACGGCGTCGGCAATGGTTTTATCGAAAACCGCGCTTCCCGTAGTGTTGTAGCGGAAATAGCCGCTGTCCTGGGTGCTGTCGCCAAACCCCACATACTGGTTGAGTCTGGCCGCGTCGGCTGCGCCGGGCGTGCCGAGGAGGATGCAGACGAACAAGGCAGCGACAAGGGCGAGTTGTTTCATTGTGGCCTTTCCGGATAAGAGGGGAGATCACACTACGGTCAAAGATCCTCGAATAATGATGGTTGAGCCGGGAAGACGCATATATGTTTTCGCGTGATTACGGTAGTGCTTTCTGGAATGTTTTTGCGAATAAGTGATTAAAAAAAACGGTACATGAGTATATGGTCCCAGCCCCATCAATTGAAGAGCTGAATATGCCGCTCGGACTGACGCGAGAACGTGGAAATCAGTGCACCGCCTATTTCTTGTGCCTGGTCACGGGGGAACGCAGCCTTGATTAAACAGAAGTGGTATGTCAAAGGCGCTGGTGCGTCCGGGTTATGGACCGCGGTGGGAATCCGTCGGCTTTGCCAGCCTTGAACCGGGTAGGGAAGCCATGAGTCGATGTATCATTTCCCATGTCTTTTAATGGGGGAGTGCTCGTGGACGATTCCGTGCAGAACAGCCGTGTACCGGCTGTCGTCTTATTTGAGGAAGCCCTCGCGCCTCCGGAATCCCTCGCCGCCGGGATCGACCTGGAGGAACTCAAGGCTCGGGGCTGGACGCCTCTGCGCAAGGAAGGCGGCTGGGCCTGGGTTGCCACCTGCCGTGAAGATTCCGCCCAGGTCATCCGCGAAGCCGCGGAACTGCTCAAGGTGGGCAGCGTCTCCCTCTCCAAGGCCGATGAAGCCACTGTCCGGCGTTTTATCGAACACGCCCAGGACGTGAACCCCGGCTTTCCCCCTGTCGCTGGGCGCACCAGCTTGGCCCGGACCAGGACCTTCCTGGCCGCGGTCCGCTCCCAGCTCTCCAGTTACCGCAGCCTGCTCAGCAAGGGCCGCACCGGCCTGGCCATGCTGCGCACCGGCCTGGCCCTGATCACGGTTTCCCTGGTGCTCGTGAAGGTGTTCGGTACCGGCCTGGCCCTGATCCCGGAGGCCGTCCTGGCGGTCTGCGGGGGCATCCTGGTCGTGGACGGCCTCATCTGGTACATCCCGGCCCGCCGCCTGGCCCGCCGCAGGCCGTTGAGGGCTCCTGCCCCGCCCGGGCCGGACATCACCGTTCCCGTCGCCCGGCTCGAAGATGAGCGCATCGCCATTACGCGCACTCCGCCGGTCCCGGGCGCGGGCGGATGGGTCAAGGACTGCGAGCGCCACTCGCCGGTGATGCGCAGGCGTTTTTTGGCCCTGGAACGCACCGAACTGGCCATGGAGAGGACCCGGCAAGCCTATTTCCGCACCGTCATGTCCAAGTCCCGCACGGGCATGGCCCTGGTGCGTACAGGCATTTCCCTCTGCGGCCTGGGCATCGCCTTCCTGAGAAGGCTGCACGCGCAGCCGGCCGACGCGGCGGGGCTCTTTCTGATGGCGGTGGGAGTGGTCCTCACGCTGGAAGGCTTGAGCTGGTATCTGGCCGGGCACGGAGCGGGGAAGACCAGCCTGGACGAGGCGGAGAGGGCCGGGGAAAAGGGCGGCGCGTGGGGGATGCTCCTGCCGCCCGCGCACGAGGAGCACGACGACCGGCGCTACCGCTGCGTCCCGCTGGTCGCGCCCGGGTGCAGCCCCGGGATATGGGGGTCGACCGGGCTGGCCCTGGAAAGGACCCTCCTGGCCGAACGGCGCAATGTCATGTCCCGGTTCAGGACGAGCCTGGCGTGCTCGCGCACCGGGATGGCCTACGTGCGCACCGGCGTCAACTTCGTGGCCGTCGGCCTGGGCCTTCTCCTGACCGGCCCCGGGCACGGCCTGGCCTGGGTCGTGCTGGAAAGCGTCATCATGGCGGTAGGCGTCCTGCTGCTCGCCGACGGCCTCTACTGGCATCTTCCTGCCCGGCGGGATCGCTGGCAGCTTCCCTTCTGCGACTGCGAGATGGAAATCGCGGTGCCGGATTACTCCCTGCCCCCCGGGCAGTGGAAAACATTCGAGCTGGGCAATGACCGCTGACGCCGTGCTCTCTGAGGCGACGCGCCCCTACTCCCCGCTTGAGTCGCGCGGGCTTCTCTCCCGCCGGGACCTGGAAGCGGCGGACAAGGCCTGGCTCGCCGACGCCGTCCACCCCGAGGTGTTCTTCCGGCAGCGGCTCGGCCTGACCCGGGGGGATCTCCGCCAGGCCCTGGGCGAGTATTACAAGCTTCCCGTCCTGGCGTACGACGAGCGCCTGCCGATCCCGGAGGATCTGGCCCGGCTGGCCTTCCAGGCCAAGGGGCCTGTTGCGGGGCACTGGTTCCCCGTCTGCCGCGAAAGGGACATGCTGACGTTCGCGGTGAGCGTGTTCGACGATCCGGAAACCATGCGCGAGATCGAAAGCCTCTTCCCCGGGCGGCCGAAGAAATACATGGCCTGCCTGCGCGAGGAGGTGGAATGGTTCGCCCAGGACTTCGCCATGCGCGACGCCAACGGCCCCGTCGGCGTCCAGCGGACGGCCATGGCCTTCTGGCGAAACACCATGGCCCTGTGGCGCACCAAGCTGGCCTGCCAGAGGACGAACCTCGCGTACGGGCGCACCTGGCTCAACGTCATGCGGTGGAGCCTGGGACTGATCGGCATGGGCAACAGCCTGTTCCGGATGGGGCAGCCTGCCGCGATTCCCCTGCTCCCCTGGATCGCCGTGGCGGTTGGCCTCGGCCTGGGCGCCGTCAGCCTGTGGGCCTACGTCCGCCAGCGGCGGGCCTGGAAGCACACCTCCGACCAGAGCCTGGTCGAGGCCACCTCCGCCGTGCTGCACTTCCTGGAAGAGTACCATTTCCTCGATCTGCCGCGCCCCGCGGATCAGGACTCGAAGCAGACCATGCTCGGGCGCCTGGGGGATTGCCTGACGACCTATTCTTCCATAACCATGCCCAGGGGTGGGTACCGGGAGCGCATCACCCTGGCCCGGGAGCGCAACGTGCTGGCCGCCCAGCGGACCGTGCTGGCCTGTTACCGCACCCTGGCCGCGCGCGCCCGCACCGGGCTGGCCTTTTTCCGCACCGGCGTGACCATCCTGAGCCTTGGCCTCGGCCTGCTCAGCTATTTCGGCTTGAGCGCCCAGAGCTCGCTGGATGTCCTGCTCATAGCGGCCGGCGTGGCGATGATCGCCGACGGAGCCGCCTGGTACTGGCCCGTTCGCAAGGAATATGCCGAAACCCCCCGCTGCATATGGTTCGACCAAGATGACGATTAAAAAGACGCTCATCCTGCACGGAGCCATCATCATCGGGCTCCTCGTCCTGACCGGGGTGTTCGCCGTCCGGGACGTGGGCAACCTGAGCGCCTCCAGCCGGTACATGGAGATACAGGAGCGGCTCAACTCGTCCTTCCTCGAGATGCGCCTTTCCGAGAAGAACTACTTCCTGTTCAAGGACGACCTCGCCATCGACGACATCCTGGTCATGGTCCAGGCCGCCGGCGAAACTCTGGACAGCCTCAACCAGGACATGGTCCGGGCCATCGGACTGCAGAAATACCAGGACCTGCGGCTCGCCCTGGGACAATACCGGCAACAGGTCGAACGCATCGCCACCGGCAAGAGCAGGGACGAGGCCTCGGAGAACATCCTCCGGGAGGCGGGCAGGCGGCTCATGGAGGTGTCCAACCGCCTCACCGAGGACGAGCGGACCAAGATCGGCGCTCTCATAACCAAGACCAAGCAGGGCATGCTCGCGTCCTTCCTCCTGATCCTGATCCTGGCCGTGTTCTTCACGCCGTTGATCTACCGCCGGATTCTCGCCTCCCTGAACAAGGTGAGCCAGCTGGCCATGGACATCTCCGAGGGCCGTTTCCGCAAGATCGACGGCCCTGTGTCCAGCGACGAACTGGGGGCCGTCATCAGGGCCATGAACACCATGTCGGAGCAACTGCGCCTGCGCGAGGACGAGCTCGTCCAATCCAGGAAGCTCAACTCCCTGGGCATCCTCACCGCCGGCGTGGCGCACGAGATCACCAACCCCCTCAACAACATCTCCATGATCGCCCAGACATACGAGGCCGTGTACGACATCCTCCCCCGGGAGGAGCGTATCGGCTTCATGCGCAAGGTCACGGCGGAATGCGAGCGGATCCAGGCCATCGTCATCAACCTCCTGGATTTCGCCAAGCCCAAGGTGGCCTCCTTCCTGTGCGGGGATGTGAACGATGTCGTCAGGCGGACGCTGCAGCTGGTCCGGAACATGCTCGACGTGTCGAACATCGAGGTCGTCCTGGACTTGGCCGAGGGCCTGCCGTGCGTGCGCATGGACGAACACCAGATCTGCCAGGTGTTCGTGAACATCATCACCAACGCCATCCAGGCAATGTCCCCCGGGCAGACCCTGGCCATCAGGACCAAGCCTGCCCCGGGGTATGAGGGCGTCGTCATCGATTTCCAGGATACGGGAAAGGGTATTCCTCCGGAAATACTGAGCAACATCTTCGATCCCTTCTTCTCCACCAAGGGGGTGGACGGGACCGGGCTCGGGCTTTCCGTCAGCTACGGGATCATCAAGAACCACCTTGGGACGATCACCGCGCAAAGCGAAGTGAACAAGGGAACCACCTTCGAAATTGTGCTTCCGGCCGCGAAACCGATGGAGGATGACGATGAGTAAGCCGACGGTCATGGTTATCGACGACGAGAAAATCGTGGGGGACATGTCCAAGTACCATCTCGAGGCCGCCGGTTTCGAGGTCGAGACGTTCATCGACCCCGCCAAGGCGCTGGAGCGTTTCAAGGAGAAGCACTTCGACGTGGTGGTCACCGACCTGAAGATGAAGAATATCGACGGCATGGAGGTGCTCAAGGTCGTGAAGCAGGCCTCCCCCAGGACCCAGGTGATCATGATCACGGCCTTCGCGCACCTGAATACCGCCATCGAGGCCCTTCGCGGGCAGGTTTTCGACTTCTTCCCGAAACCGTTCAAGATCAAGGATTTCGTCGCGTCGGTGAGCCGGGCGCTCGAAAGCGTTCCGCCCGCCGCCTGACGCAACGGGTGCGGGCGCGCTCCCGCGTGACGGATGAACCCGCGCCGGCGTGCCGATTCTGCCCCTCGCGCCAGGCCGGAGGCCTGGGTGCCCCAAGCCGAACCGGATCTGGGGCGGCTTTCGCGCCTGCTGGCGTGGGAGGCCGTCAGCAGGGACGACAACTTTGCCATGTGTTGGGGGGGGACGCCCCAGCTCACCATTGGGGGGTTCCCCGGACAGACTTTTTCCGTTAGGAAAAACGCATGGCTGGAAAAATCCTGAATCCGGGTGCTTCCGACGCCCTCTGCAGCGTGGCTTCGGCCGGGGGCGGCGTGCTCGTGACCCTGTCGGGCACGTGGGACATGGGGGCCACCGTCCCGGGTGCGGCGGACGCGAAGCGCCTGCTCGCGGCCTCCCCCAAGCCCGGAGCGTTGCGCTTCGACTCGTCCGGCCTTGGCGCCTGGGACAGCCGGCTGCTGATCTTCTGCCGGTCGCTTCTGGCCCTGGCCCGGGCAAGCTCCGTTCCCGCCGACCTGTCGGGCCTGCCCGAGGGGGCCCGCGCGCTCCTGGAGCTGGCGGAAAAGGTGCCCGAGCGCACGGGCGCGGCCTCCTCCAAGGCCCGCGAGCCGTTCCTGTCCCGGATCGGCGCCTGGTGCCTCGAAGCGTGGCACGGCATTCCCGACCTTCTCGAATTCGTCGGCGACGTCACCCTGGCCTGCGTGAACCTGGTGCGGGGCAGGGCGGTGTTCCAAGCCTCGGGGCTTACGCTCCTCATGCGCCAGGTCGGCGTGGACGCCCTGCCCATCGTCTCGCTCATCAGCCTTCTCGTGGGCCTGATCCTGGCCTTCGTGGCCTCCATCCAGCTGCTTCAGTTCGGGGCCCAGATATACGTCTCCACCATCGTGGGCATCTCCATGATCCGGGTCATGGGAGCCATCATGACCGGCATCATCATGGCCGGCCGCACCGGGGCCGCCTTCGCCGCCGAGCTCGGCACCATGCAGGTCAACGAGGAGATCGACGCCCTGCGCACCTTCGGCTTCTCCCCGGCTGAGTTCCTGGTGATGCCGCGCATGCTGGCGCTGGTGCTGATGATGCCTCTTCTGTGCGTCTACGCCGACCTCATGGGCGTGCTGGGCGGATTCGTCGTGGGCGTGGCCATGCTCGGCATCAACCCCGAGCTGTACCTGTCCCAGACCTTCCACTCCATCCCCTTGGCCAACTTCTGGATCGGGCTGACCCACAGCATGGTGTTCGGCGTGCTGGTGGCCCTGGCCGGGTGCTACCGGGGCATGCGCTGCGGACGCAGCGCCATGGGCGTGGGCCAGGCCACGACTTCCGCCGTGGTCACGGGCATCCTCAGCATCGTGGTGGCCACGGCCGTGCTCACCTGGCTGTGCAACATTCTGGGCATCTGAGGCGGGCATGACGGAGCAGACCACGCAAACACCCCGGCCGGGCATCGTCGTGAAGGACCTGACCATGGCCTATGGGGACTTCGTGCTCATGCGCGGCCTCAACTTCACGGTGAACCGGGGGGACGTGTTCATCATCATGGGCGGCAGCGGCTGCGGCAAGAGCACCCTGCTACGCGTGCTGGTGGGCCTCAAGGAGCCTGCCCAGGGCAAGGTGCTCTACGGGGGGGACGAAAGCCTCTGGGACGCGGACGAGGCGGCCAGGACGCGCATCCTTCGCCGCACCGGGCTTCTTTTCCAGAGCGGCGCGCTCTTCAGCTCCATGACCCTGGCCGAGAACATCGCCCTGCCGCTCAAGCAGTACACCAGGCTCTCCGACGCCGAAATACGCGACATGGCCTCGTTCAAGCTGGCCCTGGTGGGGCTGGCCGGATTCGAGAACTACTATCCTTCCCAGATCAGCGGCGGCATGTGCAAGCGGGCCGGGCTGGCCAGGGCCATGGCCCTGGACCCGGACATCCTCTTCTTCGACGAGCCCTCGGCAGGGCTCGACCCGGTGAGTGCCCGCCTGCTGGACGACCTGATCCTGGAACTGCGCGACAGCCTTCAGGCCACCTTCGTGGTGGTCACCCACGAGTTGGCCAGCATCTTCGCCATCGGCAGCAATTCCGTGTTTCTCGACGTGGGCACCCGCACCATGACCGCCAGCGGTAACCCCACGCATCTTCTTGAAACATCTCAAGATCCAGCCCTGCGCCACTTCCTGACCAGGGGCGAGGAGTAGGGCCATGCCAAGCAACCGCACGTGCAGACGCACACAAGAGGAGCTCCGGTCGTGAGCGCGAAATCGAACAAAACCATGATCGGCCTGTTCGTGCTGGGCGCGGCGCTTCTGGCTGTCGCGGCCATGGCCGCATTCGGCTCG
This sequence comes from Fundidesulfovibrio terrae, assembly GCF_022808915.1. Lineage (NCBI taxonomy): Bacteria > Pseudomonadati > Thermodesulfobacteriota > Desulfovibrionia > Desulfovibrionales > Desulfovibrionaceae > Fundidesulfovibrio > Fundidesulfovibrio terrae. The sequence goes on from NZ_JAKZFS010000001.1 coordinate 747,553, forward strand.
GGCATGTTCTTCACCAAGAAGATGACGGCCATCATGTTCTTCGACGGGTCCGTGTCCGGGCTCGAAGTGGGGTCTCCGGTCATCTTCCGGGGGGTCCCGCTGGGCTCGGTCAAGGACGTGCGCATCGAGGCCGATCCCACCGGGCTCAAGTTCGCCATCCCCGTGGTTGTCGAGATCGTGGGCGGCAAGGTGAACCTGCAGAAGGCAGGAGCGGCGGAAGGGGAAACGCTTCTCGAGGCGCGCAAGCAGAGCCCGAAGGCACTCGTGCAGGCCCTGATCGACAAGGGCCTGCGCGCACAGCTCGTGACCCAGAGCTTCGTCACCGGCCAGCTGGCCGTGTCCCTGGACATGCGCCCGGACACGCCGGTCAGGCTGCACGGCGACGGCGACGACCTGGAAATACCCACCATCCCCTCTGAATTCGAGAAGCTGACCCAGACCTTGAAGTCGCTCCCCCTGGAGGAATTGGTGGCCCACCTGTTGAGCGCGGTCAACGGCGTGGAGCGCCTGGTCAACTCGCCCGAGACGGCCAAGATTCCCGCCAAGATCGACACCGCCCTGACCTCCGGGACGCAGCTGGTGGACGACCTGCGGGGCAGGGTGGACGGGCTGGCCAAGAACCTGGAACAGGCCGTGCGCAGCTACAACGAGCTGGCCGTGAACCTGGACCAGCGCACCGACAAGCTGACCGCCTCCACGCGCAAGACCCTGGACTCCCTGGACGGGGCCGTGGCCGACGGCAAGAGCGCCCTGACCAAGTTCCAGAAGGTGGTCAGCCCGGATGCCGCCACCGTGGTGGAACTGAACCGCGCCCTGGCCGAGATCGCCCAGGCCGCCAAGGCCATCAGGGGCCTGGCGGATTATCTTGAGCGCCACCCCGAAGCCCTCATCCAGGGCAAGGGCGGCAACAGGAGATAGACCATGCACCGCAAAGCACAGTTTTCCGTGACCCTCCTGGCCTGCCTGGCCCTCATGCTTCCCCTGCTGGGCGCGTGCGGCAAGAGCGCCCCGACCCGCTTCTACTCCCTGGCCGCCGAGGCCCCGGAGCCTGAGCAGAAACCGGCCGGTCCCTGCTACAGCCTGGGCATCGGGCCGGTGGACACCCCCGCCTACCTGGACCGCACCCAGATCGTGACCCGTGGCGAGGGCAACCGCATGCTCCTGGCCGAGTTCGACCAGTGGATCGAGCCGGTCCAGGCCAACTTCTCCCGCGCCCTCACCGACGCGCTCTCGCGCATGGTCTGCGCCCGGCCGGTCATGGGCTACCCCTGGCCGGGCGGCGTGCGGCCGGACTACCAGGTGGCCGTGCAGGTACGCACCTTCGACGGTTCCCTGGGCAAGGACGCGCTCCTGCACGCGGACTGGTCCATCGCCGACAAGGACGGTCGCGTGCTCGCCTGGAAGAGCTCCGTGCTGCGCGAGCCCTGCGCGGGCATCGACCACGCGGCCCTGGTGGCCGCCCAGGGCCGACTGGTTGACCGCTTCGCCAAGGAAGTGGCCGCTGCGCTCTCCTCGATTGCCCGGTAGAAAAATGTGCGGGCAAGTCCCCGCGAGATGCAAGGATGGGCTTCCTAATCGCGACGAATGCGTGCTAATGTGTTCGTCCGTGCTCGGTTTCGTCCAGGGCGCACGGTTTCACCGGGAGGAGTATGGGAACGACCCTGCGCCAGCAATCGGCTGCCCGAATCCAACTGCCTGCTGCGAGCGTCTTAGGAACGTCGGAGATCCGCGCGCGGCGCCTGGCCGCGATATGCGGCCTGGCCACGGCTGGGGTGGGGGGGCTGGGCCTCGCGGCCGGGCTTACGGGCTGGCTCTTCCTGAGCAGCCTCGTGCCGGGATACGTGCCCATGGCTTTGAGCACGTCCCTGCTTCTCGTGCTCATGGGGGCGGGCCTGGCCTGCCGCTCCCTTCCCCGACCGGACGGGCGCTGGCGCGCCGCCTTGCTGTGGCTGGCCGCCGGTTCGGCCATGGCGGTCGGACTGCTGGTCATCCTGGGGTATTTCCTACGCGTGTCCGCCAACCCCCTCGATTTCTTGGCGCATCACATCCAGGCGCTGCTGGCCATCCCCTTCACGCCCATGTCTCCGGCCACGGCGAGCTTCTTTCTCCTTGGCGGGACCGGACTTTTCCTGCTGGGACCGGACGGCGCGCCCGCATCCGTCGATGACGGGCGCGGCCACGGTGCGGGCCTGTTCGGGGCCGCCTGCATCCTGGCCGGTCTCACCTGCCTGCTTGGCTACCTGTACGGCTCTCCGCTGTTCTACGGCAGCCGCGCGGTGCCGGTGGCGGCCTCCACGGCCTTGGGTTTTCTGATCCTGGGCCACGGCATCGTCTTCGCCGCCGGGGAGCGTCGCTTCCCCCTGAGACTTTTGAGCGGCGGGACGGTACAGGCCAGGCTCATGCGCACGTTCCCCCCGGTGCTGGGGGCGTGCATCCTGCTCTACCCCATGCTGAGCGTCTTCATCCTGCGCTCCGTGGACATCAACACCGCGCTCCTGCACAGCATCTGGACCGTGGTGTTCCTGTCTTTGTCCATCGCCGTGGTGGTCCACGCCGGGCGCACCATCGGCGGCTCCGTGGACCGGGCCGAGGAACTGCAGCGCCTGGCCGAGGCCAGACTGCAGCGGGCCGTGGCCGCCGCCGAGGCCGCGAGCGTGGTCAAGAGCGAGTTTCTGGCCAACATGAGCCACGAGATACGCACGCCCCTGAACGGCCTGCTGGGCATGCTCCAGATACTGGAAACCACCCACCTGGACGACGAGCAGCGCGAATGCGTGGACATGGCCATCCGCTCAGGCAACAGGCTGACCCGGCTGCTCGGGGACATCCTGGACCTTTCGCGCATCGAGGCCGGGCGGATGAATCTGTACGAGCGGACCTTCACCCTGGAGGACATCCTGTCTTCCATCGCAGAGACCTTCCAGCCGCTCTCCCACGAGGCCCGTCTGCCCCTGAACATCAGCGTGGACCCAGACACCCCCCGCGTTCTGGTGGGCGACGACGTGCGCATCCGCCAGGTGCTGTTCAACTTCGTGGGCAACGCCATGAAGTTCACCACCCACGGCGAGGTCCGGGTGGAGGTGCACCCCCTGACGCCCCCGAAACCGGGCATGGCGCGGCTCCTCTTCGTGGTGGCTGATACGGGCATGGGCATTCCCGACGACAAGATCTCCCTGGTCTGCGATCCCTTCACTCAGTTGGAGAACGACTACACCCGCACCCGCCAGGGAGCCGGGCTGGGCCTTTCCATCGCCAAGCACCTGGTAGACCTCATGCGCGGTTCGCTGACCATCGACAGCGTGGAAGGCCACGGCACCACTGTCTACTGCTCGCTGCCCCTCGGGTTGCCCCGGGAGGGAGCCGCCCTCGCCGGGGAGCAGGCCTACAGGGCCGCATACGAAGCGTGGGAGTCCGGCCTGCGGCTGTTGCTGGTCGAGGACGAGGCGGTGAACCGCATGAGCATGCAGCGGTTGCTCGAGAAAAGGGGGCACGAGGTCGCAACCGCCCGCGATGGGCAGGAGGCCCTGGAAGCGGTCGCTGCCGGGGATTTCGACCTCGTTCTCATGGACATACAGATGCCGGTCATGAACGGCCTCGAGGCCACCCGAAAGATCCGGACGGACCGTTCCATCGGGAACAAGGCCCGGATTCCCATCGTGGCCATGACGGCCTACGCCATGGCCGGGGACAGGGAGCGGTTCCTGGCCGCCGGCATGGACGACTACGTCTCCAAGCCGGTGCGCATTTCGGAGCTGGCCGAAGTCATCAGGCGGGTGCTGGCCGGAAGGTGACATGGCTGACGTTCCAGGCCGGGGCGATTCCAGCGAGACTCCCCGGAGAGCATCCGGAGCGTGCCCGGGCAGCCGCCCCTCAGCAGACCTTCCCGCTTGCGGCCAGTTCCACGAACGCTCCGATCTCCTGCTCAAGGGCCTCGCGCTCCGTGAGACCCTCGAGCAGCCATCCGGGCAGTTCACCGCAAGATGCCCCGAGCAAAAGCCCCAGGATCATCCCCCGGTGCACGTTGTCGCCCCCGGCGTTGGCGTTGGCCAGAAGGACCGCGTCCAGGGCCGCCCCGTGACTGAAGGCCAGATGGAGCATCAGGGGCAGGCCGTGCTCCGGATAGCAGGCCGTGGCCAGCACCGCCGCAGCGGATTCTGTCTCCGGGTGCTCGCGGGTAAAGCGCTCCAGGTCGAACGCCTCCTCGCGCAGCTCGTTGTGCATCCGCCACATCTCGTCCGGGTTGATGTTGTCGGGCCCGCCGTGGGCGCGGTAGGCCGCGAAAAGTTCCGCCCCGGTGATCCTCGGCATGCGGACGGACCGGGCGTGGCGCGCCAGGGCTTCCGGCGCGTCCGAGCCGTCCAGAAGCTCGTGGGCCAGCGGCGTGAGCACGCCGAGCGCCGAGGCCACGGTCTCGGAGCGGTGGGTCAGGACCATGTGCCCCACGGCCACCCCGAGCCCCTGGTACGCGGATCCGGCCGCCATGCCCAAAAGCAGGGGGCGGACCACCCCGCCGTGGCCGCTTATGGACCACAGCGCGCGCTGCTGCCAGGCGCAGGAGTGCGGCGCCAGCCCGCGGCTGTAGTTCTCGAACCAGCGCCGCAGGTAGATCTCCGTGTACGGGTCGGGGTTGGCTCCCGGGGTGGTCATGTAGGTGATGAAGTCCTCCAGGAAGGCCCGCTGGTCATACCTGCCGCAGCGCGCCACCGAGCGCATGAGCACCCGCGCAAGTCCGGCCCCCAGGGTGTTCCGCCCGGCGCTCAGACCGTGGTGGTAGTGGTAGCGCTCCGCCAGGCGCGGGGTGAGGTGGCCGTGCGCGGTCTCTCGCTCGGGCGTGTCGATGCCCAGGGTGGTGTAGGTGGTCCTGTAGAAGCGGGCGTTGCCGTGGAGGATGTCGAACGGCCTGCCGAGACGGCGGGCGGTGTCCACGTCCGGCTCGTAGGTCATGCCGGTCATGAAGCTTTCGGGATGGGGATGGCGCGGGGCCTCGTAGCCCCGCACCCCGCCGTCGAAGTCCCGGCGGATGTTGCCGATGTTGTAGTACCAGTGCGCGGGCATGGCCAGGGCGTCACCGGCGAACAGGCCCCACAGGGCGTTTCGCAGGCGCCTGGCGCGTATGGCTTTCGTGCTGGTCATGGCTGCCTCCCGGACGGGTTTTACGATGAAACGTCCATAGGGGGACGCGGGGCGCAAGGTCAAGCCCGGGCCGGAGCCGCCGTGCGCTGGCCTTGGCGGGCGAAGCGTTGTACCAATCCGCAGGCGCGCCCGCCCGGCGTGCGCCGCGACACCATTTCGAGGAGAGACCCATGAACCGCATTTTCACCGTCCTGATCGCTGCCTTTCTGGGCCTGGCCTGCGTCCTGCCCCTGTGCGGACCGGCCGAGGCCCAGGCGGCCAACCCCCAGGTGAAGCTCACCACCAGCAAGGGCGTCATCGTGCTGGAACTCGACCCCGCCAAGGCCCCGGCCACGGTGGACAACTTTCTCAAGTACGTGAAGGACGGCTACTACGACGGCCTGGTCTTCCACCGGGTCATAAGCGGCTTCATGATCCAGGGAGGCGGCATGGACAAAAATCTGGCTCCCAAGCCCGGGCGCGCGCCCATCAAGAACGAGGCGGACAACGGCCTGAAGAACGATGCCTACACCATCGCCATGGCCCGCACCTCGGACCCGGACTCGGCCACCTCGCAGTTCTTCATCAACGTGGTGAACAACGCCAACCTGAACCATACCGGCAAGACCATGTCCGGCTGGGGCTACGCGGTGTTCGGCAAGGTGGTGGAGGGCAAGGAGGTGGTGGACGCCATCAAGGCCGTGCCCACCGGCCGCAAGGGCGGCATGGCGGACGTGCCCCTGGAGCCCGTGGAAATAATCAAGGCCGAGATCGTGACGAAGTAGGGCGGGTTAAGATGGGAGGCCGCCGCGCGCGATTGCGCGCGGCGGCTTTTTCGCTCCTAGAGCACGATCACCTGCTTGCCGATCATGGTGGCGCTCTCCTGGCGGATGTGCGCGTCGCGCACGTTCTCCGGGGTGAGCCCGGCGAGTGTCTCCCGCAGGGTGCTGCGTATGATGCCCGCGTCCACCAGTCCGGCCACCCGGGAGAGCATCTGCCCCTGGCGGTCCATGTCCGGCGTGGCGTAGAGCGAGCGGGCGAACATGAACTCCCAGTGGATGCTGGCGCACTTGCGTTTGAAGGCCGTGATGTCCAGCGGCCCCGACGGGTCGTCGATGAGCGCCACCTTCCCCTGCGGCGCGACGATCTCCGCCATCTCCGTCCAGTGCTTCTCCATGTGCGTGGTGCAGAAGACGGCGTCCACGAACTGAAGGCCCGCATCCCGCACGGCCTTGGACAGGGGCTGGCGGTGGTCCACGATGCGGCGCGCGCCGAGGCTCTTGCACCACTCCACGGTGTCCGGGCGCGAGGCCGTGGCCACAGTGTCGATGCCCGCCCAGGCGGCCAGCTGTACGGCCATGGAGCCCACCCCGCCCGCGCCGCCCACGATCAACAGGGTGCGCCCGGCGTTGCCCCCGGCCTCGGGGACGAACCCCAGCCTGTCGAACAGCGCCTCGTAGGCCGTCACCGTGGTCAGGGGCATGGCAGCCGCTTCGGCCGCCGGGAGTTTCTTCGGGGCCGCGCCCGCGAGGCGCTCGTCCACCAGATGGTATTGGGCGTAGGTGCCGGGCCGGGTCAGCGCTCCCGCGTAATAAACGCGGTCGCCTGGCCGGAAGAAACCGGCCTCGGGGCCAGCGGCCTCCACGATGCCGCAGGCATCCCAGCCGAGCACGATGTCCTGCCCGGCCGGGGTGCGCTTGCGCACTTTGGCATCCACGGGGTTCACGGAAATTGCCTGGACTTTCACCAGGATGTCCCTGCCGGACGGAGCCGGGACGTCCGCCTCCACGACCCGGAACGCGCCGGGGTCTCGGGCGTCGCTGCCGCCTTTCGCCGCGATGGTGATCATGTCTGTCTTCCTCCGGGGGGCATGGGCGTTGCCCACGATTTGAGCAGATGATAGTCGGTTCCAAACAAACGGCAAGAACGCAGAATTATCTGACGCAGTACCATGTATCGTACCGTAGAGCCATGAAGACCAGGCACCAGTTCACCGGCTGCCACGAGGGCTGCCCCGTGGAGGCCACGCTTTCCGTGATCGGGGGGAAATGGAAGGGGGTGATCCTCTATCACCTCATGAACTGCCAGCCGGTGCGCTTTGCCGGGCTGCAGCGCGCCGTGCCGCGCATCACCCGGACCATGCTGACCACGCAGCTTAGGGAACTCGAACGCCAGGGGCTTGTGTCGCGAGTGGTCTTCCCGGAAGTGCCGCCGCGCGTGGAATACGGGCTGACGCCGCTCGGGGAGACGCTGCGTCCCCTCATCGAGGATCTTCGCCAGTGGGGAGCCACCCACCTGCTTGACGATTCGGGGCGGCTCAGGCAGCCCCCGGCCGTCCCGTCCGAACCGAACCATCCGGAGGAATCATGACCCGCACGCTGTGTAAGACGGCCATCCTCGCCGCGCTGACCCTGTCGCTCTTCGCCGGGCCGCTTGTCGCCGCCGAGCTCTCCAAGGGCAAGACCCTCTACGTGCCCTGCTATTCCCACATCTACCACGGCATCAAGACCCGTCCCTTGGACCTGACCATCATCCTGTCCGTGCGCAACACCGACACCAAGCGCGCCGTGACCGTCACCTCCGTGGACTACTTCGACACCTCGGGCAAGCTGGTGAGGCGCTATCTGGACAAGCCGCTACGCCTGACCCCGCTCATGACGGTGGAGTACGTGGTGGGCGAGACCGATACGACGGGCGGCTCGGGAGCCAACTTCGTGGTCCGCTGGGACTCTTCCGAACCGGCCAGCCCGCTCCTGGTGGAGGCGGTCATGATCGGCACCAGCGGCCAGCAGGGGATATCCTTCACCAGCCGGGGCGTTCCGGTGGCCGGGGAGTAGGCCGGACCGGCAACTCGGCCTCCCTGCGAACAAAAGTGGAAGCGGCCGCGCCGGGTGAATCCCGGCGCGGCCGCCTTGCTGTGGTCGATCGTTCTCGAACCGGGACCATGGCCTGCAGGCCGCGCGTCCCGCGTGCCCGCGTCAGCTGCGGGTGTAGCGTATCTCCTGCCCGTCTGTGGCCAGGGTGGTGCCGCTGGTGATGACCAGTTCTCCAGGCCTGACGCCCGAGAGGATCGTGACCATGTCCCCGGCCACCTGGGCCACGGTGACGGTACGCGCCTGGGCGTATGCCCGGCCGTCCTTCTCCGCGACCACGTGCACCGTGAACTGGAAGCTGCCGGTGCACCGCGCCAGGGCGTGCAGGGGAACGGCGGACAGAGTCACTGGACTGCTCGTCGGCGTCGGACGCCCGTTCATGCCCAGGGTGTCCCGGAGGGTATATCCGTTGCGGGCGATGTCCAACCCGAGTTCAAGAGGGAGGTTGGTGGCGCTGCTCCAGGTGTTTTTCCCGTCGCCCGCCGCCTCCAGCCCGGCCAGGGCCGCCTGTTCGCCAGAGGTTGCCGCCACCTGGGCCACGGGCTGCGCGCTGACCTGCAACAGGCCCTTGACCGAGGGGCGCTCCTGGGCGCAGGCGGCCAGGAGCAGCGCCATGCAGGCCCGGAGCACGAGCCCGAAAGCGGCCTGCGAGGCGCGTCCCACGCTTTGCCCGCTAAAGCCCGGGGCCATCAGTCGCTTCCATGCGTTCATTGTAGGGTTCTCCCGGCTGAAGGTGTCGTGTAGCGTGGGCGCATGCGCGCAAACCCGCCACGCCCCACGTCGATTCCTGATCCGCGCGGTGCGGATCACAAGGAAGACACCCCGGACCCCCCGAATGGTTACGAGGATTTCGACGAATCTCCGCCGGACATAAGCGAAGACTGCGGCTGCGAGGACGACGGGAGCTCCTTGCCCGACGGATTCTGAGTCGCTATATGGCCGCCCTATGACCATGCACACCATCTGGCATTCCATGGCTTGGCCGCTCCTGAAGATACTGGGATCGCTTTCGCTCAGCCTGCTTGTGGCGAACCTCATCGAGGCCCTCAACTGGACCAGGCTGCTCTCGCGCTTCTCCCGGCCGCTCATCCGGGCCGGACACATGCAGGACGTGGTCGGCGCAAGCTTTTCCATGGCCTTCTTTTCCGGCCTGGCGGCAAACACCATGCTTTCCGAGGCCCACCAGCAGGGCAGGCTCACCGACCGGGAACTGGTCCTGGCCAACCTGTTCAACTCCCTGCCCACCTATTTCCTGCACCTGCCCACCATGATCTTCGTCACGGTGCCCTTTCTGGGCACGGCGGCGGCCATCTACGTGGGCATGACCCTGGGCGCGGCCATGCTGCGCTCCCTCGGCATCGTGTTGGCCGGGCGCGTGATCCTGCCGCCGATTCCCGAGGGCTGCGTGGAATGCCAGCTGCCCGAAAAGGGCCCCACCTGGCGCGAGGCCCTGCACAAGAGCTGGCGGCGCTTCAAGAAGCGCATCGCCAAGATCTGCCTGATCACCGCGCCCATCTACGCGGCTATGGTGGCGCTAAATTCCTGGGGATTTTTCACGGCCGCCGAGAAGTTCATCGCGGATCACCTGAGCTTCATGGACTGGCTTTCGCCCAAGGCGGCGTCCATCGTGATGTTCGGCATGGTCGCCGAGTTCACGGCCGGGCTGGCTGCCGCCGGGGCGCTTCTGCACGGAGGGGAACTGCCGGTGAAGGAGGTCGTGCTGGCGCTCATGCTCGGGAACCTGCTTTCAACACCCATGCGGGCTTTCCGCCATCAGTTCCCGTACTACGCGGGCATCTTCCGGCCCGCCCTGGCGGCCAAGCTCATCGTATACAACCAGGTATTGCGGGCGGCCAGCCTGCTCGTGGTGGCCTTGGGCTACTACTTTCTGGGATAGCGAACCAGGCTGTCTACCCGGCCGAGGCCTGAGGCTTGGGCATCCTGAGCCGCCTGCCCGCCATGCCCTCGTTCAGGCCGGCCTCCACGGCCGCCGCCAGCCGTTTCACCGGGCCGGGGGCGTCCGGCCGGTGCGTAAGCATGATGAAGGAGACCGGCAGGGGCGGCACTCCGTGCTCCTCCCCCAGGATGAGCATCTCCGACGGCACGGAGCTGAGCCCCAGCGGGGCCACGGCCAGACCGGCCACGGCCGCCGCCAGCACCCCGCTCACGCTGGGGCTGGTGTAGCATATCCTAAACGGCTTCCCCGCCTTTTCCAGCGCCGCCAGCGCCCATTGCCGGTACAGGCAGTTCTTGTCGAACACGGCCACGGGCAAGGGGTTCATCTCGTGGGCCAGATGGTTGCGCGAGGCGACCCAGACCAGCGGATCGCGCCCGATGATCCTCGATCCCGGCGTGGCCGCCGCCCCGGAATCAACCGACAGATCCAGTTCGCCGCTCTCCAGCAGCCGGATGAGCGCCCGGCTGCTGTACTCGCAACGCACGTCCACCTGCACGCGGGGATGGTCCGCCGCGAACGCCTCCAGGATGGGCGGCAGATAGTACGGCGCGAAATCGTCCAGGATGCCCATGCGCACCTGGCCGGTCATGTCCGGCTCGGACAGCGTGGAGACGGCCTCGTCGTGGGTCTTCACCAGCCTGCGGGCGTAGGGCTGGAGCGCCTCGCCCGCAGGAGTCAGGCGGAGCTCGCGGCCGGACCGGTCGAAGAGCAGGCGCCCGACCTGTTCTTCAAGGCGCCTGATCTGCTGGCTCACGGCGGACTGGGTCCGGCCCACGTCCTGTCCCGCCAGGGTGAAGCTTCCCAGGTCCACCACGCGTACGAAGGTCCGCAGGAAATCCACGGGCAGGTTCATGCCGTCCTCGCATTAGCTAAACTTATTCAGTGTATTAATACAATTCGTTTGTCTAATGCGCTTCTCTGGCGTCTATTCGCGTGCAAGTCAACACCAGGGAGGTCCGTATGAACGGCGTTTCAACCCGGCCATGGCGCGGCATCACGCAGTGGTTGCAAGCAAGACTCAAGCGGGGAGAACTCGAGGAGACGCTTACCTCCATGAGCGATCGCCAGCTCCAGGACATCGGCATCAAGCGCGAGGACATCCGGATCATCCTCGACGGTGGCCTGCCCGACAGAAAGGCTTCCTTGGAGCACGCCACCTGCCCCAGGGGCTTCAGCGCCTGCCCCCGTTGTGGTAGGAACGACAAGGCAGCATAGTGCAGCGTCGCTCACGCAGTCTGCCGGAGGTTCCAATGGATCGGCATTCGGCGGCCGCGGCCATACTCGACAGGCTCAGGACGCTCGGCAGCGAGCACAATCGCCAGGGCATGGCCCGGTTCGGTATCAACGTGGAGCGCGCCTGCGGCGTGAGCATGGCCGTTCTGCGGCCCCTGGCCCGGGAGCACAGGCGCGACCACGCCCTGGCAATCGCGCTTTGGGACACCCAAGCGCACGAGGCGCGGATTCTGGCCTGCATGGTGGAGGACCCGAGGCAGGCCGGCCCCGAGCAACTCGGGCGCTGGGTGGAAGATCTGGATTCGTGGGACGTGACCGACCAGTTCTGCAACAAGCTGGTGGTGAAGACTCCTTACGCCTGGGAGCTGGCCGTGGCCTGGGCGGCGAGGGAGGCGGAGTTCGTGCGCCGGGCCGGTTTCTCGCTCATGGCGCAGCTGGCCGTGCACGACAAGGCGGCTCCGGACGCGGCTTTCCTGCCCTTTCTCGAATTCGTGGTGGCTTACGCCACGGACGGGCGCAATTTCGTGAAGAAGGCCGTGAACTGGGCCTTGCGGCAGATAGGCAAGAGGAACGCCGTGCTGCGGGGCCGGGCCGTGGCGACGGCCCGACGGCTGCTCGAGCTCGATTCAAAGACTGCGCGGTGGGTTGCGCGGGATGCGTTGCGCGAGCTTGAGGGGACCTGAACGTTTAAGCGATTTTTTCGGACTCGCGCGTCCCGGCCACTTGGCGCAGGCGATCCCTGCCAATACGTTCTCACGAGTCCCGCGAAGCGATAAGGGTTTCCAAAGGGACTGGTCCCTTTGGCCGCCGGAGGCGCCCTCAATCTCTTATCTTTCCTGAAATTCCCAAATCATGGGCGATTCCGGCGGCTCCGGCGTGTCCTTGACCACGTTTCGCCCCTTGTCGAACCCGAGCACGCCGTACGATCCGTAGTGCGTCACTTTGGCCGCAGCCGTGGCCACATCCTGAATACCCGCTCCATCCTTGGCCTGGAACACGGCGGTGAAGCCGCCGGTACGGGGCAGGACGGCGAACACCGTGTCCGCGCCGGGGGCCTTGGGGCGCGCGTCCGCAAAGCCCGGCACCCGGGCGCTGGGCGCTCCAACCACCAGCAGTCCTCCCTTCGCGATCGTTTCAAGTTTGGCGGGCGTGAGGGCGCCTTCCTCCACCACGCGGGCCTTTTCCTGCCCGAGCCCGGCCAGCAGGCGCGGCAGGGCTTGGCGCAGGGCCTCGGGGGCGGAGGCGGCCATGACGACGGTGAGGTTCCCGCTCCCCTTCACGGTGTTCACAGACGGAGGCACCTCGGAGGGGGCGAGCATCCGGAAGCAGTCCGCGCCGGGGTCCAGGACGAGGCGCGAGGGTTTGCCGGGAACGTCCAGCGCGAGTTCCTTGGACGCCCCATCCATGATGAAGGGCGTCCGAACCGGTCCGGCGTCAGTTTCCACGGTGGCATTGAGATTGAGCAGGTAGGGATCGCCTTCCTGCGTGACGGTGGCGCGCAGGGTGTAGCCGCCAGTCCCGCCAGTCCCGTTGGGCGCGGCCTGGGCGCATGCGATCTTCAGACGCGGCCCGCCGGTGCGGGTAAGCCACTGGGAGAAGAAGGCGCGGGAGGTTGGCTCGTCGAAGCCGGGCATTCCCGCGAAGACTTTTCGGATGTCCTCCCAGGAGGCGGGCTTGAAAAGAGAGTCGGCGTAGAGGCGGCGCAGCCCCTGGAAGAACGCCTCGTCGCCCACGAAGGCGCGCAGCATGTGGAACACAAAAAGCGTCTTGCCGTAGCCCACGGCCTGGCTGGCCGGTGAGTAGCGCGATCCGAAGCGGTCGAGGGGCATGTCGCCGCCTTCGCGGACAAGGTCGGCGAAGGCGCGCAGGGTCTTGAGGCGGTAGGTCCGGGCCGCCTGTGGCGATTGCTCGGCCTGGGCGGTGTAGTCGGCCACGTAGGTGGTGAGGCCCTCGCACCAGTTGCCCCGGTCGTAATCCACCAGAACGCCGTTGCCCCACCAGGAATGGGCGATCTCGTGGCGCAGGCTGGTCTCGGGGATGAAGGGCAGGGCGAGCACCTGGGAGCCGAGCAGGGTGTACGACGGGAATCCGTAGCCCGTGGGCAGGGGATTCTCCGCCACGGCGAACTTCTCGAAGGCGTACGGGCCATGCAGGTCGCTGTAGAAGCGCAGGTGTCTGGCGGACGCCTCCAGATAGACCGGGGCCAAGCGGGCGGAGCCTTCCAGCAGGAAGGTCTGCACGGGAACAGGGCCCACGCGCGATTCCTGGAAGTCGTACCGGGCCAGGCAGAGCCCGAGCCTGCCCTCGGGGCGGGGGATGTCCCAGGCGCTCACGGTGCGCCCCGGTTCTTCGGCGAACCCGGAAAGCGAGCCTTGAGTGACGGCCTTGATGCCTGACGGAGCAGACACGCGCACGGCGTAGGCGTTTTCACCACCCTCCAGGACGGGATGCCAGAGGCTTGCGGGCATGAGCATGGCCCAATCCGGTCCGCAGGCGGCGTCGGAGGCGTCGGCTCCGGGGTTGTCGGTGGTGGCGGGCAGGGATGCGGGCGGAGCGTCCAGGGGGAGCGTGTAGTGGAGCCTGAGTTCGCGCGCGCCGGGAGGCGGCGACAGGGTCACGGATGTGCCCGAACGGGCGAACCGGACGGGTTTGGCGTCGGCCGTGATGGCAAGCCCCGTGGCTCGTGACGACAGTTCGATGGTCAGGCGAGGTGGCGTGCCGAGGACGAGCGCGACGATGTCGGTGACGGCCAGACGCTTGGCCGGGAGATCGAACGAGGCGTCGAGGGAGTGCCTAGCGGCTTCGGCGAGGGCCGCACAGGGGGCGAACGCGAGAAGGACGGCCAGGATCACGGGGATTGGGGTTCGCATGGGGACTCTGTACTCCGGATCGGCCCCGCGAGGAAGCGGTGGGGAGCGCCTGGAAGGGAGGGTGCCCGCGCCCCGGCATGAGCCGGAGCGCGAGCACTTCAGAGGATGGGCTCGGCAATATTTCGGCCGAGTTCACGTTTGAATTCTATTTGCCGAAGAGAGAACCGAGGGAACTGAACGAATTCATCATCCCGGGCATGCTTCCGCCGATGGACCTGAAAATCGAACCGGTGTCGCCGCGCTCCGAAGCGTCGACGATGCCGCCCGCCATCTTGCTGCCTATGGAAAGGACGCCGCCGATGGCCTGTGTCCATGGGGTGGGAATCATGCTCAGGGCTCCACCAACCGTTCCGCCAATCGAGGAGATGAGCCCGCCCGTGCCGGACGACTTGTTGTCCGCGGCGGTGGCCTGCTGCTTGAGGAGCTTCTTTTCGTAGTGCTCGGTTTCCGGGTCCACGTGGCTCCAGATGCCGTAGGTGCGGTTCCAGGCGGCGTCGTTCTGCTGCGTGTCCCACTGCAGGCGCTGCATGTCCCAGTCCTGGCGGTTCTGGGCCAGCATGTTGTCGTAGTTCACCTGGCGCATGGCCTGGGAGTCGTTCCAGTCGCGCTGGGCGGTGCTGGCCTGCCAGTTCCAGGCGTTGTCGGCCGCGTTGTCCTGGTAGAGCATGTTGTTCATCTGCTCGTTCTCGGCCAGGCGATTAGCCCAGGCGTTGTAGTCCATCTGGTTGGCGGCGCTGTTCTCCTGCATGCGGGCCTGCCATTCGGCCATGGCCTGCTGCTGGGCGTACTGCTGGTCCTGGGCCTGGAAGTTGTACCGCTGGGTGGCGGCGTTGGCCGCGTTGTTGCTGAGGGCGTCCATGTAGGAGCGGTTCACCTGGGTGTCCATCTGCCGGGTGTACTGGCTGGAGCCGTACATGCCCCGGGAGGAATAGGCGTCGGCCAGGTCGCGCTTGGCGCTGTCGTAGGCGCGCTGCGCGGCCTGCTCGCCGGGGTTGCGCACGGAGAGCTCGTAGCGGTCGTAGTCTCCGCCATCGAAGCCTTTGTACTGCGGCGCGGAGGGGCCGTAGGTCTTGTAGCTGGGATCGGAGCCGCCGGAATCGTACTTCTGGTAGTTGAAGTTCTGGTAGCTGGGGGCGGTCCACTGGGTGTTCACCGGGGCCTGGGCCTTGTTGCCCCACCACTGGTTGTCGTCCAGGAACTTGGCTGGTTTGTACGGGTCCACGCCGTTGGCGGCAGCGATATTGTGGGATGCGATCAGCCCGAAAGTGGAAGGTCCTTGATAGCTCATGTGGATTCTCCTCGAAGTGTTTATCCGGCGACCATGGCCGTCTCGGCCAGGCACTGCCTGAGCCGAACGCGGCCGCTGGTGGTTGTGATCTGAAAGGACAGGGCCGCGTCCCGGAAACGGGTGCGGGAGACGTTGCGTGTTTCGGCTGAAGTTCCCAGGGGCTGGGAGGCGTCCGCCAGGGGGGCGGTGGCGTCCGAGAGCTTCCCGAGCCCCGGATTGGCCGTCCAGGACAGTAGCGTCACCGGGCTCACCTGGTCGGAACCCAGGGCCTGGAGCCTGCCCTGGCCCGGCGTGAGAGCTTCGAAGTTCAGGCGGCTTGAGCGCAGGACCATCTCGCCCTGGGAAGTGAACACCCGGGTCCTGGCCAGACCCTTGATGTCCGCGAAGCTCCCGGGGGAGAGCTCGTCGCGCGATTCGCCTAGTCCCAGCCGGTAGAGCCGACCGTTCTGTCCGGCCAGGAATACGCGCTCGCCCGCCTGGCAGGCGCTGGCCAGAAACAGCCCCTGGAAGTCGAACCGGGTCCACGCCTGGTTGTGGGGGTGGTAGACCAGCACCTGGGAGTCGCCCTCGATGAAGGCCAGCATCACCCCGAGCTTGGGCATCAGGCGCATTTCGGCCACGTTCTTGCCGTTCAAGGCCGGGTTGACCGGATAGCCCGCTCCGCCCACCTGGATGTCGCCGTACTGCTGCACGCCCGCCAGGTTCATGATGCCGCCGGTCCCGGCGAAGAGGAGGTCGTTGCCCACGAACTCCACGGCGTGCCCGCTGTGGGCGGTAAGGTTCTTGGACAGCTGGCTGAGCGACCA
The DNA here is from genome assembly GCF_022808915.1 of Fundidesulfovibrio terrae. NCBI lineage: Bacteria > Pseudomonadati > Thermodesulfobacteriota > Desulfovibrionia > Desulfovibrionales > Desulfovibrionaceae > Fundidesulfovibrio > Fundidesulfovibrio terrae. The sequence goes on from NZ_JAKZFS010000001.1 coordinate 763,692, forward strand.
GCCGGAGCTCGCCCCGGCGGTCTGCAGGCGCATGATGCGCTTGCCCGAATCGCCCGACTTGAACACGATCAGGTCCTGCCCGATGACCCCGAAGCCGGTGACGCGCAGCCCGTCGCCGTATCCGGCGCGCAAAAACACCGCCCCGCCCTGGTCGATGTCCCAATCGGTCTCGTCGTAGGGGCCGGACAAGGCCACGCCGTCCATGTCCTGGGCGGAGTTGGCCGCGAGGCGTCCGCCGATCTCCACCACGGCCGTGGCCGAAGGCGACCCGGCCAGGGTGGACAGGGCCTCGCCGTCGAAGGAGCGCAGGTGCGGGCCGCCGTCGGCTATGATGAGCTTGCCGTGGAAGGTGGCCAGGCTCGGGACCATGTCCGCCTGGTCCAGTTCGGCGAACTGTTTCCAGGTCGGGGATTGGCCGGATTCGTCCAGCCGGTGGAGCTTGCCGTCTGCGGTGGCGGCCACCAGCATGCCGGTGAGGGCGTCCTTCTCGAACCAGTGCAGCTTGACGATGCCCGCCCCGCCGCGGGGCGGACCGGCCGCGTGGACCAACCCCGGCCGCGTGGTCAGGATGGTGCGCCCGTCGGGGTAGAACATGTTGGACGCGTCGGCCAGCTGGTTTTCGGCCAGGGCGTCCGGATTGTCGGCAAGGTTGAGCCCGCCGTCGAAGGCGATGACCGCCGGGGAGATGTTTTGCTGTTTCACGGAGACTTTTGCCACGTACCCTCCTTGCCAGGGTCGGGGGCATTATCTCCAGGCGTTGGCGGAAGTATACCCACATAGCGCTATGTGGGAAAAAGGCGGAAAAAAGTCAGCTGGGGCGCGAGAGGACGAACGCGCCCGCCCGGTGGGACACGTCCCGGTCCGGGTAGGCCTCGGGGCGGGGGGCGATGTTCCAGGTCCAGGCGCGTAGCGGCTCGGGCAGGTCGATTCCTTCCAGCAGGGAGCCTTCGCGGACGCCGTCGTTCCAGGAAGTGTCGGTGAGCAGGCAGACGACTCCGGGCAAGCCGCGCAGCCACTCCAGATGCGCGGACTGGAGCCGGGCGGCGAACCCGGCCAGGTCCTCGGGCGTGTGCTTTCCGGCGGCCTTGAGGCGCTTCACAGGCAGAAGGGCCAGTTGGGAGAGGATGTTGGCCGAGACGGTCAGGTCGGGAGCAAGGTTCCGGTAGAGGTCCGGCGTGGCGGGGACGGGCATGCGACCGGCGGCCACGTCGGAGAGGGCGCCGGTCACGTCCACGCTGTCCAGCTGGACGCCCGCGAGCTTGCGTACGCGAAGCCGGGCAGTCCATGGGTGGACCAGGTCCGCCAGGACCACCCGCCCGAACATGGCGGAGAGCTCCTCCACGGGAATGTCCAGGATCGCCCCGGAGCCGAGGACCACGGCGGTGCCGCGAACCGGGCAGGTCCGGGCCGCCTCAAGCACGGCGGCCCGGCAGTTTTCCAGATGCTCGCGCCAGGCGGCCCGGCATCGCCGCGCCCTGGCTGAAATGGCTATGGATTCCTTCAGGTACCCGAGGGAGCGTCCCCACGGCGGGCATGGGGTCGCCAGGTATTCGAGTATCTCCGCCAGCATGTCACCTTACGCTTCCAGCTGGTTGCCGCGCAGTTGCCCGATCACCTGCTCCAACGACTCGCTCTGGGATTCCAGCTCGCGCAGGGTCTCCTCCGAGCGGGTCATGCCTTGGGAGATGCGTCCGGCCAACTCGCGGATCTCGTCCACGGAGCGGGTGATCTCCTCGCTGGCTGCGGATTGCTGCTCGCTGGCCGTGGCGATGGCCCGCACCTGGTCCGAGGCGGTCTCCACCAGGGAGACGATCTCGTTCAGGGCCCCGCCGGAGTTCCTGGCCAGGGAGCTGGCCTGGGTGGCGGCTCCGGCCATGCGCTCCACCTTCTGGACGTTGTCCTGGGTTCCGCCCTGGATGGAGGCGATGGTGGCCCCGACCTCCTTGGTGGCGGTCTGGGTCTTCTCGGCGAGCTTGCGCACCTCGTCGGCCACAACGGCGAAGCCGCGCCCGTGCTCGCCCGCGCGGGCGGCCTCGATGGCGGCGTTCAGGGCCAGCAGGTTGGTCTGGTCGGCAATGTCGGAGATGGTGGTGAGCACCTGGTCCACTGCCTTGGTCTGGGTGGCCAGGGCGTCCATGGCGTTCTTGAGTTCCCCGGCCAGGGAGTCCACGCCCGAGATGGCGGTGACGGCCTGCTCCACCAGGCTTCGGCCCCCGTTGGCTTTTTCGCTGGCCAGCCCGGTCTGGGAAGCCGCATCCTGGGCGCTTCTGGCCACCTCCAGGATCGTGGCGTTCATCTCTTCCATGGCCGTGGCGGTCTCGGAGGTGCGGTCCTGCTGGGTCTGGGCGTCCTGCACGGCCTCGTCCATCTGCCTCGTCAGGATTTCCGAGGAATCGTTCACGCCCTTGACCACGCCCTCCAGCAGGGATGCCGCCTCCAGGAGACCCTCCAGGCGGGAGCGTTCGGCCTTGCACCCGGCCTCCTCGGCCTGGCGCAGGGCCTCCTGGGCCTTTTCGGCCTCGGCCTGGGCCAGGCTTTCCTTTTCCGCGATGCTGGCCAGGTTGGCCTTGAGAGTGGAGACCATCTCGCCCAGGGCAAGGGACATCCCGTTGAGCTCCACGCAGACCGTCTCCGTCTGGATTTCCTTCTTCAGATCTCCCCCGGCCACGGCCTTGGCAAAGTTCAGGCAGCGGGTCAGGGGGCTGGTGACCACCTTCACGGACAGAAGCCAGATGGCGACGGTGAGCACCACTGTCACCAGGGCGGCCAGCAGGGCCTGACGGTTGATGGAGCCGCGCACCTGCTCGAACATGTCCTCCATGGGGGCCAGCACGCAGTAGGTCCATCCGGTGAAGGGGTCCTTGCCCACGGCGGCCAGGCGTCCGTCGGCGGAGGTCAGCAGGGCGTCGCCCTTGGTGGCCAGGGCCTGCTGCACGAGATCGTTCTTGGAGGAATCGGCCTTGAGCAGTTGGGCCGGATCGGGATGGGCGATGGCCGTTCCGTCCGGCTCGAAGATGAGCGCGTGCCCGGTGGAGCCGATCTTGGTGGAGGACACCGCGCCCGTGAGCGCCTTGAGGTCCACGGCCGCCGTGAGCACGCCCGTGATCTGGCCTTCGGCCGACTTGACCGGCACGGCCACCACCAGCACCTCCTTGTTGGAGATGCGGCTGACGATGGCCTTGGAAATGAAGGACGTTTTTCCTCCGGAGGTGACGGCCTTGAAATAGTCGCGGTCGGCCATGTTGGCCTTGGCCAGGGAGCCGGGGAGGCTCGAGCCCACCAGGTCCCCCTTGGCGTCGTAGAGGCTCACGTAGTCGATGCCCAGCTCCTTCATGCCCGTCACGGTCGCGCTCATGCGCTTCTGGAAGGACTCCTGGTCGCCGGTGCCCGCGGCCGACGCCTTGACCACGGCGATATCCGTCCAGGTGGTGAGGGCCTGGGTCTTTAAGCGCATGGAGTCGGAGACGTCCTTGACGATGGCCTGGGCGATGGTGGGCAGGTCGGAGCGCATCATGGCCAGGGCGGAGTCGCGGGTGGCGTTGGCTCCCAACCAGACAAGCCCGGCCAGCCCGGCGGTGACGACAAGCAACACAGGGGCGAGGAAAGCGGCCTTCAACGTCAGCCTCATGGCAAGACCTCCACGTATGAGATGCACGGGGCCGCCTGATGGCGGCGTTCAAACCATACCCGAGCGGAACGTCCTGGCAGGCGATACGGGCTTGCGCCCGGCTTTCAACGCGAACCGCACACCCATTTGGGAGAATGAATGTTCAGCGATTCATGTATTTAGTGTTGCATAAAAAAAGCGTCTCGTCATCCCGGCTGCGGTGGCGATCCCGAAGCAAACGCCCGCCGTCCGGTGCCGTTCGGAAGGCTCCGGAACAGGCGGGCGTGTGTCGCTCGATGCGCATGATTCCAGGGGCGTGGCGCCGCAGCGGCGGCCCTACAGCTCGTTGGGGAGCTCCTTGAGCTGGGCGTAGGTGAACACGGGGCCGTCCACGCACACGTATTTCGTGCCGATGTTGCAGCGTCCGCAGATGCCCACCCCGCACTTCATGCGCTTCTCCAGGGTGGTGATGATCTGGTCGTCCTTGAAGCCGAGCTTCAGAAGGGCCTGAAGGGTGAACTTGATCATGATGGGCGGGCCGCAGGTGACGGCCACGGTGTTCTTGGGCGAGGGGTTCATCTCAAGGAGCACGTTGGGGATGAGCCCCACCTTGTGCTGCCAGCCCGGCGATTCCCGGTCGATGGTCAGCACGGTGGTCATGTCCTTGCGGGTGGTCCAGTCGTCCAGGTCGTAGCGGAAGGCCATGTCCTCGGGGCTGCGCGCGCCGTAGAGCAGGGTGATGTTCTTGTAGTCCTTGCGCTTGTCCAGCATGTACAGAAGCAGCGTGCGTAGCGGGGCCATGCCGATGCCGCCGCCCACGAACACCACGTTCTTGCCCTTCATGGCCTCGACGGGAAACGCGTTGCCAAGCGGCGCGCGAACGCCCACCTGGTCGCCTGCGTTCAGCGAGTGCAGCCTGGAGGTCACTTCCCCGGCCATCATCACCGAGAACTGGAGATAGTCCATGCGCGTGGGCGGGGAGTTGATGACGAAGGTGGATTCGCCCACCCCGAACACGGAGAGCTGGCCCACCTGGCCGGGCTGAAAGCTGAACGCCTTCATGCGCTCGGGGTTGTTCAGCTTCACGCGGAAGGTCTTGATGGTGGGAGTTTCCTGGATGGTCTCCACCACGGTGGCGATCTCGGGGAGATAGGGATTTGAAGTCATGGAGTATGGCTCCCTACTGCTTTTCAGGCTTGCTTACGGGACGTTCCACGGACAGGCGCACGATCTCGCGGATGTCCACGCTGGCGGGGCAGAACTTGATGCACCGGCCGCAGCCGCAGCAAGCGATGGCCCCGCCGTGGATGTCCGGGTAGTAGCTGAACTTGTGGCCGACGCGGTTTTTCAGCCTGTGGGCCTTGGTGGGCCTGGGGTTGTGGCCGCTGGCCTCCAGGGTGAACTGGAAGGACATGCAGTTGTCCCAGGTGCGGATGCGCTCGCCGCGCATGCCCTTGCGTTCGTCGGTGACGTTGAAGCAGTAGCAGGTGGGGCACAGGTAGGTGCAGGCCCCACAACTGATGCACTTGGCGGAAACCTGTTCCCAGAAGCCCATGTCATCGAACTTCTCGATGAGCTTTGCCGGGGCCTCGGCCGGGCTCCATGCCTCGCCCAGGGCGGCCAGGGCCGCGGCGTGAGCGGCGCGGGCCTCCTTGACCTTCTTGGAGCCGTCGGAGAGGAGCTTGCTCGAAAGCAACTCCTTGCCCCGCTTAGACACGTCCTCCACCAGGAAGCCGCCCTCGAGGGGGGTCAGGAGCACGTCGGAGCCTTCCGGGTCCGAGGGCGAGCTGCCCACCCAGTGGCAGAAGCAGGCGTTCTCCGGATCGTCGCAGGCCATGGTCACGAAGAGGGTGCTTTCGCGCCGGGCCTTGTAGTAGGGGTCCTGGACCTTCTTGCCGTCGTACACCCGGTCGAACACGGTGAAGCCGCGCGCGTCGCAGGGGCGCGCGCCGAAAACCACCGTGGGCTCGGGCTCGATGGTTTCTTGGACCTCCACGGCCACCTGGCCCAGGTCCTCGGGGTTCTTGACGTAGGTGAAGGCCATGAGCCGCTCGGAGGCCGGGAAGATGCTGGCCTTGGGCGGCACGTTGGCCTGGCGGCCGAACACGGGCTCGGTGTCCTTGGCATAGGGGCGGAACACCACGGCGTTCTGCTCCGTGACAGGCACGAGAACCCGGCGCGATTCGGCCAGTTCGGCGATCCACTCGTTCAGTTTGTCCGCGGGAAGAAACTTGGCGGCCATCACCAGCCCCTCTCGTTGATGTTGTCTTCCTCGACCTTGAAGGCCAGAAGCGGCGGCTTGACCTCGGGCTCGGTTCCGGCGCGGTAGTCGAACAATTCCTGGATCTCCTTGCCCAGCTTGCGCTTGAGCAGGAGCAGGGGGATGTCCACGGGGCAGGCCCGCTCACACTCGCCGCACTCGGTGCAGCGCCCGGCCAGGTGCATGGCGTGGATCATCTGGAAGAAGAACTTCTCCTCCAGGCCGTCGCCCTGGCTCACCCAGTTGGGGTCGCGGCTCTGGGCGATGCAGTGGTCGCGGCACACGCACATGGGACAGGCGTTGCGGCAGGCGTAGCAACGCACGCAGCGCTCCATCTGCCCGCGCCAGAACTCCATGCGCTCTTCCAGGGTCTGGTTCTCGAAGGCGGCCAGGTCCTCGTAGGCGTCCTGGGCCTGTCCCTCCACCGGGGTTCCGGCGAATTCGTCGTGGATGACGGCGTTGTGGTAGCGGCAGCGTCCGCATTTGTCCGCCAGCACGTCATTCAGGGCCAGGGCGACCTCCTTGCCGGAAACGGCCAGGATGAGCTTGCCGCCCTCGACGGTGGCGGATTTCACGCGGCCCATGTCCAGGTTCTGTTCCTGCAGGGCGCGCTTGACCTTGCCCAGGTCGGCCACGCCCTCGCAGGGCAGGCCGAAGACCACGATGTTGTCGCGGTTGATGAGCTTTTCCTGCAGAAGTTCCACCACCGAGCGGCTGTCGCAGCCCTTGACCACCACGCCGATCTTTTTCCCGCTGCCGTAGCGGGTGAGATAGGTGGAGAGGTTGTGCACGCACAGGGGGTCGAAGACCAGCTTCTCGATGTCCGCCGCGTTTTCGATGAATACGGGCGTGCGGTGCAGGCAGTCGTATCCGTGGCCCCAGCCGATGACCATGTCGAGCTCGGGGAGCCGCCTGGCTATCTGGGCCTTGAGTTCTTCAAGTACTGGCATGATGTCCTCCGCCTAGGCCGGGATGTCCACTTCAAGGGTTCTGCCGAAGGCGCAGGCCCTAGCCTGAGCGTCCTTGCCGATGCGTTGGATGGGGCCGAGGGCGTGGATCTGGTTGGTGAAGGTGGTGACCACGTGCTGCCAGCGCTGGCCTTCCGAGGCCGAGACCCAGGTGTATTCGAAACGCCCCTGGTCGATGCCGATGACCGGAAGGAAACGCTTGAGCACCTCCAGGCGGCGCCTGGCGTAGTAGTTGCCCTCGGAATAGTGGCAGTCGCGCGGGTGGCAGCCCGAAACCAGCACGCCGTCCGCGCCGCCGATCAGGGTTTTCAGCACGAAGAGCGGATCGATGCGCCCCGAGCACGGGAGGCGGATGATGCGCAGGTCCGTGGGCTGGATGAACCGGCCCACGCCCGCCGTGTCCGCCCCGCCGTAGGAGCACCAGTTGCAGAGAAAGCCTACGATGCGCAATTCCTTGTCCATGCCTAGGCCTCCTCAAGCTGGTTTTCGAGCAGGACGTTGATCTCGGCCAGGATCTGGTTGTCGGTGAAGTGCTGGAGCTGGATGGCTCCCTGGCGGCAGGTGGAGGTGCACAGGCCGCAGCCCTGGCACACGGTCTCGATGACCTGCACCTTCATCTCGCCGCGCTGCTCGAGTTCCTTGATGGCCCCGAACGGGCAGGTCATGGCGCACTTCATACAGCCCACGCAGCGCTTGAGGTCCACCTTGGCCACCTGCGGGTCGCTCTGCAGCTGGTCCTTGGAGAAGAGCCCCAGCACCTTGGCCGCGGCCGCGCTGCCCTGGGCCACCGAGGAGGGGATGTCCTTGGGCCCCTGGGCGCACCCGGCCAGGTAGACCCCGGCCGTGTTGGTCTCCACGGGCTTGAGCTTGGGATGCCCTTCCATGAAGAATCCGTAGGAATCGTACGAGATGCGAAGCTTCTCTGCCAGCTGGGCCGAGCCCGCCGCGCCTTCGGCGCCCACGGCCAGCACCACCAGGTCGGCCTCGACCTCCACCTGGGTTCCGGCCAGGGTGTCGGCGCCGCGCACGATCATCTTGTCGCCCTTGGGGTAGACCATGGACACGCGCCCGCGAATGTACTGCGCGCCGTATTCCTCCATGGTCCGCCGGGTGAACTCGTCGTACATCTTTCCGGGGGCGCGGATGTCCATGTAGAACACGTAGGACTGGCTGTCCGGGATGTGGTCCTTGGTGAGGATGGCCTGCTTGGCGGTGTACATGCAGCAGAAGCCCGAGCAGTAGGGCCTTCCCACGGACTTGTCGCGCGAGCCCACGCACTGGATGAAGGCCACGGTCTTGGGCTCCTTGCCGTCGGAGGGGCGCTTGATGTGCCCGCCCGTCGGGCCGGAGGCCGAAAGGATGCGCTCGTACTGCAGCGAGGTGATCACGTCCGGGTAGCGGCCCGCGCCGTATTCGCCGTAGACGGTCCAGTCCATGAGGTCGTAGCCGGTGGCCGTGATGATAGCCCCCACTTCCTCGGTGACCATGACGTCCTGCTGCTCGTAGTCGATGCACTTGGTGGGGCAGACCTTGGCGCAGACGCCGCACTTGCCGGTCTTGAAGCGGATGCAGGAAGCCCGGTCGATGGCGGCCTTCTTGGGGATGGCCTGGGGGAAGGGAATGTTGATGGCCGTGGTCTTGCCCACGTTCTCGTTGAAGGGGTCCGGGCTTTTCTTGCTGGGGCACTTTTCCATGCAGGCCCCGCAGCCGGTGCAGTTCTTCCAGTCCACGTAGGTGGCCTTGCGGCGGATCTCCACCTGATAGTTGCCCACGTAGCCGAACACGTCGTCCACTTCGGCGTTGGCGTAGAGCGTGATGTTGGGGTGCTGGGCCACGTCCACCATCTTGGGGCCGAGGATGCAACTGGAGCAGTCCACGGTGGGGAAGGTCTTGTCCAGCTTGGCCATCTTGCCGCCGATAGAGGTGGTCTTCTCAACGAGCACCACTTCCAGACCGCCGTCGGCGCAGTCCAGGGCGGCCTGGATGCCGGCCACGCCGCCGCCGATGACCATGACCCGCTTGTTGATGGCGAAGCTCTTGGGGTAGAGCGGCTTGTTCTGGGCCAGCTTGGCCACGGCCATGCGCACCAGGTCGATGGCCTTGCGGGTGTTGGCCCCCTTGTCCTTGCCGATCCAGGAGACGTGCTCGCGGATGTTGGCCATTTCGAACATGTAGGGGTTAAGGCCCGCGCGGGCCACGGTGCGCATGAAGGTGGGGCCGTGCATGCGCGGGGTGCAGGAGGCCACCACGGCGCCGTCCAGGCCTTTTTCCTTGATGGCGCGGACGATGCCTTCCTGGCCCGGTTCCGAGCAGGCGTACATGGTGTCCGAGGCGAAGGCCACCTCAGGCATGGCCTTGGCGGCCTCGGCCACCTTCACCACGTCCACGGTGCCCGCGATGTTGGAGCCGCAATGGCAGACGAAAACTCCGATCTTCATATTCTCACCGCTCTCCTGACGGGCCGGTCCCGTCCGACGTCGGTTGGCATTTTGCCAAGCCCCCTAAACGGGATTCCAAAGGGAGGAACTCCCTTTGGCCGCCGGAGGCATCTTTTCCGCCTTTCTTTTCCTGATCTTATCCAGCCTTCCTCTCCGCCCTGGCTTCCAGTGAATCCAAGAGCGCCTTGGGACTCACGCAGAGCTTGGAGAGGCCCAGGTCCTTCTCGCCGATCCCCAGGGCCAGGCCCAGGAGCTGGGTGAAGTAGAACACCGGCATGTTGTGGCTGGTCTTGTTGGCCGAGTTGATCTGGTCCTGTCTGAGGTCCAGGTTCATCTGGCACAGGGGGCAGGCCGTGACCATGGCGTCGGCGCCGTTCAGCGCCGCCATGTCCAAGAGCTTGCCCGAAAGAGTCTGCACGATGTCGCGCCGGGCCACGCCGTAGGACGCGCCGCAGCACTCCACCTTGAGGGGAAAGGCGACGGGTTCGGCCCCCACGGCCTCCATGAGCTGGTCCATGGCCACGGGGTTCTCGTGGTCGTCGAACTCCATGATCTCGGGCGGGCGGTTCATGATGCAGCCGTAGTACGGGGCGAGCTTCAGCCCCGTGAGCCACTTGAACACCTTGGGCCGCACGGCGTCCACGCCCACGTCCTCGATGATGGCCTGCAGCACGGACTTGACCGGCAGGGTGTTCCTCACGGGCTTGTCCAAAAGCCTGTTCACCTCGGCGGCGAACTCGGGTTTCCTGATCCGCACTGCCGCGGTCTTCAGGTTGGTCAGACAGCTGGGGCAGGGGGTGATGATGGCGCGGACGTCTTCCAGCATCTCGGCCAGGGCCAGGTTTCGCCCGGCCAGGGCGCTGGAGAGGCGGTGGTCCACGGTGTGGGCCGGGGAGGAGCCGCAGCAGCTCCAGTCGGGGATGTCCACCAGTTCCATGCCCAGGGCTTGGCAGACCGCGCGGGTGGAGGTGTCGTATTCCTTGGACGTGCCAAGGCCCGAGCATCCGGGATAGTAGGCGTAACGCAGCCGCGTGCTCATTTGTGGCCCTCCTGCCGGAACCGCTCGAATATCTTGGCGATGGCCGCCGGGTTCTTCACCTTGTGGGGCAGGGGTGAAAGCTTGCCTTTGGGCAGGATCTTGGGGGCCAGGTCCACGTCGGTCCAGAAGCGTCCGGTCTTCATGATGAAACTCACCAGGAGGCCCATCTCGAAGGCCCGGCCGTTCTTCTCCACCGACTCCAGGAAGCTGTCCACGAAGGACTTCACCCCGTATTCGGTGTCCTGGCCCTCGCGCCGGGCCATGTGGCGCAGCGTGTCCATGACGTGGGCCACGTCGATGTTGTTGGGGCAGCGGGTGGTGCAGGACTGGCACGTGGCGCACAGCCAGATGGAGCGGCAAGAGAGCAGGGTCTGTTTCTGCCCTGCCTGGAGAAGCCGCATGACCTGGTGGACGGGGATGTCGTAGACGAAGGTGTAGGGGCAACCGGCGGTGCAGTTGCCGCACTGGTAGCACAGGCTCACCTTCTGTCCGGATTCCTTCTCCACCCGGGCGATGAAATCCAGGTCCCGGGAGGCGGTGAGAGAGATGACGTTCATAGGCCCAACTCAACCTCTGTTTAAGGATAAGATGCTTGCTTGAAGCGTCCAGTGTGTGGGGACGTATTCTTTACAGTCATGGCAAATCCACCGCAAGTCCTTTGAGAGGAACGGGCGGCATGCAAGACTGGACAGATGTACGTTTAGACTGTCCCTTTTCGGGCGGGACGACCCCTCGGAAACGCCTGGCGCGGATCGAAGACATGCCGACGGACCACCCGTCGTACATGCCGTTCGCTCTCGCCCGCTCGCCTAGCATCCTCGCCAGGCGGTCCGGAGAGGCCGTCCCGTTACGCTTTTAGCCTATGAGCCGCCTGGCGATCTCCTTTGCGGCGCGCCGTCCCGCTCCCATGGCCGAGATGACCGTGGCCGCGCCGGTGACGATGTCGCCGCCCGCGAACACATTGGGAATGGACGTTTCACCCGTCTCTTCATTGATGACGATGTAGCCCCACTTGTTGAGCTCAAGTCCCGGGGTGGACTGCCCGATCAGGGGGTTGGAGCCCGTGCCCACGGCGATGATGGCCATGTCGCAGGGGATTTCGCAGAACTCCCCGTCGCAGGCGATGGGGCTGCAGCGGCCGGACTCGTCGGGCTCGCCCAGCATCATCTTCTGCACGGTGAGGGACTTGAGCCAGCCCTTTTCGTCACCCACCAGCTCAACGGGGGCGTTCAGGCACATGAGCTCGATGCCCTCGTCCTTGGCGTGGTGGAGCTCCTCCAGGCGGGCGGGCATCTCCTTCTCGGTGCGGCGGTACACGATCATGACCCGCTCCGCGCCCAGGCGCTTGGCCGTGCGCGCGGCGTCCATGGCCACGTTGCCCGCGCCGAACACGGCCACGTTCTTGCCCGTGTAGGCCGGGGTGTCGTGCTCGGGGAAGTTGTAGGCCCGTCCCAGGTTCACCCGGGTGAGGTATTCGTTGGCGGAGAACACGCCGATCAGGTTTTCGCCGGGCACGCGCAGGAACTTGGGCAGGCCCGCGCCCACGCCGATGAACACGGCGTTGAAGCCCTGGTCCAGGAGGTCCTGCACGGTGATGGTCTTGCCGCCCACCCAGTTGGTGTGGAACTCCACGCCCTGGGCGCGCATGGCGTCGATCTCCTTGCGCACGATGGCCTTGGGCAGGCGGAACTCCGGGATGCCGTAGACCAGGACGCCGCCCAGCTCGTGCAGGGCCTCGTACACGTGCACCTTGATGCCCTGGGCCGAGAGGTATCCGGCCACGGTGAGGCTGGACGGCCCGGCCCCGATGCAGGCCACCTTGAGGCCCTCGCGCTCCAGGGAGCAGGCGTGGTCGCCGGTGAGCTGTTCGCAGGCGTCGGAGGCCATGTAGGTGTCGGCCACGAAGCGCTCCAGGCGGCCGATGGCCACGGGCTCGCCCTTCTTGCCCAGGATGCAGGAACCCTCGCACTGGGTCTCCTGGGGGCAGACCCGGCCGCACACGGCGGGCAGGGAGTTGGTTTCGCGCAGCACCCGGTAGGCTTCGTGCAGGTCGCCCGCGACGATCTGCTTGATGAAGCCGGGGATGTCGATCTCCACCGGGCAGCCCTTGCGGCACAGGGGCTTCTTGCACTGGATGCACCGGCTGGCCTCGATGGCGGCCATCTCCGGGGTGTAGCCCAGGGTCACTTCCTGGAAGTTCTTCACCCGCTCGGCGGCCGGCTGTTCCGGCATGGGCGTGCGGGGAGTCTTCACCTTCTTGTTATCGGCAGGAGCATTTGCAGACATGGCTCTTCTTGAACTCCTCGTAGGAAATCTGTTCCATGACCTTGAAGGCCGAAAGGCGGCTGGAGAGCTCCTTGAAGTCCACCAGCTGTCCGTCGAACTCGGGGCCGTCCACGCAGGCGAACTTGGTCTTGCCGCCCACGCTCACCCGGCAGGCGCCGCACATGCCGATGCCGTCCACCATGATGGAGTTGAGACTCACCGTGGTATGGACGCCGAACGGCTTGGTGGTGCGGGCCACCGCGGCCATCATGGGCACGGGGCCCACGGCCACGACCTCACCGATGGTGGGGTCGGCCTTCAGGCGCGCTTCCAGGATCTCGGTCACCAGGCCCTTGTGGCCGTAGGAGCCGTCGTCGGTGGAGACCAGCACCTCGGGACAGAAGCGCTTGAGCTCGTCCTCGAACAGGAGCAGGTCCTTGGTGCGCGCGCCGATGATGGCGATGACATGGTTGCCGGCCATGTGGTGCCCCTTGGCGATGTGGTGCATGGCCGCGATGCCGGTGCCGCCGCCCACGCAGATCACGGGGCCGGACAGCTTGTGGATGTCGGTGTCCTTTCCGAGGGGGCCGCAGAGGTCGAGGATTTCCTCGCCTTCCTTGAGGGTTTCAAGATGGGCGGTCGTCTTGCCGAGAACGAGATAGACGATGGTGATCGTCCCGGCCTCTTTGTCGGTGTCGGCGATGGTCAGGGGGATGCGTTCGCCCCCCTCGCACACGCGCAGAATGACGAAATTTCCGGGCTTGGCCTTGGCCGCGATGTGCGGCGCTTCCAGGGTCAGCTCGCTGGTCTGCCCCGGGATGAGGCTTCGTTTCTTTAAAATCCTGCTTGGCATCTCCTAACTCCTTGGGCGGTCTCTTCGTCAGGGCGGCGGCAATTCCTCCTGCGACGGTAGGACTTGCCGGTGGGAGCTTCGCGGTTTTCGTTTCCCCGCATTCCTAAGTGCGTCCGGTAGAGCGTCCGGTCAAGCACGGGAACGGCGCGGGGAGAAAGCCACGCGGCTCTTTTTGGCGGCGCGGGGGGCGTCCTCCCAAACGCTTCCCCGCGCGCGCCGCGGAATGCAAGACACCCTGTCAGCCAATCCCCGAAGGCATTGTATGCCTGCCAGCCAGCCTCGGAGAAGGGAGTCAAGCCTTCCCGCAAAAGCGCGAGCGTTCGCCCTCTTGCGGGAAGACCGGTCCGCCGGGTTGGCGTGTGGCGGACCGGCCCCCTCGGGTGGACCGGCTAGCCCGCCAGGGCAGCCTCCAGGTTAGGCGTGGTGTAAAGTTCCCCGCCGTGACAATCGTTTATCACGAGCAGGGGGAATTTTTCCACGGTGAGTTCGCGGATGGCCTCGGGGCCCAAGTCCTCGTACGCGATGACCTTCGCCGCCTTGATGGCCTGGGACAGCAGCGCGCCGGCGCCGCCGGTGGCGCCGAAATAGGCCGCCTTGTACTTGGCCATGGCGTCCTTGACTTCCGGGCTGCGCTTGCCCTTGCCGATGGTGCCCTTGAGCCCCAGGCTGTGCAGGCGGGGGGCGTAGGTGTCCATGCGGTAGGAGGTGGTGGGCCCGGCCGAGCCGATGGGGCGTCCCGGAGGCGCGGGGCTCGGTCCCACGTAGTAGATCAGCGCGCCCTTGAGGTCGAAGGGCAGGGCCTCTCCCTTGTCCAGGGAATCGGTCAGTCGCTTGTGGGCGGCGTCGCGGCCGGTGTAGATGGTGCCGGTGATGTACACCACGTCGCCGGACTTCAACTTCTCGATGTCCGCGTCGGTGAGCGGGGTCGTCAGGGTATATTCGGCCATTAGAGCACGACCTCCTTGTGCCGCGCGGAGTGGCACTGCACGTTCACGGCCAGGGGCAGGCTGGCCAGATGGCAGGGGGCCACCATGATCTTGACGCCCAGGCAGGTGGTCTTGCCGCCCAGGCCCATGGGCCCGATGTTGAGCTTGTTGATGGAGGCCAGGACCTCTTCCTCAAGCTTGGCGATGTCGGCATCGGGATGCTTGTCGTCGATGTCGCGCAGGAGCGCCTTCTTGGAGTTGATGGCCGCCAGCTCGAAGTTGCCGCCGATGCCGATGCCCACCAGGATGGGGGGGCAGGGGTTGGGGCCCGCCTCGGCCACGCGGTTGATGATGAACTCGCGAAGGCCCTTCCATCCGGCGGCCGGGGGGAACATCATGACCCGGCTCATGTTCTCGGAGCCGCCGCCCTTGGCCATCATCCATATCTTCAGCTTGTCGCCGGGGACCAGGTCGAAGTGGATGATGGCGGGGCCGTTGTCCCCGGTGTTCTTGCGGGTGAAGGGATCGCAGGAGGACTTGCGCAGGTATCCCTCCTTGTAGCCCTTGACCATGCCCTCGTTGATGGCCTGGCGGAGGCTCATGCCCTCCACGTGGGCGTCCTCGCCCATCTCCACGAAGAACACGGCGAGGCCGCAGTCCTGGCAGAGGGGCAGGCCGGTCTCCCTGGAGAGCTCGGCGTTCTCGAGAAGCTGGCGGAAGGTTTCCTTAGCTGCCGGGTTCTCCTCGGCGGCCTGGCGTTCCTTGAAGGTCCGCAGGACGTCCTCGGGGAGTTCGCGGTTGGCCGCGATGCACATCTCGGCCACCTTGTCGATGATCGTCTGCGCTGGAATCGTACGCATCGCATCTCCCTTTTTGGGGGGCCGGGGCGGGGGCTTTTAGCCCCCTGCCCCGTCCGGGGTCTAATCCCCACCGGACCCGGGGGTGGTGTGTTCTCCCCCGGCGCTCCCTCGGTTCATGGCTCGTAAGCGGGCATCCCTTGGCAGTGGTGCGGCCCGCGAAGCCGATTGAATAAGGACCTACAGGTTGATCTCCCGCTTGAGGAAACTGGGCAGGAAGTTGTTGACGGCGGCGAAGGCCATCTTCTTGCGCAGCTTGCCCAGAACGTCCTGCAGGGGCAGGTACTTGGGGCACACGTCCTGGCAGGCCAGGAGGCCCATGCAGCCGAAGATGCCCTCGTCGGTGCCGATGATGTCGAAGTATTCCTTCTCGGTACGCTCGTCGCGGGGATCGAGCATGAAGCGGGCGACGCGGTTCAGGGTCGTGGCTCCGAGGAAGTCCTCGCGCATCAGCGCCGTGCCGCAGGCGGCCACGCAGCAGCCGCACTCCACGCAGCGGTCGAGCTCGTAGATGGCTTCGGCCACGGCGTTGTCCATGCGCTCTTCCTGGGCGGTGGGGTCGAAGACCTTCTTGGTGTGGCACCAGGATTCGATCTTCTTGTACATGGCGCGGAACCAGGTTCCGGTGTCCACGGACAGGTCTCCCACCAGCTTGAAGATGGGCAGGGGCATGAGGGTGATCTCGTCGGGGAGATCCTTGGTCTTGGTGTGGCAGGCCAGGCCCGGGCGGCCGTTGACCACCATGGCGCAGGCCCCGCAGATGCCGGCGCGGCAGCAGAAGTCGAACTGCAGCGAGGGGTCCTGTTCTTCGCGCAGGCGGTTCAGCACGATGAAGAGCGTCATGGACTCGGTTTCATCGATGGTGAAGCTCTGCATGTGCGGGACCGAGTTGGGGTCCTGCGGATTGTACCGGAATATATTGAATTTCAGCATTCTGGCCATTGTATGCTCCTTGCCTTCCCTAGGCCTTCTTGCCCTTGGGCGTGGCCTTGGGCGGGGTGTCCATGGGGATGATCTTGCCGCCGCCGTAGCCGCGTTCACCAGGGGGAATCTCGAACACCGTGGTGGAGGGCTCGTAGTTGAGCGTCGGCAGGACATCCTCGGGCTTGGCCCAGGTGGCCAGGGTGCGGTTCAGCCAGTCGCGGTCGTTGCGCTCGGGGAAGTCCTCGCGGGTGTGCGCGCCGCGCGATTCGGTACGTTTCAGCGCCGCGTAGCACACGCACTGGGCCAGCTTGACCATGCCTTCGATCTTGAGGGCGATGGCCAGCTCCTGGTTGGCGCCAAGGCCATTGGACTTGAGCCCCACCTTGCGGGCGCGCACCAGGATCTCGGAGAGCTTGTCCACGCTTTCCTGCAGGTCGGCGCCGTTACGGAAGATGCCCGCGCCCTTCATGATGGTGTCGAACATGGCGTTGCGCACGGCGTAGACGTTCTCGCGGCCGTTGGTGCCGTGGATGAGCGCCCGGATGCGGTCTTCCTGCTTGCGGTAGGCGTCGCGCATGCATTCGGTCTTGATGACCGTCTCGGTGCCAGAGAGGAACTCCACCACCTTGCCGCCCACGTGCATGCCGGCCACGATGGTCTCGGCCAGGGAGTTGCCGCCCAGGCGGTTGAAGCCGTGCATGTCCCAGCAGGCTGCTTCGCCCGCGGAGTAGAGGCCCTTCAGGCCGTAGGCCGCGCCGTCCTTGTTGGTGCGCACGCCGCCCATGGAGTAGTGCTGGGTGGGGCGCACGGGGATGAGCTGGTGCACCGGGTCCACGCCCAGGAAGGATTCGCAGATCTCCTGCACTTCACGCAGCTTGGTGGTGATGTGCTTTTCGCCCAGGTGGCGGATGTCCAGCCAGAGGTGGTCGCCGTAGGGGCTCTTCACGCCCAGGCCCTTGCGCATGTGTTCGGTCATGCGGCGGCTGACCACGTCGCGGGAGGCCAGCTCGGCCTTGTCCGGCTCGTAGTCCGGCATGAAGCGGTACTGGTTCACGTCCAGGAGCGTTCCGCCGTCGCCTCGGCAGCCTTCGGTCACCAGGATGTCCGTGGGCACGATGCCGGTGGGGTGGAACTGGATGGCCTCGGGGTTGCCCATGGGCACCACGCCGGTATCCAGGGCGGCGATGTGGCCGCCGCCGTCGCAGATGACCGCGTTGGTGGACTCGCGGTAGATGCGTCCGTAGCCGCCGGTGGCGATCAGCGTGGCGCGCGACAGGTAGGCACGCAGCTCGCCGGTCTTCAGGCAGCGCACGATGGCGCCCATGCAGGTCTCGCCGTCATGGATCAGGGCGATGGCCTCGGTCTTGTCGTGGACTTCGACGCCCATCTGGGCGGCGCGGTTGTCCAGGGTGTAGAGCACGGCGTGGCCGGTGCCGTCCGAGGTGTAGCAGGTGCGCCACTTGGCGGTGCCGCCGAAGCTGCGGGAGTGGATGAGGCCCTCGTTCTCGGGCTTCTCGAAGGCGGTGAACGGCTTGCCGCCCTTGTAGTAGGTGGCCTCGCCGGGCACCACGCGGTTCCAGGGCACGCCCCAGAAGGCCATCTGGCGCATGGCGATGGGGGCGGTGTCCACGAAGATGCGGGCGCATTCCTGGTCGGCGCCCCAGTCGGAGCCCTTCACCGTGTCCGCGAAGTGCACATCCGGGGAGTCGCCCTCGCCCATGGCCGAGTTGCCGAGCGCCGCCTGCATGCCGCCCTGGGCGGCCGAGGAGTGGGAGCGCCTGGCCGGGACCAGGGAGAGGCAGATGACGGAGAAGCCGTTGTCCGCGGCCTCGATGGCCACGCGCTCGCCGGCCAGGCCCGCGCCGATGCACAAGAGGTCGGTTTGGAATATCTGCATGTCGGTATCCTTATTTGATTGCCAGGAACCAGAAGCGCAGCAGCGTGAGCACGCCGATGCCGATCATGATGGCGGTGAGCATGTTCTCCTTCTTCTTGAAGCCGAACCGCCCCTTGCTGTCGATAACGCCCCATTTGACCATGATGCGGTAGAAGCCGATGCCCACGTGCAGCTCCACCATGGGCAAGAGCACCAGATAGAAGAGCATCCACCAGCCGCCCTGGACGCGCGCGGCGGACTTGGCCGCGGTGATGGGGAGGTCAGTGAGCACAACCCACATGTGGATGGAGCCCATGAGGAGGATGATCATGGCCGTGACGGCCTGGACGACCCACAACCAGGTGTCGGAGTGGTGCATGCGCTTGGCGTTGGCCAGCATGACGCCCTGCTCCTTGGAGGTGAAGGGGATCTTGCGCGCGGCCAGCACGAAGTGGAAGAGGAACAGGGCGAAGATGGCGGGACCGCCAACCTGGGCCATGCCGGTCGCTTCGAAGAAGTGGCCGATGGCGTTCATGACGCCGGGGCCTATGATCACGCTTGAGACCAGGAACAGGTGCGCCCACATGAACATGACCAGGCATGCGCCGGACAGCATCTGGAACCAGTCCAGATAGGCCGCGCACCTGCAGCTGACCACGGGTTTGTGGGTGGCGATGGACGGGATCGACATTTACTTCCTCCTCCCTTGAGTTAGGCGTCGGTCTTGTTGCAACCGACTGCGGGTTCCATGACGAGTACTTCTTCCGGCTGCTCGGCTTCCAGTTCATAATCGCCGTCCAGAACGCATTTCAACCGGTTTTTATCAAGAGAGTTCTCCCAGTTGGCCACAACGATCGTGGCAACGCCGTTGCCGATCATGTTGGTGAGCGCCCGGCAGGTCGCCATGAACCAGTCCACGCCCAGGAGCAGGGCCAATCCCGCCACAGGCAGGGTAGGCACGGTGGAGAGCGTGGCGGCCAGGCAGATGAAGCCGCCGCCGGCCACTGCGGCCGCGCCCTTGGAGGTGAGCAGCAGGATGCCCAGGATGGTCATTTCCTGCCCGAAGGTGAGCGGGGTGTTGGTGGCCTGGGCGATGAACACGGCCGCCATGGTAAGGTAGATGCTGGTGCCGTCCAGGTTGAAGGTGTAGCCGGTGGGGATGGTCAGGCCCACGACCGACTGGGCGCACCCGGCGTTCTCCAGCTTGGCCATGAGGCGGGGGAGCACGGTTTCCGAGGAGGAGGTGCCCATGACCACGAAGAATTCTTCCTTGATGTACTTGATGAATTTCCAGAGGCTGAATCCGTTCAGCTTGGCGATGGTGCCGAGCACCAGGAAGACGAACAGGAAGGCGGTGAGGTAGACGCCCGCCAGGAGCTTGAGAAGGCCGGTGAGGGTGCCGCCGCCGAAGCTGGCCACGGCGAAGGCCATGGCGCCCATGGCGCCCAGGGGCGCGAGCTTCATGATGTAGCCGATGGCCACGAACATGCCGTGGGTGAACTCGTCGATGAAGTGCAGCACCTTCTCGCCCTGCTTGCCCATATGGGCCAGGCCGAAGCCGAAGAGGATCGAGAACAGCAGCACCTGGAGAATCTCACCCCGGGCGAAGGCGTCCACCACGGAGTTGGGGATGATGTTCATCACGAAGTCCAGGGTGCTCAGATGCTTCGAGCCCGAGGTGAACTGGGCGATCCCGTGGGTGTCCAGCTGGGAGACGTCCACGTTGATTCCCTTGCCGGGCGCGATCAGGTGCACCATGGCCAAGCCGATGACCAGGGCCAGGGTGGTGACGGCCTCGAAGTAGAGCAGGGCCTTGACGCCCACGCGGCCGACCTTCTTCATGTCGCCCATTTTGGCGATGCCCACGACGACCGTTCCGAAGATGATGGGCGCGATCATCATTTTGATGAGCTTGATGAAGCCCGTGCCGATCGGCTTGAGATCCTTGGCCAGATGGGGCGCGAAGAATCCGAGGGTTATGCCGATGGCGATGCCCACGATGACCTGGAAATACAACGTCTGGTAAAACTTCTTTCCTTCCACTGTCCCACTCCTCGAGTCGCACTGCTGTTGAAAACGGATGTTCCGACCGACCTCTCTTTGGCCGCCGCGCCGCCGGATACGTTCCGGAGGGGGGCGGTGTTCTCTGAAATGCCTCAGCCTCGAAAGACCATGTTAGGGTTGCGTGATGCTGGTTCCTGTCGGGCGACTTCCCTTTGAGGCAATAAGCGTGCCAGTTTGCGCCTCTTGGGTGGGCGCCTGGGAAGTCCTTTGCAGAAGAGGGTTTATGGTTTGCGGGCGGACGGGAGCAGGCAGTGGGTGCTCCCTCGGTGGTGTGGCGCTACCATGTGGCGCACGCCACACATGTGTGGCGTGCGCCACATATGTGTGCGGTGATGGTCGGGGCGTCGGAACAAGGGGACGGGACAAAAAAGACCGGTCCGTACGGCTGGCATATACGGACCGGTCTCGCGTTACGCTTTGCAGGCTCGGTAATTAGGCCTTGTCGTTCTTGCCGCTGGGCTGCTCGGCGATGAGCATGTCCTCGGGGTCGTCGGCGTAGCCGTTGGAGAGGCTGCCCGCGAGCACCGTCTGGAGCTTCTTCTCGTTCAGCGCGCCTTCCCACTTGGCGACCACCAGGGTGGCCACGCCGTTGCCGATCAGGTTGGTGATGGCGCGGGCTTCGGACATGAAGCGGTCCACGCCCAGAAGCAGGGTGAGCGAGGCCATGGGGATGTTGCCCACGGAGCCCATGGTGGCGGCCAGGGTGATGAAGCCGCCGCCGGTGACCGCCGCCGCTCCCTTGGAGGTCAGGAGCAGGACGAACATCATGTAGAGCTGGTCGGCCAGGGTCAGGGGGGTGTTGGTGGCCTGGGCCAGGAACACGACCGCCATGGTCAGGTAGATGCAGGTGCCGTCCAGGTTGAAGGAATAGCCCATGGGCAGGGTCAGGCCCACCACGGACTGGTCGGCGCCCGCGTTCTCCATCTTGGCCATCATGCGGGGCAGGGCCGCCTCGGAGGACGAGGTGCCAAGCACCAGGAGGATTTCCTCAGAGATGTACTTGAGGTATTTCCACAGGGAGAACCCGGCCAGCTTGCACACGATCCACAGCACCACGAAGATGAACAGCAGGCACGTGGAGTAGACGTCGATCATCAGCCTGCCCAGGGCCAGGAGCGCGTCCGCCCCCTGGGTGGACACCACCACGGCCATGGCTCCGAACGCGCCGAACGGCGCGAAGTACATGATGTAATGGACGACCTTGAAGATGCCCTTGGCGAACTCGTCGATGAATTGCGTGACGTGTCTGGCCTTGTCGCCCAGGGCGGAGAGGCCGGTGCCGAAGAGGATGGAGAAGAACAGGACCTGGAGGATGTCGCCCTTGGAGAACGCGCCCACCACCGAATCCGGAACGATGTTGGTGAGGAATTCCACGGTGGAGAGCTTCTTGGTCTCGCCGGCGTACGCCTCGACCTTCTTCACCTGCGCGGCGTCGGCCTGCATCTTGGCGGCGTACTCGTCCATGCCCACGCCGGGCTTGGTGAAGTTGACCACCACCATGCCGATGGCCAGGGCGAAAAGGGTCATTGTCCAGAAATAGAGCATGGCCTTGAGGCCCACGCGGCCCACCTTGCCCATGTCGCCCATCTTGGCGATGCCGGTGACCACCGTGCAGAAGATGATGGGAGCGATGACCATCTTGACCATCTTGATGAATGTCTTGGCCAGGGGCTCGAGCCCGGAGGCGAAATGCTTGGTCTGGGGAATGAAGCCGATGAGAATGCCCATGGCGATGCCGAAAAGAACCCAGAAATACAAAGTCTTGTAAATCTTTTTGCCTGCCATTTTTCCTGTCTCCTGGATCGCGCTGAAACGATTGTTGTCGTTGGGTGCGGACCTCCGCAGAGTACCGGGCGCGCCGGTGTCCGGGTCGAGAAGCAGTCGGTCGGTTGTGTACGTATCCTCCTTGAAAGTTGAGTATCGGCGGGGAGGGCGCCGGTTCGAAAAGGTTCTGAACCTGTCTGTTTTGAAAGGTTAGCACAGAGTCCGCCACAATAACAGGAGAAAATGAGGGGGAGGGGGCTAACCGGCCAGAAACGGTGGCAAAATGGGAATGCGGATGACAAAAAATGCCCTCGGAGAAGCCGGAAGGCCGCCTGAGGAGTTCCTGCGGCGCATTTTCAGGCCGTCGCGCCCCCGTGGGGCACGGCGTGGGGCAGGGAAAACCAGGCTACTGGATGGCGAACTTTTCCATGTTGCGGTAGAGCGTGCGCCGGTCCACGCCCAGAAGGCGCGCGGCCTTGGCCCGGTTGTTGGCCGAGCGCTCCAGGGCCTCCAGGATGTCCTCGCGCGAGAGCCCCCGTTGGAGGAAACGCTCCGGGGCGGGGCTGGCGTGGCGCTGGGGGACAGCAAGGCGCGGGGCCGGACCTCGCGTGAGCTCCGGGGGCAGGTGGGCGGGCAGGATTTCCCCGCCCGGGCACAGGATGCTGGCGTGCTCCAGCGCGGAACGCAACTCGCGCACGTTGCCGGGCCAGGGGTAGGTCATGAAGATGCGCATGACCTCCTCGCCCACCCGGGCGATGTGCTTGCCGAAGCTCGCCCTGAAGAGCCCCAGGAAGTGCTCGCACAGAAGCGGGATGTCCTCGGTGCGCTCGCGCAGCGGCGGCACGTGGATCACCATGACCTTGAGGCGGTAGTAGAGGTCCTCCCGGAAGAGGCCCTGGCGGATTTTCTCCAGCATGTCCACGTTGGTGGCCGCGATGACGCGCACGTTGGCCCGGCGTGTCTTGGAGTCGCCCACCCGCTCGAACTCCTTGCGCTCCAGCACCCGCAGGAGGTTCAGCTGGATGCGCGGGGAGATGTCCCCGATTTCGTCCAGGAAGATGGTGCCGCCCTCAGCAGCCTCGAAGCGTCCCACCTTGTCGCGGATGGCCCCTGTGAAGGCCCCGCGCACGTGCCCGAAGAGCTCGCTCTCCAAAAGGCTTTCGGACAGGGCCGAGCAGTTCACCTTGATGAGGGGGCTCTTGGCCCTGGGGCCGCCGTAGTGCAGGGCCTCGGCCACCAGCTCCTTGCCGGTGCCGGATTCGCCCGTGACCAGCACCGTGGACTCCACCTCGGAGAGCTGGTCCAGCACCGCGTAGATGGAGCGCATCACCTTGGACTTGCCGATGAGCCCCCGGTGGCCGTGCAGGTCGGTGAGGCGCTTCTCCAGGTCGGCCAGGCGGGTGATGTCTCGTATGACCAGCACCGCGCCCACGAAGTTGTTTTCCGGGTCCAGGAGCGGGGAGGAGTTGATGACCACGGTCTGGCCCGGCCGGTTGCCCTTGCACTCCACCCGGTACTCCTGCACCGGCTCGCGGGTCTTGAGGGTGGTGGAGATCACCTCGAAGCAGGCCCGCTTGCAGTGCCCGGCCACCAAGTGCAGATGCTTGCCGTGGGCGGACTCGCAGCCGATGCAGCACAGTTCGGAGAGGGCCCGGTTGGTCTGGAGCACGTTCATCTCGGTGTCCACCACGATGATGGCGTCCGGGATGGAGCGGAACACGGCCTCAAGGTTCAGGCGCAGGCGCTCCTTCTCGTCCATGACCTTCTCGTAGGCCCGCTCGGCCATGACCCGCTCGGTGATGTCGCGGCCCACGGACTGGTATTCCATCAGCCTGCCCTGATGGTCGAAGAGGGCGTGGTCGTTGCGGGCCAGCCAGCGCTCCTCGCCGCCTGGGGTGTCCAGCTTGAACTCGATGGCTCCTACTGGGTTGGACGGCGACAGGGATTTCAGGTGGCGCTCCAGCAGTTCGGCCTCGTCCGGAGGCAGCCCGGCCATGTAGACCGAACCCAGGAGCTCCTCCTTGGACTTGCCGAAATACCTGGCCACGGCGGCGTTGGCGAAAGTGATGGTGCCGTCGGGGCGGAAGCGGCAGACCAGCTCGGTCTGGTCCTCGACGATGGCCCGGTAGCGCGCCTCGCTGGATTCGAGCGCCTCCTTGATGAGGCGCCGCGCCGTGACGTCGGTCAGGTAGCCCACGATCTCGGCCGGGCGTCCCAGGTCGTCGAGCACCAGGCGGAACTGGTCGCGTATCCAGCGGGTTAGGCCCTGGGCGTTGATGAAGCGGTATTCGCGGGTGCCCTGGCCCATGGCCAGCTGCAGGCGCAGCTCGGCCTCCATGATGGGGGCGTCGTCGGCGTTCAGGCGCGAGAGCCAAAAGCCGTGGTCCTTGATGAAATCGTCGGGGGTGAAGCCTGTCAGGTCCTCCACGTTGTCGGAGATGAAGGTCAGTTCCAGCTCGCCCACGGGGCGGCGGGAGTATATCACCGCCGGAGAGCTGGTGAGCAGGGCCTGGAGCCGGGCCTGGGTGCGTGCCAGCTTGTCCTCGGCCTCCTTGCGCTCGGTGATGTCCTGCACCATGGGCAGGTAGTAGCTGGGGTTGCCGGAGGCGTCGCGCAACAGCCCCGCCGAGAGGTGCACCCAGACCACCTTGCCGCTCTTGTGGATGTAGCGCTTGTCGAGCTCGTAGTGTTCTATCATCCCGCCGCGCAGCTTGGCCGAGCGGTCCAGGGCTCCCTCCACGTCGTCGGGGTGGGAGAGGATGATGATGTTCTTGCCGAGGAGTTCCTCCTCCTCGTAGCCGGTGATGCGGCAGAAAGTCTCGTTGGCCCGGATGAAGGTCCAGTCCAGGGAGAGCATGGCCGCCCCGATGGGGGACTGGTCGAAGGTGCGCCGGAACTTTTCCTCGGATTCCCGGAGCGACGTCTCCGCTTCCCGCAAAGCCTCCTCGGCGCGTTTGCGTTCGGTGATGTCGATGTTCAGGCCTTCGATGTACAAAAGCCTGCCGTTGTGGTCGCGCACCTGGCGCGCGCTGGTGTTGATCCAGCGCACCCCGCCGTCCTTGCGCCGGAAGCGGGTCTCGAAGCCGGTGATGCGTCCCTGGGCCTCCAGCTGGTTCAGAAGGTAGTCGCGATCGGCAGGGTCCACGTAGAGCTGGGTGCGCAGGTCGGTGAGGGAACCTATGAGCTCTTCCGGGCTGGCGTAGCCCAGGATGTCGCACAGGGCCGGGTTCACGGCCATGAAGCGCCCGTCCGCCGTGGACTGGAACACGCCCTCCACGGCGTTCTTGAAGAAGGAGGCATACTTGCGCTCGGCCTGCTTGAGCGGGGTGAGGTCGGTGAAGGTGATGATGCTCTTGAGGCCCTTGGGGGTGTCCAGGGGCCGCACCGAGATGAGCACGGGCATGCGCGTGCCTTCGGCCCCCTGGAGCATGCGCTCCTGGGGCGGGAGCTGGGCCGTCAGGTCCATGGGCGGGAACTTCTCGGGCTCGCAAAGGCATTCCAGCCCGTGGCAGGCCCGGCCCACCACCTCCCCCTCGGCGCGTCCCAGAAGCTCCAATGCCTTGGGATTGGCATGTTCGATGACGTAGCTCGCGACGTCCACCACCAGGATGCCGGCGTCGATGGCTTCGAGAAGGTCGAGATTGCTGCTCAAGGACATTACGGACTCTCTCCCGCCGCATTGGTTAAGCCCGGGGCGGCCCCCTGGCAAGAGGCTTTGACAACGCCGCCGGGCTTTGTCACAGCTCGGGGCATATGAATCGCAAAGATTTCAGCGTGAAGACGTCCGTTCTGCTGCTCGTGGCCGTGCTGGCCGTGGCGGCGGGCCTGCGCCTCTGGCAGCTGGACCGGGCAGCCCTGTGGGAGGACGACTACTTCAACCTGAGCCGCGGGCTCATGCCGCTTGCCGGGATGTTCCACGCCCAGATGTATTCCGGCCCCACCGAGACCTTCCACGACTACCAGCCCCCGCTCCAGTACGCCCTCGTCCATGCGGCCCTAGCCGTGTCCCGGACGAGCCTGGCGGCGAGGCTGGTCAGCTTCGCGGCGGTGATGCTGTCGATCGTGGGCCTCTTCCGCCTGGGAGCAGGGCTGTTCGGGGCGAGGGCCGGCCTTTTCTCGGCCCTGCTTGCGGCGCTGTCGCTCTTTTCCATCGATGCGGCCAGGTCCATCAAGACCTACGGCGTCTATTTTGGCGCGTCCGTCTGGGCGCTGCACTTTCTCTACCAGGCCGTGTGCCGGGGGCGGTCGCGCCTGTGGTGGGCCTTCGTCCCCTGCGCCGCGGCCATGGTCTATTCGTCCTTCCTGGGAATTCCGAGCCTGGCCGCCCAGATCGCCTTCGCCGGGGCGGTGCTGACGGGTGAGGCGATCGCCCGCGCGCCCGGCTGGCAGCGCCGCGTCCGGCATTTCGCCTGGGCCTGCCTGGGCGTGTCCGCCCTGTGCCTGCCCTGGGTCCCGGCCGTGGGCTTCATCCGGGAGATGTTTTACAATCCCGGAGCGGACCCCATGGCCAGGATGAGTCTCGCCAAGGTCCTCGAGTTCGCGGGCGGGTTCGTCAGCCACGTGTTCGAGACCCCGGCCTGGGGATGGGCCGGTCTGCCGCTTCTGGCCCTGGCCGGCTGCGTGGCGGCCCTGGCCGTGCGCCGCTTCAGGGAACTCGCTTTGCTGGCGCTGTGGACCGGGCTTCCCGCGGCCACCCTCCTGACCAGCCGCTCCGAAATGAGCGAGGCGCTGTCCACGCGCCACTTCTACAACGTGTTCGGCTTTCTGGTCCTGGCGGCGGGCCTGGGGGCCGACGCCCTGCCGAGGCTCCTTCCCGAGCGGTTCGAGAGGGCCGCCGGGCTGGCCCTGGGCGGCCTCCTGTGCGTGTGGGCCAGCGCCCCGGGCCTCTTGCGCCTGCCCGAATACTACGCCCGCTCTATCAGCTACGACCGCGACGTGGCCTACTGGCTGTACGCCCATGCGGGCGATGCGGACTCCCTGGACGTGCAGGGTTGGAAACGGGCCACGAAACGCTTCGCCATGAACTGGTATCTCCCCGGGGTGTTCACCTCTTCCGGCGAGAGGGCCGCCCCGGGCTACCACCGCGTGCTGACCCTGGAGAACTCCCTGGACTCGCGCATTGCCGGGTTTCCGGAGCCGGACCTCTGGCGCGAGAGCTTCACGCTCGGCCCCTTCGGCACGCAGCTCAGCCTGCGGGGTGAACTTGGTCGTTCCCCGCTGGCCGTGACGCCGGACAGCCAGGGGCGCTTCCGCTACTCCGACGACTTCTCCGGGCTTGCGCTGCGCCGGGACGCGCACTCGCTGCGAAACGCCTCCACGGACCGGCGGCTCGGCGTGCTCCTGCCCTCGGACTGGTCCAGGCCCGGCGAGGCGGTCTACCGGTTCGTTCTGCCCGAGGGCGTCCGGGTCCGGTCCATCTCGGCCAAGGTCACGGGCGTGCTCTACAAGAGGCATCCGTCCAGCCGCACCGAAGCCAGGATCGGCCTCGCGGCGGGCGCGTCCCCGGAGTCCCTGCGAGAGGCGGGGGCGATCTCCCTGGACGACTTTCTCGCGAAGGACGGAACCCTGTCCCGCCAGCCCTGCGAGCCCCTGGAGGAGATACCCATCTACGGTGCCTGCGCCAGGGAGGCCAAGACCTGGGACCTGACCGGGTTCGCCGGCGGGGGGCGGGAATTCTCCGTGCGCCTCTCCATCACGCCCGGCAAGGAGGAAGGCTACCTCTTCGTGGACGATTTCCAGCTCGATGTGCGGTGCGAGCCCGGAAGCGCTCCCCGGCCGGATCCGCCGGCGCTGGAACTCGAGACCCTCATGGCCAACGGGCGCGTGCGGCCCTGGCGGCCGGGCGCGGCCAGCCTGGATG
This sequence comes from Fundidesulfovibrio terrae, assembly GCF_022808915.1. Taxonomy (NCBI): domain Bacteria; kingdom Pseudomonadati; phylum Thermodesulfobacteriota; class Desulfovibrionia; order Desulfovibrionales; family Desulfovibrionaceae; genus Fundidesulfovibrio; species Fundidesulfovibrio terrae. Next base: position 791,393 of record NZ_JAKZFS010000001.1, read on the forward strand.
GGCTCTACGCCTTCGCTCCCGGCCAGGGGGCCGTCGCGGGCCTGTCCGCCCCGGGAACATCCCTGGGAACCCCGGACGACCTGGACCGCTTCCGCCGGGAACATCCGAGTTTGGCCCCGGTGTACCGACTGCGGGACTCCTCGGGAGCGGTGGCCGCCGAGTTCTATGATCCGCCGCTGGCGTTTTCCGACGCCCTGCCGCGGCGGGACGTCTCGAACCGGACCGCGTTCACGGCCCGGGGAGTGGTGCTCGCGGGGCGCCTGAACGCGCCGGAGCTTGCCGTGGCGGGTTCCAGGTTGGCCATCCCCGTGGCCGCGCCGCGCGGCTCGGTGCTCATGTTGAACCCGGGCGGCGAGGGCAGGCTTATCTGGTCGCCGGACTTCTCCAAGGGGGCTTACGCCGGCCTGGACTTCGACTCCCAGGACAACCTGCGACCCTCCCCCGACGCCGACAACGACGGCGGCCTGACCTGCCGGGAGGAACGCCCCTGCTCGTTCACGGCCCGGTTCGTGTCGGCTCTGCCCGTGCGCCGGGTGCGCCTGGAATGGTATCCGCGCGTGGTGGGCTCCCCGGACGGGAAAAACGTGGTGCGCCTGTCGTATTCCACCGACGAGGGGCAGACCTTCACTCCCCTGGAGGAATTCACCGGGCGCGGGCTGGCCTCCTGGAGCCAGATGTTCGCAAAGCACGCCGCGGTGCTGGACTTTTCCAGGCCGGTGAATCATTTCATGCTCAAGGTGGAGCTCTCCGGCGAGGACGCGCAGCTCTGGTCCCACGCGCGCGCGGCCGACCGCATGTGGCTGGAGGCGTCGCTGGACGCGCGATCCGTGGGCACGGTGGAACTGCCCGCCGCCGATTTCCCGCTCGGCCTCACGGGGCCCGCCGGGAACGACTTCCGCGTCCGTTTCATGGACAGGCCCGTGCCGATGTTGGACTCCATCAAGGACTGGAGGTGATCATGAGGCGCTTGAGCGTTGCCGTTCTCACTGCCTGCGTCTTTCTGGCCGGGGCCGTCCCCTGCCTGGCCCAGGGCGGCGTGGCCTGGAGGGAGGTCCTCAAGGGCATCGAGCGCGACCTAGACCGCCGCGCCGAGGAGGTGGAGGCCATACGCGCGGAGTTGCCGAACATCATGGCCAAAGCCCAGCAGAGCCTGGCCCGCATGGACAACAAGCTCACGCAGGTGTCGATCCTGCGCGGGGTGGCCGGGAGAACCCCCTGGGCCCTGCGGACCCTCGTGGCCCACACCTCCGGCATCAGGCGGGATTTCGAACTGAGCGGACACTACCTGGACCTTGCCAGGGCGCACCTCTCGCGCATCAAGGAGGACAACGCCACCCTCAAGGAAATCAGGCGCAAAGGCCCCGAGAACGAGTACAACGACGAGACCATCGCCGCCCTTGCCCCGGCCACGGCGAAGCTCAAGGCCATCAAGAAGGACGTGGACGAGATCAAGTCTGAAGTGGACGCCCAGATCGGCCAGTTCGCCCAGTTCCGCCAGAACCTGGACAGCCTGCGCGGCGAGTTCAGGACCGACTACATACGCGTGCTGACCGAGCACTATTTCCGGCGCACCCATCCCCCCCTGGACGGGTACGGAATCGCCCTGCTCAAGAACCAGGCCGGCGCCTGGCGGGAGGACTATCCCCGTTTCCTCCTGCCGGTGCTGGCCTGGACCGAATGGACTGAGCTCGCCTTGTTCGGCCTGCCTGCCTGGCTGCTCCTGTATTTTGCCGGAGCCGGCGCGGCGCGGCGCATGGGCGTTTCACAGGAGCGGCGCGTGCGTCTGGGCTGGCCGCTTCTGTCGTTTGGGGTGTCCCTGTACCTGGTCACGCTCGAGGTCCCCTACACGGCGAGCCACATGCTGAACCTGGCGTTGGTCAGCGTGGCGGCATGGGGAGCGGTGCTCCTGGTGCGGCACAGGCAGGCGGGGAATCAACTGGACTTCCTGCTGCTCCTGTACGTGGCCGGGTGCCTGGCTCAGGCCGCCGACATCCCGGCGGAGATGCTCTGCGTGGGCGGCGCGCCCCTTCTGGCCCTGGCGGCATGGAACCGCTGGAGGGCCGGAGCGCGGGGCACCGGCGCCGCGCTCGCCGCGCTCTCCCTGGCCGCTCTTTCAGGCTTCGGCCCCCAGGCCGTGGTGCTGGCCCAGGCATGGTTCATGTTCACGCTCACGCGGGCGGCAGCGGGTTCCCTCAAGGCCTGGCTGCAGGAGCTGGGCGGCATCTGGACCGGCTACGTCTACCCCCTGGCCGTGACCGTGCTCTACGTCACCTACCTGAGCTGGGTGCTCATCTTCATGGGCGGACCAGGGTTCCTGGATTACGTGTTCGCCCTGGAGGTCTCGCTCGGCCCGGTCAAGGTGTCCCTGGACGCGGTGGCCGTCATGGCGCTGATGTTTTTCGCGGCCAGGCTCATGCTGGCCTGGGTTCCGGCCGGGCTCGACCGGGCCACCTTCTCGGGCAAGGCCCTGGACCAGGCCCTGGCCCACACCCTCTCCACGCTTCTCTCCTACGTCACCTGGCTTACGTTCCTGCTGGCGGTGCTGCACATCCTGGGGCTGCCGCTCACCGGCCTCACCTGGATCGCCTCGGGCCTGTCCGTGGGCGTGGGCTTCGGGCTCAAGGACATCATCAACAACTTCGTTTCTGGCCTGATCATCCTGTTTGGCGGCTCCATCAAGAAGGGGGACGTGGTCCAGACCGGCAAGACCCTGGGCGAGGTGGTGGCCGTGTCCGTGCGCAACACCACCGTGCGCACCCTGGACAACTCCATGGTCATCATCCCCAACTCCAGCTTCCTCAAGGGCGAGATCATCAACTGGAGCTACCAGGACAAGCGCATCCGCCTGACCATACCGGTAAGCGTGGTGCCCGGCACCAAGATCAAGAAGGTGCGCAAGATCCTCGAGCAGGCCGCCCTGGCCAACGAGCTGGTGCTGAGGGATCCGGAACCGTCGGTGATGCTGCGCCAGTTCGGCAAGATGGGTCTCGACTTCGAACTCTACGTCTGGATCGCCGACTTCCGCGACAAGTACCGCGTGGAGTCCGAGCTGGCCGCGGACATCGACCAGCTCCTGCAGGAGAACAAGATCACCGTGGCCTTCCAGAGCGCCAAGGTGAAGTACAAGCCCAAGGGCAGCGAGGAGGCCCAGCGCGAGGCCGCCCGCGAGGAACTGCGCGCCAAGCGCCACGCCGTGTTCGCCTTGGTCAGGCCGCTTAGGCGCGTGCACTTGCGGGCCAAATGGGGCATGGCCGCCCAGGCGCCGGTCAAGGACGAATCCTGACCGAGCGGGGGCTTCCATTTTTTTTCGACTTCCTCCTGTAACCGCCGGGGGCACCGGCGGCGACACACTGGGCGGAGGCTCACGTGGGCATGACCCCCTCGGGGGACGCGAAAGCGGTAGCGCGCGTCCTGGCTGGAGATACGGAAGCGTTCGAGGTGCTGGTGCGCGCGCATCAGGAGCATCTCTTCCGCCTGTTGTCGCGCCACCTGCCCCGCAGCGAAGTGGCCGAGGCGGCCCAGGAGGCCCTGCTGGACGCCTACCAGAACCTCTCCAAGCTGCGCGAGCCCGAACGGTTCAAGGCCTGGCTGTCCTCCATAGCGCTGCGGCGTTCGGCGGACTTCTGGCGGGAGAACTCCAGGCGGGCCGAGCGCGGCGTGGACTTCTCCAGCCCCGAGGAGCTGGCCTGGCTGGAAGACGCCATGCTGGAGGATTCCTCCCGGCGCTTCGAGGAGATGACCGAACGTAGGGAGGCCGCCAAGCTGGTGGAGACCCTGATGGAGGAAGTGAGCCCGGAGGACCGCATCGCCCTGGAGCTCTACTACGCCGAGGAATACGACGTGGCCGAGATCGGCGAGATGCTGGGTTGGGGCGAATCCAAGGTGAAGGTGCGCTTGCACCGCGCCCGCAAGAAAATGGCCCGCAAGTGCGAAAGCCTGCTGGGTCAGGGAGTGAGGCCATGAAGGAAAGGTTGGACCGCATCTGCGCCAAGGTGGTGTCTTCAAGGCCCGTGGCGGCCGTTCCGCCCGGGTTCGCCGGACGGGTGATGGCCCACGTGCGTGAACGCGCCGAACAGGCCCTGGACGGCTGGTTCGTGCGCCGGGTGGCGGTTCCGCTCATGGCGGGCGGCGGCGCGGCGTCGCTGGGGCTCGGCCTGGCCTGGATATGGCTGTGGCAGGCGGGCTACACCGCCGAGTTGTCCCTTCTGGTCTCAGGGCATCCCTGGGCCGGGTTCTAGGAGAGGAGATGAACAAGCGCAGGCTCGTTTTCGCGGCGATCGGAATCTTTCTGGCCGGACTCCTGACCGGAGGCGTGTCCATGGCCTTCTACGGCAAGATGCGTCTGGCCCCCCTCGTCAGGATGGACAAGCTGGGTGCGGCGGGCTTCTTCCTGGAACGCATGGATTTCGCCCTCAAGCTTTCCGACAAACAGAAGCAAGAGATCCGGCCCATCATCGAGGACACCCTGGCCCGCATACGCGAGTCGCGCATCCCCTGCATCTCGGGGGAGGACGTGGCCCTCAAGGCAGGAGCCGAGCGCATACGGCCTCTGCTGGAACCGGAGCAGCAGGACAAGTTCACGGCCTTCCTGGAAAAGGCCAAGGAACGCCGCAAGAAATTCTACGGCCAATGATCGCCTGCCGAGAGATATTCCGCCGGGTTTGACGCGGCGGGGGATTTTCGTCACCATGCGTAAAATCCCCACACCGGAACCCGGCGGACGTAGATGCCCAATCTTCCCGTTTTCTCCACCATCGGCCAGGCCATGGCCGTCTTCGGCCTGCATATCGGGGCGCTCTCCAAATGGGCGCTCATCCCATTCTTTCTGTCCGCCGCTGCCCTGGGGGCCGCTTTCGGCCTGGGGCTGTGGTTGCAGCCTCCGGGCGGAGCGGGATTCCCCTACTGGTGGATGGGATTTCTCCCGGCCGCCATATTCTGCCTGGTGGCCTGGACCCCCTACGCCATCCGGGTCAACCAGCTGGCCGTGGCCGGGCGCGTCGAGCCCGTGGGCTACCTGGAAACCATGTTTTCGTCCGTGGGCCTCAGATATCTGGCCTACGCCATCATCGTCGGCTTCATTCAGCTCGCTGGGATCGCGATCTCGGCCCTGCCGGTGCTCCTGGTGGCGCACTCCGGCACGCAGGACGGCAACTCTTCCAGGGTCGTCCTGGCAGTGGCCCTCACTGTGGTGCTCGTGCTGGCCTTCTTCATCCTGACCTCGCCGCTCAATCTGGTCTACCCGGCGGCTGCGCTGGAGCGCGAACCGTCGCTGGGCAGGGCCTACAACCTGGGCGCGCACCGGAAATTGCGCCTGTTCGCGTGCGTCTTCCTGACCGCCGCGCTTTTCGGCGTGCTCGGGCAGGTGGTGGAATTCGCGGCCTCGGCCATGGGGGCGCAGAAGTCCGGCATGGTGCGGCTGGCCTTCGTCCCCGTGCAGATACTGCTCAGCTTCTTCAGCTACGTGACAGCCACGGCGGTGCCTGCAGTGGCCTACCGCATCCTGGCCGGCCTGCCGGACCCGCGCGGAGCAGAGCCCGTCCCGGGGAACCAGCCCTCCGGCACCTCCGGTTCGTCCGGAACGCCCGCCGTCCGGAATGCCGCCCCGGACGAGCCCGGGGATTTCCCCGGCACGGGCGGAGCGTGAGCCCGTCCGGCCACGATTCCCATCCGTCGTGAAACCGCAACCCGCACGCCTCGCGCCCGGCTGTCCGGATGTTCCGGCCGGCCGCGCGTTGCAAAGGAGCTGACACATGGGGGAGAGCCTTCGTGCTCCCTGGAGCTTTTCGCCGCTGGCCGTGGTGGCTGAAAGCCTGGCCTTCACGGCCGCCAATATCCGGTCCATAGCCACGTGGGCGCTCGCGCCCCTGGGCTACGGCCTGGCCTTTCACTACCTGCTGCCCGCGTCGGCCGATCCCAGCGAGGCCGCGCCGGGTTTCCTGCCCCTGCTGATGCTTCTGGGCTGCGTCCTCTTGTGGATCAGGGTGCCCCTGGAACTCAGGGTGTACCGCAAATATCTGCTGGATGAATCCCCGGGCCGCTTCTACGGGCTGGAGCTCATTCAGGGCCGGACCTGGACCTACCTGTGGGCCTACATCCGGGTCATGTGCCTGTTCGTGGCCGTGCTCGGGCCGGGGGTGATGATTGCGGTGATGCTCTTCGCGCCGCTTCTCAAGAGCGGCTTCGCCGGGTCCGCCCCGGAGCTGGTCCGGACGCTGGCCCCGGCGGCGGGCATGATCGTCCTGTTGGGACTTCTCTACGCCGTGCTCGCGCCCCGGGTGATCCTGGCGTTCCCCGACGTGGCCCTGGGGGGCAAGGGGCTCCTCTTCCAATCCGGGCCGTTCATGGCCCTGGCCCGCAAGGCGCGTTGGCGCATGGTGGCGGTGATGGCCGTGGTCTGGGCCCCGGAGCACGCCCTCAACGCCTTGTCGTACGTGGGGGGAGATTGGGATTGGTGGAAGTCCGCGTCCGAGGGCTGGTGGTTCATCCCGGCGAGCTACCTGCTCGGTTTCGCCACTCTCATCGTTTCCTCGGCGGCCGGGGCGGTCATCTACCGGCGGCTGCGCCAGGGCCTGTCCGGGTCCGAAACTTCCGGGGAAGACGCCGCGTGAGCGGCGGCGGGCCGTGCCTGCCGCCCGGGCGGCTTGCAGTGCTGTCCACCTTCGCCGAGGCGTTGGCCCTCTCGGCCAGGCATTCGCTCCGGCTCTTCGCCTGGAGCGCCCCCGTCACCGCAGCGGGGCTGGCGGCCACGGCCGCCGTGGCTCTGTTTCCGGACATCCCGGCCGTGTACCTGGGCGCCCCGGCGGCGTTTCTCCTTTATTTCGCCGTCGCGTTCTGCGCCTTCTGCGTGCGGGTGCACCGGTTGATCCTTTGGCCCGGCGAGCCACCTTCCGTCCGAGCAGCCCTGACTTTCCCCTCCGGCACCTGGCGCTACGCGCGCGGCTTGGCCGTTGCGGCGGCCGTGGGCGTCCTGCCCGCTACGGCAGTGTGGCTGGTCCTGGACGCCTTGTCTCCGGAGGGCATGCCGGAGGCGGACTGGGCCGCCCTCTCGCTGGTTCTGGCCTTCCTGGCCGCCCAGGCGGCCATGGCCAGGAGCCTGTTTCTCTACCTGACCGGCCTTTCCCTGCACGCTCGCGGCTCCTGGCGAGTCTCCACGGCCATGGCTCGAGGCTGCCGAGGGCGGCTGGCCCTGCTTGGTCTCGCCTCCGGGGCCTACACCCTGGGAGTGAGCGCCTTTGCCGGATGGATGGTGGGGATGGTCTTTCCCGACGGTCCCCAGGGTCTGCTCGAATTCCTGACCATCGTGGTGGGCCTGCCCGCCCAGATGGGGTGTTTTGCCTGCCTTCAGGCCGCCTGTTACCGGCGGCTCTCCCCCGATCCGCTCTCCTGATCCCGTTGTTTCTGCTTAATGCCCTGAAATAGCTTCTTTTCAGTTCACAAAAATAATTTCAACTTTTTACCCACATAGCGCTATGTGGGGTGAAATCCATCGGTCTCTGCGTATTATTGCGCTCACCTGGCAAGGAGAGACCATGGCTTATACGCGAACCACAGTAATCGACGCTTCTCCCTCGGGGGATTCGGTCAAGCAGGCGGTCCTGGACCTGGACGCCGACCTGACCGGAGCCTTCGACGGGCTCAACCAGATTCAGGCCGTCCTGTCCCTGAAGATCAACCAGTCCGAGTACGACCAGCCGAGCGGAGTGCCTCGCCTGGACGCCTCGGGAAAGATCCAGGCCGGGCAGCTTCCCGGTACCCTGGCAGACCTGCCCATCGGCATGATCGCCCCCTTCGGCCTGGAGACCCTGCCCACGGGGAGCAACTGGCTGGAGTGCAACGGCTCCGAGCTTTCCATCGCCGACTACCAGAGCTTGTACGCCGCCATAGGCAACGCCTTCGGTCTGGCCGCAAGCCCCTCCAACTTCAAGCTGCCCGACCTGCGCGGCCAGTTTCTGCGCGGCTGGGACCATGGGCGCGGGCTGGATCCCGATGCGGCCGTGCGAACGGGAGGCGACCACGTGGGCTCCACCCAGGCCGACATCATGAAGAAGCACTGCCATCCCATCGGCGGCGTGGTGGGCACGGCCGGTGGCGGCACCGGAGTGGTGGACTGCCAGGCTTGGGACAATGGTCCGTACAACTACGGCACCACGGACTTCACGCATACCACCGACAAGAACGTCGGTTCGCTGGACGCCGACCCCTACTACGGCCGTGCCCGGGGCAACGAGACCCGGCCCGTGAACACGGCGGTCATGTACTGCGTCAAGTGGAGGTAAAAATAATGATTCTCTATTGTTACGATGAGTCCGGCGTCTACACCGGCCCCGTGTCTCCGGCCCTGTCCCCGGCTCGCCCCTTCGTGGGAGGCGAGCCCAACTACCTGCGCCCGGCCCGCTCCACGGACAAGGCTCCTCCGGCGGCCGGTCCCGGCTACGTGCCCATGTTTGATGGCTCGAAATGGACCCTCGCCGAAGACCGCCGCGGAACCGTGGCCTACGACACCGTCTCGGGAAAACCCCGGGCAGTCATAAGCCTGGGCGCCCTCCCCGAAGGATGGGTGGAGACCCCCCCGCCCTCGGACTGCCACGTCTGGTCCGGCGACGCCTGGCTGGAGGACCCGTCTCTGCGGCTCGCACTGGTGCGCCGTGAGCGCACCGCCCGGCTGGCTTCCTGCGACTGGACGCAGCTCGCCGATGCGCCCCTGTCCGGCCCGAGCAAGGCCGCCTGGGCCGCCTACCGGCAGGAGCTACGCGACTACCCCGCCGGCTGGAACACCGACAAACCCTGGCCCCTGGCCCCCACGGAGTAGACCATGGCCTACCGTTACGACCTCAAGATCGACCAGGGCGCGACCCTGGCCCTGGAAATCGAGTGCCAGGACGACGCGGGAAATCCCATGGCTCTTTCTGGCTACTCGGCCTCGGCCCAGGTGCGCTACCGTTACGCCGACACGAGCCCGGCCGCCGTGTTCGCTTGCACCCTGAACGAGACGCCTGGGCTGGTGTCCCTCAAGCTGGGCGCGGCCCAGACCGCGGCCCTCTCCAAGCCCTTCGGGGTCTGGGACTGCGAGCTCACCGCCCCGGACGGCACCGTGCAGCGTCTGGCCGAGGGCAAGGTGGCCGTCTCCCCGGAGGTGAGCAGATGAGCGCTGTGGTGAAGAGAATCGTGCTCTCGACCCCGGCGGCGGTGGGGTCCACCGCCCAGTTCAGCGCCCTGGAGCGTTGCCGGGCCTATTCGGCCACGGCAACGGACGCCCAGGCCCAGGCCCAGGCCTCGTCCGCTTCGGCCCAGGCGGCCTCCAGCGTGGCAGAGGCCGCGCGCGACGCCGCCCTTGTCGCGGTGGGCAGCGTCAAGGTTACGCAAAACGATGCGCAGGCCAGCGTCCTGGATTCGGCCTTGGGAGTGTCCGCGCCCCTGAATAAGACGGTACTCGTCCCCGGCGGCGACGAGACCTTGAGGCTCGGGGTAGACGCCCTGGGCGGGGCGAGCGCCTCCCAGGCGGGGTCGGCTGGCGTCGCGCCCGCTCCCCTGGCCGGCGAGCAGCAGAAGTTCCTGCGTGGCGACGCCACCTGGCAGACTCTGGACCGGGCATCGCTCGGGCTCATAAACGTGGAGGACGCCTGGACCCTGCTTCCCGGCGCGGTCACCATGCTCTCGTCCACACAGGCCGCCGTGGCCGGGGACTGCGCGGCCACAGCCTCCCTGGGCCGCGCGCTCAAGCCCGACCTGCCCTCCGGGAATTTCGGCTACGTGGCCGACGCCGTCTACGACGCGGCCAATTCCAGGACCATCATCACCGTGGAGGGCTTCGCGGTGACCGGCCAATGCACCCAGCTCTGGGTGGGCCAGGATCCGCGCAATGCCCCTTCGGCCTCGTCCAGCGGCTCGGACCTCTATCTGGCCGCCAACTACAACTGCCTCATGTACTAGGAGAGATATCGATGAGCAGCCATCCCAGTTTCCCGGGCACCCCGGCCATCACCGGAGCCCTGTCCCTGGCCAACGCCACCGGCACGTCTTTAGTGGACTTCTACACCGCCTCGCCGGGCGGGAACGGAGTCATGTGCGGCCGTCTGCGGGCCGCCAGCTCCGACACCAACGCGGTGACGCTTCAGTTCGCGCGCTCCATCGGCGGCACGGACTACATCATCGGCGAGTCGCAGGTCCCGGCCGGGTCCGGCACCAACGGCACCGCTGTGTGGAAGGATCTCCTGGCCGACCTCAACCTGGGCAACGCCATGACCCTGTCCCCTGGCGAAAAGCTCAGGGTGCGGGCCAAGACCGCGGTCACGGCCACCCTCAAGATCGACCTGATCATGGAAGGCGCTCCGCTGTGAGCCTCTTCTCGGTGAAACAGCCGGGCGGGGCGGGCGTGCAGCAATGGGCGTCCGCCATCACTGTGGGCAAGTCGCTCAAGGACCTCTACGCCTCGCAGGGCGACGTAACGCTCATCGGGGCCAACACCGTGGCCACGCTCCAGGACGGCCCCGAGAAGGTGGTGCGCTACGGCAACCTGACCCTTGGCGACGGAACCACGGCCACGAGCCTGACAGCCTCAAATCGTTGCAAGGGGCTGACCATCATCTGCGACAACCTGACAGTCAGGAACAACGCCACCCTGAACATGACCGGGAAGGGGGCGCGGGTTATGACCAACGACGACCCCTTCTTCCCGTTCGTGGACTTCAGGATTCCCAACCAGATCACGCTCTCTTCAAGTCAAATCACCTTGGCTCAAGCCCTGGCGACCATCAAGGCGCAGGGATTCGCTCCGTGGGACCAGGGCACTTGGCAGCACCTTGTTTCTTCCCTGTACGGGTTCAACTTGTCCGTGAGTCAAACCGGTACGTTGGCGCTGATGTTGGCGTCTGGATGTGGAATCGGGGTTAACGGAGGGCGGTGCGCCAACAGCGGCGCAGCAGGCGGAAGTGGGACCGCAGGGGTAAATGGTGGGACCGGAAGCGGTGGTTCTGGGGCTGCCTGGAGCAGCGGGACGGTCTGGGCTGGATACTCCGGGGCCGGCTGCCCTTATGCCGGAGGTTCTGGCTCCGGCGGGGCCTCGGCCGCCGGCGGGTATGGCGGATGCAGTTCCTGCGGAAAGGCCTCTTCCCAGTATTCCGGCCCAGGAGGGGGGGGCGGCATTTTTTGGTACAATAACTGGGGCGGCCAGTACACGCAGTTCGCTGAAGCAAGCTACGGAAGCGGCGGGGCAGGCAACCCGGGCGGATCGGCCGCAAACGATACCGGCCAAGGCGGAAGCGGGTGCGGCGGGAAGTTGACCATCATTTGTTTTGGGACTGTCACCATCCAATCCGGCGGGAAAATCGAGGCCAACGGCATCGCCGGTGGTTCCGGGGTCTACAGCGGAGGGGGAGGCTCCGGTGGCGGACACATCTCGATCGTCACTCCCTTGGCTGCTCTCTATTCCAACAATGGCACTGTCCAGGCTTCAGGGGGGGCTGGAGGAACCAGCAGTGGAGGATATTCAACGGGTGGCCCTGGCGGCGCCGGTTCTGTCATCACGAAGACATTCTCCGACCTGGGGTGGATGTAATGAGCATTTATTCCATCAAACAAGCCCAGACAGGCATCGTCCCCTGGGCCGACATCGTGCCCGTGGGCAAGAACATCAAGAACCTCTACGACTCCGCTGGGGACGTGACGATCTCAAGCCCCACGCAGATCGCCACCCTCATCGATGGCCCCGAGAAGGTGGTCAGGTACGGGAACCTCGTCCTATCTTCCACCTTGACGGCCACGAACCGTTGCAAGGGCCTCACGGTCATCTGCGACAACCTAACCGTGCAAAACGGTGGCGTCCTGAGCATGACGGGGAAAGGGGCGCGCGTTCTCACCAACGACGACCCGTTCTTCCCTTTCACGGACTTTTTGATCCCCGATCAGGTCACGCTCTCGTCCTCCCTGATCTCCAAGGCCCAGGCTCTGGCCATCATCCGGGCCCAGGGGATCGCCCCATGGGATCAGGGGACATGGCAGACATTGGTGAGCAAGTTGTTCGGGTTCAACCTGGCCGTGAGCCAGCCGGGGCAGGTGGCCCTTCTTTCCGTTCTTGGATGTGGCGCTGGACAGCCTGGGAGGGTCATCGGCGGCAATGGTGGCAGTGCGGGTAATGCGGGCATGAATGGAGGCACTGGCGGTGGCGGAGAAGGTGGAGGATGGAACTCCAACTGCAACGCTAGTAGCGGGGCCACGGGCGCTGGATGTCCGTATTCCGGCGGTTCTGCTGGCGGCGGGGTAGCTGCCTACGATTCCTGGTACGGAGTCAACCATGCGGACGGGCAGGCGTCTTCTCCGTATTCCGGCCCCGGCGCTTGCGGGGGGGCATCTTATTGCGGGGCGCCAAATAGGTATACCGGGCTTGGTTCGCAGATAGGAGGCACCCAGTACGGTGGCGGTGGCGGGGGAGCCGGAAGTCCTGGTGGAATGCCCGGGAATCAAAGCTCTTGCTACCAGGGAGGAAGTGGGTGCGGTGGAAAGCTGGTGGTCATCTGCTTTGGAGCCGTAAACATCCTCTCAGGCGGCAAAATCGAGGCGAACGGGATGCCGGGCGGAGTTGGCGGTCCGGGCGCGGGCTCTGGATACCCAGGCGGAGGAGGGTCCGGAGGCGGGCATATCTCAATCATCACTCCATCCTACACGACCGCCGGAACCGTCCAGGCCGCTGGTGGAATAGGCGGAGTAGGGAGCACATACGGCGGCTCCGGCGGTGCCGGATGCGTCGTAACCAAAACATTCGCGCAGATGGGAACTGCGTGGCAATAAGGATAACACATGGAAATCACTCTGTTTCATAGCGCACAGGTGGAAGAGTCCCGCGCCATCGTCCAGGAGCTTGGCGGCGAACCCGTTGGAAACGACGTCACTATCGACCACGGCGGGCGCGGCGTGCGCATCGTCTCCAAGCACGCCCTGGCCGTGGGCGTCTGCCCTAACTTCAGCGCTTACCCGGCCATCGTGGTCACGGGCGAGGACGGCTCCACGCGGGTCAAATCCCCCGTAGGCACCTGGGCCGAATGCCTGGACTTCATCGACAATCCTCCCGTGCCGCCCGCTCCCGTGCGGCGGGTGGAGTACTCCAAACTGGAGTTTCTGAACCGCTTCACCGACGAGGAAAAGGTCCAGCTCAAGGCTTTGGAGGCTACCGACCCGGTGGTGGGCCTGTTCTGGGAGGAGTACCGCGCGGCCGAATCGATCCGCGTGGACGACCCCAGGACAATCAAGTCCGTCGAACACCTAGCCTCCATGCACTACATCACCGACGACAGGAAGGCCGAGATTCTGGGGTGCTGACATGCACCCGCCCGGGCGGGTGCGCAGGCACGACAACAGACTTCATGCCGAGGAGGAAGCATGAGCATTTATTCAGTGAAATCGCCCCCGCAAGGCGTGCAGGCGTGGCAAAGCGATCTGCTCGTCGGTAAGGGGATCTTCGATTATTACGATTCCCAGGGAGACGCCGCGATATCCATGGCGGCACAAATACCCTGCGTGCAGGACGGCCCCATGGTGGCGCGCAGATACAACAACCTTACCATCTCTGCGCAACTCACAACGCAGTACCGTTGCCGGGGTCTGCTCTTGCTGGTGGACGGCAACCTGACCGTAAGCTCCGGCGGCGACCTGTCCATGACCGCCCGGGGGGCCGCCGGACACTCGAAGATGGGGCTTTATGACATGCTCATTCCGGACAGGATAACGCTGGCCTCGAAGCGCATGTCTCAGCGGGACGTTCTGGCCAGCCTGAGGAGCAACGGCTACGCCATCATCGACCGCTGGCTGTGGGACGATTGGGGCAAAATCGACGGCATGAGCGCCACGGCTTGGGCGGGAGGCATGGTGTTGTTGTCGGCGGCCGGATGTGGGGTCGGAAAAGTGCCCCAGGCGGGCACGACAAATTACCAAGCGACCTCTGGAGCGGCAGGAATCAACGGTGGGGCTGGAGCGGGGGCTCCTGGGTGCATTCATAGTGCAGGTGCGACAACAGCCGCCAAGACCTCGCGCGGAGGATCTGGCCGGCCTTGGGGTGGGGGGGCGGGGGGTGGCGGGCAGACCAATGGAGATGGCCTCAACTATCCTTATGATCCGAATGCCGATGACTACGGTGGTAAAGGCGGTGATGGGATGGCGATCGCCGATAATGCCTCCAACTGGGTTTCGGGCAGCGGGGCGGGGAATACACCTGGGGTAATCCAGGTGGCCGGTAGCTCTAATTCTGTCGGACAGAGTGGCACGGGAGGTTGCCTTTACGTCATATGCAAGGGCAATATCCTCATTAGCTTGGGGGGCTTGATCGAGGCCGACGGGAAGCAGGGTGGAGTCAACACGAGCTACACGAATTATTTCGCCCCAGGCGGCTCGTCAGGTGGCGGTCATGTCTCCTTAATCTACGGGGGCACATACACCAACAACGGAACGGTTCGAGCCAACGGAGGTGCAGCCGGTGTAGCGACGTTGAACCAGAACGCTGGCGGCGCCGGCTCGGTCGTGACCAAAACCTTCGGCCAGATGGGCTGGTAGCGCCCGCTCTTTCTTCCTACCCCGCCAGCGCCATGGCCTTGTCCGCCAGGACCGGGGCCAACGCCATGGCGCTGGTGAACGCCGGTGATATGGCGTTCAGCACGTGCAGGTCCGCCTCGCCGGACTCGGTCAGGAAATCCATGACCAGCGTGTTGGCCACCACGTCTACCAACTGTGGCCGTATGCCCGCCTTGGGGCTTGGCGCGACGTCCTCGGGCCTGAGCGAATCCACCAGCTTGGCCGCGTCGGCGAAGAAATGGCGGAACAGGTACTTGCGCGGCTCTGAGAGGGCAACAGTCCGGAAAGTCGGGTTGGTGGCGAAGAGTACGGCGTCTCGCCAGAGGATCTCCGGGGCCTCGGCGTCGAGGCCCTGCAGGACGCCATAGTTCTCGCGCCCGAAAGCCGGGATGGCCGTGGGGCCGATGTATACGTCACCGTATACGGATCGGGTGAAGTGGATGCCCAGGAAAGGCGTGGAGGGATCGGGCACGGGATAGATGCTCCCACGCACCAAGTGAGCCGCCTCGGGACGCAGCTTACGGTAGACGCCCTTGAAGGGCACCAGCACGTAGCGCAACCCGAGCCCGTGCTGGTGGGCCAGCTTGTCCGCGTACGCGCCGCAGGCGTTGACCAGGGCGCCGTACTCCACAGGCCCGGCGCTGGTGGACAGAACTCGTCTGCCTCCCGGGCCCAGGGCCGTCACGCCCAGGCGCACCTCGGCCAAGACGCTGGCACGGAGGTCTGCGCGCAGGCTTTTCAGGATTTCCTTGGGGTCCACCACCGCCGTCAGGGGCGAATGGATGGCCTGCTCCACGGTGCGGGCGTGGGGCTCGATCTCGCGGAGCCGGGCCTGGTCCACCAGGCTCACCTCGGCTCCGGCGTTCACTGCCCGTTCATACAGGGCGCGCAGCACAGGCAGTTCCGCCTCGGTCTTGGCCACGATCACCTTGCCCGATTCCGTGAGAGGCAGCCCGCGCTCCTTGCAGTAGGCGCGCATGAGCCTGTTTCCCGCCAGGCAGGTGGCGGCCCGGGCGCTGCCAGGCGAATAGTAGATGCCCGCGTGCAGAACGCCCGAGTTGCGTCCCGACGCGTGCTTGCCGGGCCGGTCCTCCTTATCCAGGACCAACACTCTCACTCCCTGCGACACCAGTTCCCTGGCCAGGGTCAGGCCAATGATTCCCGCCCCGGCGATGACGATATCCGCGTGCTTCATGAAAGAATTGTGGGCTCGGCTGATGAAAAAATCAAGACACGGCGAGCGGCTATTCCCGCCGGCGTCTTTTTTGTGCTATGGGACGGTCATGTCCTCCACATCCGGATTTTTGTCCTCGGTGGACGCCTGGCTTAGCCGCATCCGTCATGCGGCTGGGGAGCTGCGATCCACGGGCCTGGGAACGGTCTTGGGTGCATCGGCGCTGGGGTTCCTGGTGCTGGCGCACGGGGTGCTGCTGATGGCGCTGGCCGGTTCGGTCGTGGCGCCGTTTCTGGTCCAGAAGTACCTGCAGGACGAGGCGTCGCGCGCTCTCGGCCGCGAGATCAGGCTCGACTCCCTTCGCCTCAACCCCTTCACCTTCGACCTCACTGCCTCAGGCCTCTCCATCATGGACAAGGACGGCGGCGAACCCTTGGCCGGGTTCACCAGGCTGGAGTTGAACCTGGACCCGTCGAAGTTGGCCGGCAGCAGGCTGGCGGTCAGCCGCTTCATCCTGGAGAACCCCACCGTGCGTTTGGCCAGGGACGGACAGGGCCGTCTCAACATCGCCGACCTGATCCCCGAGGCCGCCCCGTCCGCGCAGCCGCAACCTCAGACGTTCGAGCTTGTTCCGGCGGGGCTGTTGTTCTCGCTGTCCGACGTCCGGATCACCGACGGCAGGGTGTCCTTCGACGACGCGCGCACCGGAATCCGTCAGGAGGTCAGGGATCTGCACTTTTTCATCGATTCCCTGTCCAGCGACCAGCCCGGGCTGCGGGAGATATTCAGCTCAGGCGGCCAGCTCAACGAATCGAATCTCACCCTCTCGGTAAAGGCGGACCTCTCCGGCCAGACTCCCGAAGCCGAAGCCCGCCTGACCCTCAAGAATGTGGTGTTCAGGCACTACACCCCCTATCTTTTGGCGCTTGCCCGCCCGCTGGACCTCAAGATGGACGAGGCGGGCGTCCGTGTCCGGGTGGTGCTGCCCGCGAAGGGTCAGCCAGGCCTGCCGTTCGTGGACGGCGACGCCAGGATCGCCGGGGTGGCGCTGGGCAACGGGGACGAGCGCGCGGCGGAGCTGGAAAGCCTGGACGTGCAGGGCGCGTCCTTCGATCCCGCCTCGGGCGCGGTGACGGTCGAGCGGGTGGTGGCGCAGTCGCCCATGGTGCGAATCAGGCGCGACGAGGCGGGCATCGTCGACCTGCTGGCCATGCTGCAACCCCCCTCGGGCGAGCGGCCGCGAGAGGAATCCGGACCGGCTCCGCGCCTGCGCGTCCTTGAGGCACGGCTCAAGGGCGGGCGGGCGGATCTTGTGGACGAGGGTCTGGGAATCTCGCTGGCCCTGACGGACGTCGAGGCGGGGCTCAAGGGCCTCGATACGCAGGGCGCCGCTCTGGAGTCGCTCTCCGTGGAAGCCGCGGGTGACCATTTCAAGCGTCTCGCCCTCACCGCCGCAGGCTCGTACAGCCCGGCCGGGCTCACGGGCAAGGCTGTGATGGAGGGCGCGGATCTGGCCAAGCCCTTCCCCCTGCTCAAGCGCCTGATGCCCAAGCTGGCCCTGGCCGGGACGGCGGGATTCGACCTCGCCTATTCCGTGGACGAAAAGGATGGACGCTTCCTACCGAAGCTCAAGGGCGGCCTGGACATCCACGATTTCAAGGCCGTGGTCGAGGGGCAGGCCAAACCGCTCTTCAGCGCCGGGACCGTGGGCGTGACCGGAATCGACGCCGACGTGGACGCACGCAAGGTTTTGCTGGGACAAGTCAGGCTGAGCGGCGGCGGAGCGGCTCTGGCGCGAGGGGAGAAGGGGGCCTTCCCGGCCCTCGAGATTCTCCCGGCCGGTTCCGGCAGCTCCTCCGGAGCCGGTGGGGGAGGCCAGGCAGGGAGCCCCTGGACGGTCCTGGTGGACCAGTTGGGACTGTCCGATTTTTCGGCGGAATACCAGGACGCGGCGGGAAGAATCGAACAGCGCGTCGACTTGGACGAATTGGCTGTGAAGAATATCTCATCGTCCTTGGAGAAGCCCCTGGCCGTGTCGGTCAAGGGGGCGCTGCCCATGGGGGACGCCAAGGCCCCCTTCGAACTCTCGGGCGAATTGAGGCCGAAGGAGCCGGGGGCCTCGCTCACGGTGAACCTCACGAGTCTGCCCCTGGCGGAGCTGTCCCGCCTGGCCCCGGGCTTGCCCGTGGCGGTGCTCTCGGGGAGGGCCGGGCTGTCCGGCCAGGCCGTGCTGTCGCTGGGCCAGACAGCCCCGTCCGGATCATTCACGGGCGACGCGTCGCTCACGGACCTCAAGCTGGCCCGCCCCGGCGGGAACGAGCCGTGGGCCTCGCTGGCCGGGCTTTCGGTCAAGGGGGCCTCCGCGACCCTGTCCCCCCTGGAATTCAAGGCGGCGGGCGTGGTGCTCGACTCACCCTGGCTTGTCCTGGTCCTGGACAAGGACGGCAAGCCCGTATTGCCCTTCGAGACGGCCTCCGGGCAGGACAAGGCCAAGCAGGGCGTGCCGTTGCCGGGGTATGGCGTGGACAGGATCGAAATCCGGGGCGGCAAGGTGGACGTCACCGCCGAGGGGTTCGATCCCGCGCTGTCCGGCCAGATAGCCGATATCGCCCTCACGGTTTCCGACGTGCGGCCGGGCCAGCCCGCCAAGCTCGCAGGCAGCTTCGTTCTCGGCCACTCGGGGCGTTTCCAGACCGAGGGGCAGGCCGGATGGGTTTCGGACGCCCCCATGCTGGATATGCGCGCCACGCTGGAGAATTTCGACCTGGGCGAGCTGTCGCCGGTGAGCCGAAAGTTCACGGGCTTCCCAATCAACCGGGGCAAGCTTGGACTCAAGCTGGATTACAAGGCCGGGGCCAAATCTCTGGACCTCAAGAACAAGATCGTGGCCATGGGCATCCAACTCGGTCGCAAGTCCGGCCAGCCGGGCGGCAAGGACGTGCCCCTGGACCTGGCTGTGAGCCTGCTCTCGGACGCCAAGGGGGTCATCGACCTGGACATCCCGGTGAAGGGAGACCTCACCCACGCCAAGGCGGACCTGCGCGACGTGATCTCCACGGCCATGGCCGGGGCCTTCGCACGCATCCTGTTCTCCCCGCTGGCCTTCCTCAACGTGGCCAAGGGTGGTGGGCGCACGGCCGCCGTGGGCTTCACGCCGGGAACGGCGGAACTGACCGCCGATGGCAAAAAACTTCTGGGCGACTTGGCGGCGGTGCTGGTCAAGCGGCCCATGCTCAAGCTTGAGGTTCTGGCCTACGCCGACCCGGCTTCCGAGGCCGACGCCTTCGCCCGGGCCCTCGCGGCCAAGGCTCCGCCCGCGCCCCCTGCCACGCCCGCGTCCAAAGCCACCAAGGGTCGGCCCGCCAAGGAAGCCCAGCCCGCCGAGGCCGCTCCCGCTCCGTCCAAGGCTCCGAGCGCCGAGGAATGGGCAGGCCTGGCCCGGGCGCGTTGGGAGGCCGTGCGGGGGGTTTTGACCACCCAGGGCGGCCTGCCCGACAGCCGAATCTTCCCCATGTCAGGGGATTTCCTGCACCCGCCAAAAATGGAGGGCGCGCCCGCCGCCCGGGCGGACGTGACCCTGACCAACTAGCTCCGGGGCTGCCGCGTCGGTGCGCGTCCGGCCGGGCTTGGTGCCCGCGAAGGGTTTACACTTGATCGACCCTGCCAACATGGCGGAATGATGCCGTATTGCCCCTGACGGCTTGCGCGGTGTCGGAATAATTTCCAGACCGTGTTCAGCAATTCCGTTTCGGCTGGATGAGGCTGTCAGGAATAAACTATGAAATCATGGCTTTGCGACAGGCTTCCTCCTCGCAGGAGAAGGGCATGCGATTTGCTGCAACGCCTTTCTACCCGACAGGATGTTCTGGCGCGTGCGCGGGATAACGCAAAACCGTTCTCATGCAAAAGAGGGCCTGCTTGTCCGGAGCCCCCCAAGCCGCGACGCGCGGCGAGAGGAGGAACGCCATGATCCGTATCCTTCAGGCATTGTTGGCCGTGCTCGTCCTGATGGCGGCCGCGCCCAATGGTTTCGCGGCGCTTATCGAATACGACGCATCTCTCAACGGGACCAGCGAGGTCCCACCCAACGCGTCTCCGGCCACGGGATTCGCGCGGGTGTTTTTCGACATCGTCGCCCACTCCTTGATCGTGCACGAGACGTTCTCCGGCCTGCTCGCTCCGGCCACCGCGGCGCATATCCACAGCCCGGCGCTACCAGGCGTCAACGCCGCGGTGGCCGTGGGTTTCACCGGCTTCCCGTTCGGAACCACCAGCGGCACCTACGACCACACGTTCGACACCAGCGACCCGTCGATCTACACTCTGAGCTTCCTCTCGGGCAACGGGGGAACGGCGGCCGGGGCCGAGGCCGCGCTCGGGGCGAGCCTGGCCGCCGGGACGGCCTACGTGAACATCCACAACTCCGTTTTTCCGGGAGGCGAGATCCGCGGCCAGCTCACGAGCGCCGTGCCGGAACCGGTCTCCATGATTCTGCTCGGCTCGGGACTGGCCTGCGTGGCCGGAGCCGGTTTCAGGAGAAGACGCCGCTAGCAGGCGGGGACATTCTGATGTGATCCACGTTGGCGGGCGTGCCCCAGGGAACCCTTGGCCCGCGTCCGGTGATGCCGGAGGCCGTTGCGGCCCCGGGATGCCCCCGCACGCGCCGGGAACGGCCGCCAGAGCCCACGCTCTTGCCCAGGCTTCGCCTTGTCTGCTAGCACGGACTCATGTCCGCGCTGGTCCATTCCTTCGCCGTGTTCGACACCTGCCTGGCCAGGCTTTACGTGCGCCCAACCGACCTGCTCTTCGCCCTGGCCGCCCGCATCCTGCCGGGGCCAGCAAGCCGCGAGGACCTACACGAGTTCGTGCGCCTGCGCCTCCTGGCCGAGGAAAAGGCCCGCAAGGACCTGGGCCTGGAGGCGGCGGGCCTCGGGCTGGTCTACGAGCGCTTTCCCAAGGCCAACCCCTGGGGCCTGGACCCCGATCTGGCGCAAAGTTCCGAGCTGGACCTCTGCGTCCACTCCGTGAGCCCCGTCCCGCCGGTGCTCAGGCAGGTGCGGCGACTCATCGGGCAGGGCGAGCGCGTGGTGTACATTACCGACTCCATCCTGCCGGGCCCGGCGCTTCGGCGCATGATGGAGGCCAACGGCTTCGCGGGCGAGATCTATTCGGCGGGCGAGACGGGCAAGACCAAAGCCAGCGGGCAGCTCTTCAGCCTGGTGCTGGCCGCCGAGGGCCTGGAGGCCGGGCAGCTGGTGCACACCGGCCCGGATTCGGCTGCGGACTACAAGCGGCCTCGTTCCATGGGCATCAAGACGGATTTTCGCTCCGAGGCGGTGCTCACCAGCCACGAGCAGCACCTCTTGCGCCTGCACCGCGACTGTGCCCCGGCCCTGTCGCGCAGCGTCGCCGCCAGCAGGCTGGCCCGGCTGCGCGACGAGCCTGAGGCGAAGCTTGCGGGGCTTCGCGCCCTGGCCGCCGACGTGGTGGCCCCGGTGCTCACGGCCTTCGTGGCCTGGACTCTGGACGAGGCCGCGCGCGCCGGGCTTGCGCGCCTGTACTTCCTGGCCCGCGAGGGGCAGGTCCTGCACCGGCTGGCCCAGGTGCTGTCCCCGGCGGTGAACGGCCCCGAGCCGCGCTACCTCATGGGCTCCCTGGCCTGCTGGATGGCCCCCGGACTGGCCGGGCTCGACCGTGAAGAATTCTCCTGGCTGGCAGCGGCCGGGCAGTCGCGAAGGCCGGTGGATCTCCTGGCCAAGCTCTCGCTCACGCCCGAGGAACTCCTGCAGGCCGTGGGCAGGAGCATGCCCGCGCTCCTCTCCGACCATCCCCTGGACGACGCCGGACTGGCCGGGCTGTGGACCCTGCTGGAGGACGGCGGGGCGCGCAGGCTCCTGGCCGGGAAGGCGGCCCTGGCCCGCGAGCTCATGCTCGCTTACCTGGAGCAGGAGGGAGCTCTCGAAGGCCCGGTGCTGGCCGTGGCCGACATGGGCTGGACCCTGACCACCCAGCGGGCCCTGCGCGAGGTGCTGGCCGCGCGCGGCGTGGACGTGACGGGATATTATTTCGGGCTCACCGGGGTGCGGCTCGGGCGCATGGAGGCCGGGGCCCACAGGGCGCTCTTCATCGAGCGCGCGGCCCAGTCCGTGCCCGGCTCCCTGGACAGCCTGCTGTTCAAGCATGTGGCCCTTTTGGAGCGGGTGTTCACCCGCGCCGACCACGGTCGGGTGCTGGGCTACGAACGAAAGGGCGGCACGGTCGTTCCGGTGCTCGGCCCCACGCCGCAGGGGGCGGCCCAGACCCGCGAGGTGCAGGAGACGGTGCTGGCCTACGCGGAGAGCCTGGTGCGCTCGGGATGGGGCGAGGACACGGTGTCGGCCCTGCGCGAGACGGCGGTGGAATCCCTGAGGCGCTTCCTGGCATCCCCCGAACCGGGACAGGCCAGGGCCGTGGCCGGGCTGCCCGGCCAGGATGAGCGCGACCTCCCGCTTCTGCGCGGGCTGGGGATTCTGGACGTTGCGGCGGCCTGGCTGGGAGGTTCGACGCCCGGGCACGGCGGCGACGGGGGGCTGTGGCTGGAGGGGTGCGTGGCAGCGAGCCCCGGCTGGATCAGGTCCCTTGCGCGCAGGCCTCGTCTGGCGGCCCTTTTGCGTTCGCGGTTCTCCTAGCCCTCGTCAGGCCAGGCAGTAGAGCACCGTATCCAGGTGCTCGTGCGAGTGATGCCCCACGAAGCAGCGGTATCCTGGAACGAGTTCGCGCACGAACAGCGGCAGCTCCCACAGGTCGCAGGGCTTGTGGTACAGGCATATCTGGAGCCTGGGCCTGAACCTGCGGATGGTCCGTTGCGCCCCTTCCAGGGCGGCCAGTTCGGCCCCTTCGATGTCGAGCTTGATCAGGTCTACCTTGTCGATGCCGCGCCGCTCGACGAAGCTGTCCAGGGTGGTGGCATCCACCGTGATCCCGCCTTCCCCGCCGATTCTGTTGCCGTGGGACATGGCGAAGGCCTCGAAAAAACCCACCTGGCCGTCATGGTTCCACAGGGCCATGTTCACCGGATGGACGTTGGCCTGGCCGGCTTTTTCGACGGCCTGGACCATCTCCTGGAAGGATGCGGGCGTGGGTTCGAAGGCGTATATGCGGCAGTCCGGCCCTGCCTGGCTCCTGAACAGGGCGATGGAGTCGCCCGAGGCGGCTCCGCCGTCCACGATGCAGTCGCCGCTCCGGGCCAGCACCAGGGGGTGGCCGTACATGGGATAATCGGAAAGGCGCGGCAGGGGCGTGCCGTGGAAACGCAGGCGCAGAACGTCCGCGTAGGTGTCCCGCGAATCCCGGTCGGAAAGCGACGCGAGCACCTGCTCGATGGCTCCGGCGTTTTCGCGCAGCAGGCGCAGGGGAGGGCGTTCGGCCAGGTCGTCGCGGTAGAGGTTCCTGAAACCCATGGAGAAGAGCTGCGCGAAGATGGCCTGGTGCGCGAAGCTGCAGATGAGGACCGCCGCCCCCACCGCGATCTGCGCCGGAGCCGTCACCGGCAGGCCGTCCACGTTCGTCCCCTGGCGGCGGGGGTTGTTGTCGGCGAAGCAGGGCACGCGGATGCCCATGCTCTCGAGCCTGCGCCTGCACCTGCGCCCGCGCGCTCCCGTGCCGAAGACCACGAACTCCCCAGGGAGCTCCTCCTCGAAGGGGTTGAAGGGCCTGGCCGAGGCCGTCCTGAGGATGTCGTCCAGCATGTCCCTCCCGTTTACTCCGGGCGCCCCGGCAGGGCCTGGACGCGCTTGTGCTGGGCCAGGAGAATCTTCAGGAGCGCCTCGCACATCCGGTCCATGTACCCCAGGAAGTACCGCGCGCCTTCCATGCGCCTGCCTTCATCCGCGCCTTCGAAGAAGGCCGTATGGAAGCGGGTGTTGTCGAAGTCCGCGAACCGCTGGAGCATGAAGGATGTGTTGTCCTGGTCGCTGGCCGCGATGAACGCCGCGGCGGAGCTGAAGCTTTCCCCTGCCTGGCGCGCCGCGCGCTGCTTGGTTTTCCACAGGGTCAGCTCCTGGCGGATGTAGTCCAGGACCCGTTCGCGCCGCGCGCTGAAATCCGTGGAGGAGATGCTGTCGAGGTTGCGGGCCAGCCCCGGATCCTCCGGCAGGACCGGGGCCGGATCGAAGGCGATCCCCGGGCCCTGGAGGATGCTCGAGGGGGTGAGGTTGACCACCTCCATGTTGGCCATGCGGATGCGGTCCGCGAACCACTGGGCGGAGTCGAAGAAATTGAGGGTGGTGAACATGCGGCTGCCGTCGGCGGCGGTGGCCGGATAGAGCTGCGGCCAGCGGTGGGTGAGCGTCATTTCGTTGACGCCGGAGGCGTGGGCCTCGTGCTGGCTGCCCTTGGAGTAGTTCATGGCCAGGGGGTCGGGGGAGGCCAGCTGCACCCCGGCCAGGTAGACCCTGGAGCAGCCCATGTATTCGGCCAGGGCGAAAGCCGTGGTGATCACCGAGCCGTGCAGCAGCAGCGAATCGCGCTTGGGGAAGGGCTGGCCCGGGAAATTGCCGAAGAACCAGGCCCGCTCGAATCCGCCCTGGCCGGTGGTGGACAGGCAATGGGCGACCAGCCGAGCCTTCTTGAGCCCGGGGAGGCCCGCCAGGGTTGGCTCGGAGTCCATGGACGTGTCGTTGATGATCACGAAGTCCGGTTCGATCCCGGCCTTCAGCAGCGGCTTGAGGGCGCTGTTGACGGCGATGACGGCGGCCCGGTCCTGGTTTGCGCGGATGAATTCGATCTGGCCCGTGAGCGCCGGCCCGGCCGCCGCCAGGATCGCGGTGTGCCCGGTCAGCGCGCCGAGCAGGTCGCTCAGCTCCCCGCCTCGCAGGCAGGGCGCGAGGTTTTCGTAGAGGTGCTTGTAGCGGTCGTAGACGGCGTTGCGCACCAGGGGGCGGATCGGCAGCCCCCGGATGTTGTCCTGGCTGTCCAGGGTGTAGATGACGTTGCGGTAGTAGAAGAGCTCGAGGACCTCCTCCACGCGGCGCACGTAGCCGGGCAGCGCTTCCGGCAGCCCCTCGCAGGCGAAGAACAGGGGATAGCCCAGCGAGGCCAGGTTCTCGGGCAGTATCTGCAGGAGGGGGCTCGGCGTCCGGTCCGGGTCGCCCGCCACGAAGAACACTCCCTTGCCCGCCAGTTCCCAGGGCTTCTCGTCGTCCAGGAAAGCGGCCATGCGCTCGGGGTCCGGCTCGAAAATCAGGCAGACGCCATCGGTGCGGGCCAGGGCCGCCTGCAGCTCGGGTGTGCGCTGGGCGCCCAGGAACACCAGCAGGCGCGTGCGCCGCATGGCCTCGTCCAGGCCCGTGTCCGGAGGCGGGAAGGCGAACACCTCGGGGCCGAAATCGCCTTCCGATCCACCGGCGAAAGGGCGGGCCAGGGCGGGATTGCAGTATGCCCAGAGGGGGTTGTGGGCGTGAAAGGCGTGGCGCGCGCCCGGCGTGTAGCTTCCGGCCCCGGCCTGGCTCAGGGCCAGGAGCCCAAGTTGATCGAACACCGCCAAGGATTTCATACGCCCCTAACTATAGCGCAAGCGCGTTGCGCGGGCAACCTCGGCGGCCCCCGGGGGGAGTGTCGCGCGGGCACGGGGCGTGCATCAATTTCGCGCTTCGTTGCGCGCGGGCAGTCTTTGCCGTACCCTGCGCCACGTCCGCCCTTTCGGGCGCTCGCGGCAACCTTCCAACCCGGACCGGCCAATGAAAGTCTCCGTAGTGGTCCCCACATACAACCAGGCCCGGTATCTTTCCGCCTGCCTGGATTCCCTCTGGTTCCAGGATCATCCCGACCTGGAGATCGTGCTGGTGGACGACGGGTCCACCGACGGCACCGGCGACGTGATCCGGGACTGGCTCGCCCACCGCGAGACCGACCAGGCCTCCTTCGCCAGCTGCTACGATCCCGGGCAAGACGTCCTTGAGCGCATGCACCATCCCCGCTACCCCGAAGAAGGCCGGTCCATCACGGTGATCACCTTCGAGCGCAACCGGGGACTGGCGGCGGCCCTGAACGCCGGATTCCGGACCTGCACCGGAGAGGCCTGCACCTACGTGCCCTCGGACGACTGGTGCGCGCCTCAGATGTTCTCCGAACTCGTCCGGGCGCTGGAAGAAGGCCCGGCCGACTTCGCCTTCGCCGACATGCTCATCGTGGACGACTCCTTCCGGGTGCTCCGGCGCTTCGACCTGCCCGACTACAGCTTTGAACGCTCCTTCGCCGACTGGTACCTGTGCGGCGACGCCAAGCTCTACCGCCGGGCGCTGCACGAGCGCCACGGCTACTACGACGAGACGCTGCTGGCCCACGACCACGAGCTGTTCCAGCGCTTCGCCATGGGGGGGGCGCGCTTCGTGCACGTGCCCAAGGCCCTCTTCGCCAAGCGCGACCACTCCTCCGGGCGCGAGGTGCACATCCACGCTCCCGAGAACTGGAAGCGGCTCATCGGGGAATCCAAGCGCATCGTCATGGCCGCCCGCGAGTGGCTGGCCGGGGGAGGCTTCAACCGATGACCGGCGACTCCTGCGTCTACCTCCACGAGCCCGGCCGGTTCAGCCCCAGGGGCGTCCTGGACGTGGGGCTCAAGTGCCCGCATTCCTGCAAATTCTGCTACTACAGCTACTGGGACAAGACCGATTCGCAGTTCGGGGCCTTGCGCAAGGCCGCCTTCCGCCCGGGGGGGGACTGCAAGGCGATCCTTTCCGCCTTCGCCGCTCAGGGACTCGGCTTCTACGACGTCACCGGCGGCGAGCCCTGCGCCCACCCGGACATGCCGGACGTAGTGGCCCACGGCACGAGCCTGGGGCTCAAGGGGCGCATCATCACCCTGGGACAGCTGCTCACCGGCAGGGACCGCCTGCTGGACAGGCTTCTGGACGCGGGACTGACGGATTTCCTCTTTTCCATGCACGCCGTGGACGAGGAGCGCTTCAAGAGCTTCACCGGCGGTTCGTGGAACAGGCTGTCCGGGGTGCTTGACGAGCTGGAGGGGCGGGGATTTGCCTACGGGGCCAACTCGGTGATCTTCGAGGGCAACCTGGACCACCTGGAGGACATCGCCAGGGAGTCGGCCAGGCGCCTCACCTACGTGCACAACTTCAT
Source organism: Fundidesulfovibrio terrae (assembly GCF_022808915.1). NCBI lineage: Bacteria > Pseudomonadati > Thermodesulfobacteriota > Desulfovibrionia > Desulfovibrionales > Desulfovibrionaceae > Fundidesulfovibrio > Fundidesulfovibrio terrae. The sequence continues at coordinate 818,238 of NZ_JAKZFS010000001.1, forward strand.
CGTGTTCAACGCCTACCACGAGTGGAACTCCAGGCACCGGGCCGCCGGGGTGCAGGCCCGCTACCGCGACGTGGCCCCGCGCATCGCGCGGGCCGTGGAGATCCTGGACGGGGCGGGCGTGGCCGTGAACATCCGCTACGTGCCCCTGTGCGTGTTTCCGGGGCTCACGCGCCATGTGGTGGGTCTTCTGGGCCTGCCCTACGATCCCTTCGAGTGGCGCAACAGGGCCTGCAACCCGGACAGGGAGCCCGCCTACTGCGCCGAGATCCTGCCCATTCCCGAGTCGGGGGTGCGCGAGCGCTTCGCCTTCGCGCCGCTTGAGGAGAGGCTGCCCAACGGGACCGGGCTCATGGGCATGCGCGGGGAGCGCTTCACGGTGTTCCCGGCCAAGTGCGCCTCCTGCGCGGCCCTGCCCGCCTGCGACGGGGTGGACCCCAAGTACCTGGAGCGAAACGGCGACGCGGAGTTCATGCCCTTTCCGAGCATGGATCTCTCGGGCCCTCTTCTGCGCGCGCGAATGGAGTACGCCCGGGCCTTCGCGGTGAAGCTCACCCCGGACGTGGATGTCCGCAAGGCTCTCGGCGCGGCCTTGGCCGGTTGAAGCGGGGGGTGCGGCCTATTCCCCGGGGAGGATTTCCGCCGGATCGACGACCTCCAGCTTGGCGGCCCAGGGGGTCTTGTCGCGCTTGAGGCGCGAGAGCCTAAACAGGACGTAGCGGGCGAACAGCTTCCATTCCGGACCGGGCAGAACGTCCGGATGGAGCTTCGCCGCGGCCCTGATCTCGGCCCAGGTGCCCACCCGGAAGAGCATGGTCACGAAGTCCTTGCGCCCGAGTATGGGCTTGAACCGGGCTTTGTTGGCCAACATATGGTCGATGATGGCCTGCCTGAACTGGGCGTGGGGCGGGTGCTTGCTCATGCACCCCACGGAGTTGATGGCCCCGAGCACCGGGTTGGACCCGAAGTTGTTCTCCCCGTGGCGGCGGTAGCAGCCGTGGATGGTGGGGATGAGCAGCGAGTAGCCGATCAGGTTGGCGAAGTGGGCGATGTAGTAGTCCGCGCAGATGCGGAACGACCGCGGCTGGTCCTCCAGGATGAGCCGCAGGGTGTCGGCCCTGAACATCATGGAGCTGGCCGTGGCCCATATCCAGAAGCCGCGCTGGAAGGTGGTCTTGCGCACGTAGCGGAACTGCCCCTTGGACATGTGGTCCAGGTGCTCGCCCGAGACCACTTGGCCCGCGCCGTCGATCTGGTACTGGTTGGTGCTGGTCATGGCCACGGGCTTGCGGCCCAGGTGGGCCTTCACGTGGGTCTCCAGGAAGTCCTCCAAGAGTACGTCGTCGGCATCCAAGAGCACCACGAACACGCCCTTGGCCCGGGAGAGCCCGGTCTTGAAGCCCTCCATCTGGCCGCAGTTGGCCTCGTGCGAAACCAGCGAGAAGCGCCCCCCGGCTTCGGGCGAGGCCGCGAACTCCTGTATGAGCGCGGGGCTCTGGTCCGTTGAGCGGTCGTCCACCACGATGCATTCCCAGTGGGGATAGCTCTGCCTGGCCACGGAGCGCAGGCAGTCCACCACGTAGGGGGCGTAGTTGAAGCTGGTGACGATCACCGAGACCAGGGGCTTGGCGATCCCGGCCCGGTCCAGGCGCTGGTCCGCGAGTGTGGGGCCGAGTTGGAGGGACGGCGTCGTGGTGGTCATGCTTTCCTGCCCGGGGCGGGGTGGTTCAGTTTCAGGGAGCGGATGAAGGCCGGGCTGATAGCCGTGCCCAGAAAAGAGTACGTAAGCCCGCGCCGCGCGCATTCCAGGGCGAGACGGCGCACACCTTCCCGGACCGCGTCCGGAGTGCGCTTCTCGAAGAAGTCCTTGGAGATCGTCACATTGCGTATTCCGGCCCGGACGCAACGATCCACGAAGGCGTCGGTTTCCTCGGCTCCGGCGTTTTGGGTGGTGACGATGTATTTCAGATGCACCTGCTGCGGGTTCAAGGCCGCGTAGGTTTCGACGTTTTTCCAGACCGCCTCGAACCCGTCCACGTTGCGCACCTGCCTGTACGTCTCCCGCGTTCCGGCGTCGATGCTGCACACAATGCGCAGCCTGCCTTCCCGCAGCCCCTGCTCGATGGAGGGAGAACGCACCAGGGCGTTGGTGTACACCAAACCGGATGCGCCCTCGGCGAGCATCTTTCCGGTTATGTGCGCGAAGTGTGGGTTGATGGTCGGCTCCCCGAACCCGCCCCAGTCGAAGCGGTAGCCGGGGGCGAGCAGCCCCTGGTCGCGGAGCAGGTCGTATACCTCCACCGGGTCGTAATCGCAGCCGGCGTGGATGTCCTTCACGTTGCAGTAGGAGCAGGCCAGGTTGCAGGCGGTGCTCGTGTCCATGTGCAGAAGCGTGATCGCGTCCGGAGAGTTCACGCCGTGTTCGGGGGCAAGCTCCGGGCAGGATGCGCAGAAGCCGCATTCGCCTCTGTCGATGGCCTCCACGAGGAGCTTTCTGATGCGCCCGAGCCGCTCAAGGGCCCGCAAGGGCGCATCGGCGCGGACCAAGTCGGGCATCCAGCAGCACAGGGAAAAACCCGTGGGGCGCATGTACAATCCCGAGAGCGATTCGCATCTCCAACAGGTGCCTTGCCGCACGCGAGTGGCCTGGGGCGGCGCGTTCAAGGGGTGGGCGATGATGCCCAGGAGCCGGACGATGTTTTCCTCGGGAGCGTCCAGATAGGCAATGGTTTCGGCCGGTTCGAGAAAGACGTGGAATGCGTCGACTCCCCTGGTCCGCAGCTCCCGTTCGATGGCCCTGTGGAAGGTCGACGCCACGACGATGACGATCTGCTCCTCGCCATGGACGCGCTGAAGCTCCGGCAGTTCGTCGACGGGATGGATCTTAAGCGCTTCGCATCTCCCGGACTTGAAGGAGTCCAGAAACCCGATGGGATCGAGGCCGCTCCCGAGCGCGCGGACATCCGCGAGAAGGCGCTTTCCCCGCCCGCCCGAACCGTAGATCAGAAGCTTCCCGGACGCAGGGAGCCTGCTTGTATCCGAGAGATAGGTCACTCTGCCCGCGCCGCCGGGCCGCGCCGGACTACCGTGCCCAAGCGGCATCTTCGTCCTCCACGATCTTCACCTGGCGGGAGATGTAGAACTTGGGATCGTCCACCAGGGGAATCCGCTGGGTCTGGGCCTCGTCCGCGCCGTGCAGGGAGGCGTAGTCGCCGTGGAAGCCGTCGCAAATGCCCCTGAGCCCGCATGACTCGCAGGCCGGGGCGAACTTGTAGCCGCAGTGCTCGCGGGCGCGCACGTAGGCGCTGTGGCGGTATTCGTCCTCACGGCTTACGGAGGCGTCCTCCAGGTAGCCTTCGTGGCCGAAAAGCTTGGAGCGGGAATTGGCCCACTTGAGCGTCACCGGGGCTTCCAGGTCGCCGCCCTGCCTGCGCTGCGGGTTGCGCCCGGTCCAGGACCAGGAGGCGTAGTCCCATTCGTGCAGGTCGTAGGGGAGCTGCTGGAAGTTGTAGAAGCTCTTGCGGTGGCGCTCCGGCACCTGGCACAGGGGCAGGTAGCGCACGTTGGCCTCCAGGCCGTTTTCCTCCAGGTAGTCGAGGGCGTCCACCAGGGGGCCGCGAACCTCAGTGTAGCAGGGCACGTCCTGGCCCGAACGCTGCCCCTTCTGCTGGTCCTCGAAGGGATTGAAGGCGATGAAGTTCACCACCCTGGCCCCGCTTTCCACGGCCAGGCGGGAGATTTCGGCCAGGTGCGGCAGCACCGACTTGGCCAGCACGCAGTTGAAGCGGAAGGGGATGTTCAGGGCCACCAGGTTTTCCAGGGCCTTCATCTGGCGGGCTGAGCCGCCGGGCAGGCCCACGGCGCGGTCGTAGTCCTCGCGCAGGCCGTGCACGGAGACCAGCAGGTCGCGCAGTCCGGCATCCTTGAGAGCTTGGCAGCGCTCGCGCTTGTCCAGCACGATGGCGTTGGTGATGAGCGTGGGCAGAAGCCCGATCTGCCGGCAATGGGCCACCAGGGCGCCGATGTCCGGGTAGATGGTGGGTTCGCCGCCCTGGATGTCCACGGCCGTGTTGCCGTAGTGCTCGCGCTGTGTCGAGCAGATGCCCTTGGCCTTGTCCAGGCTCATGAAGGGATGGTCCGGATGTTCGCTGGTGCTGATCCGGGTCTGGAAATAGCAGAAGTGGCAGCGCAGGTTGCAGGTCTGGCCGAGCCACAGGACGCCGCGGCGGGTGAGCACGCGCCGGGTGGTGGTGGAATATCCCTTGCCGTTTGCAGGCATGTGTCGATCCTTGTTCAAGAAGTCTGTTCCGGGTCGCCCTCGCCGCCCAGGCGGTCGGCGATGCGCTTGCGGTACTGGGCCTCTTCCTCCACCTCGGACATGTACCAGTTGGGGTGGGGGTTCCAGTCCTCGGGCATGCACTCGCCGCTGAACAGGGCGATGCGCTGCCTGCGAACCTTGGGGGACTCGATGCGCGTAAGCTCGCCCAGGTTGCCCTGGCTCACGTCGTCCACCTCCTCGGTGGACTTGCGCCTGGGCAGGGGGATGGCGCAGCCGCAGCGCGGGCACCAGCGCTCCTTCTGCTCCGTGAACTCGCCCGGTTCGCGCTTCCACCAGCCAGGCGTGACGGGCCAGCCGCCAGGGCCGTCGAAGAGCATGTCGAAGGCGGCGGCCACCTCGCAGAAGAAGGCCCCCTTGGGGGTGATGGTAGCGGACCAGTAGGTCTGCACCCAGCAGTTGTCGATGAGGCTCCACATCTTCACCGGGTCGGGCACGGCGTCCTTGGCCGCCACCAGCACCGGCTGGTGCAGGATGGCATCGATGGAGTGGTCGTTCAGGTAGAGGTTTCCGTACACTTCCTTGATGAGCTCGCCATACCTGGCGCTGTACTGCTTAGGGATGGTGGACCACAGCCCCCGGCGTTTCTTGTCGGGAATCCGGCGCTCCAGGTAGCGGGCGAACTTTTCGAATTCGGGGTGCAGCAGGGGCTCGCCGCCGATGGTGCCCACCATGCCGGGGAATTCGACGAGAGAGTCCACGGCCTGCTTGAACGTCTCGAAATCCATGAAAAAAGGCTTGCGATGATGGCCGATGAGCCGGGTGCAGTTGGAGCACTTGTTCACGCAGGCGTTGGTGATGTCGATCTGGATGATCTTCATTTGATGGAGCGCAATCATACGACCTCCCCTTGGGATGCGGCGAATCTAGCAATTCCTGTGCCTTAAGGCCAGGGTTCAGCTCCAGAGGACCCCGGCGTCCTCGTTCACCGCGTCCGAGACGAATATTCCCCGGAAATGGGCCTCGCATGGGTCCAGCGATCCCCCGGCCTTTCGCTCAGGCGGCCGCCGGTCGAAGGGCGGATGCATCCGGCCTCCTTGTCCGGTTCGGGGAGTCATCCCGGTGTCACGAGATATTCGGGTACAGCGTGAAGAGCTTCTCCGCGTCCTGCATGACCCGCTCGATGCCGGATGCGTCCTCCTCAGTCAGTATGGGGAGGTATCTGCCGATGTTGGACGCGGAAATCGCGGTTCCGAACAGCTTGGAGTACGCCTCGTCATTCTTGAAGTCCGTGATGTCAAAGTCCGAACGCCGCCAGAGGCTGGGAGCGTCGAGACCGGAAATGCCGAGCAGGGATTCCAATTCGGAAAAGGGGGTCTCGCGGACCAGGGTCTCGTAACGGATGCAGACAACCCGCCCGGCCAACGCCGGCGCTGAGTCGATCAGGCGGCCGTAGAGCCGGGCATAGCGGTTTGCCTGCTCGTGCACGTAGCCCGAGTCGTACCAGCCGGGATCGTTTCTTTGCTTGCGGATCCTCACCACCTGGGATGCCGCCACGTCGCGCACGTCCCTGACGAGCACAGCCAGGGTGGCGTCCGGGATCAGTTCACAGGTTTCCGGGGCCACGGCCAGCAACTCCGGGTCCTTGAGCACCAAGGTGCGCGGCTTGCGGAAGCCTGTCCAGAAATCCGAAAGAACTCCGTTTATCAATGTCACGTTGTACGAAGTGAAATCATCCAGGGTTTTGAAATAACCATTCGTATGCACATGGAATGTCGCATGGCCATGGGCGTATGCTTCAATGAGTTTTGTAAGCCAGCTGCATTCCTTCACGAAGGGGTTCGTGTCGGGGGACGTGCATATCAAAGCATGGAGCAGTGTTGTCCCTGAGCGAGCGTAACCGGCAATAAAGATCGGTTTGTACCTCTGTTCCATAAAACCACCTTCAGCTTGGAACTTGGAATAAGTACCCGGCATTCCCTCCTGCCGGGCCACTGACACGCAATGGCCTGCGCCGCCAATCGAACGAGGGACAAATGTCCATCAATCACGGTATGAAATCAATGACCACGGACGCGCTCAATTTCCTGACGCGTCATGCCCAGAGTCATTCCCGGCGATGGCGTGGCCTCACCCGCTGTTTGTTTGCTCGAACCGTGCCATTTGCTTCAGGTCTGCCGGGCCGGAACTGAGGCGGTCCGGGGGAGGGGGGCACCCGCGCCCAGGGGCATTCATCCCTCCACAGGCATGGAGCGCCTGACAGGGCTTGCTGCGGGCATCCTCCCGGGAGCCCGTCTTTTCCCGTTTGTCCTTTTTGCCTTTGGAATACGTGGTCTGGGGTGGGTTCTCGCTTGACGAGGGGAGGCCGGCCGACAGGGGGAGTTTTTTGCCGCAAATGAATCATTCGGTTACTGAATGATGTTGGACCCGGCAGAAACGTTCAGGGTGGCGGTGTTCGAGGCTTGCATGGCCGTGGACCTGCGAAAGCCCGGGAATGAAGCGCCTTCGGCCTTAAGATTTTTTCGATCCGTCCGAAATGATTCCCATAGGCATATGTTTTGCTAGCTTTCCCATGTCGTGATTGTTAACTCGGCGAATGATTTGTTAGCAAGGGTGATGGTATGTGCGGCATAGCGGGGATTTACGATTTCTCTGGCCCGGTGGCGGCAGAAGCCCTCGTGCGTTTTACGGATTCCCTGGCCCACCGCGGGCCGGACGGGAAGGGCACGCACCTGGACGGCCCCATCGGGCTCGGACACCGCCGCCTGGCCATCCTCGACCTGTCCGAGGCAGGCGCCAATCCCATGCGCTACGCGGGGCCGGACGGCAGGGAGTTCTGGATCTCCTATAACGGAGAGGTCTACAACTTTCTGGAGTTGCGCGCAGAACTTGAGGCCCTGGGGCATCGTTTCCGCACGGACACCGATACCGAGGTGATCGCCGCCGCATACGCCCAGTGGGGGGACGCCTGCCAGGAGCGTTTCAACGGCATGTGGGCCTTCGCCCTATGGGATCCCCTGGAAAGGAGCCTGTTCCTTTCCCGTGACCGCTTCTCCATCAAGCCCTTGTACTACCTCGACCAGGGGCGGCGTTTTTGTTTCGCCTCCGAACTCAAGGCATTCCCGGAGTTGGACGGGTACGACCCCGAATGCAACGAATCCCTCGTGCCGATGCTGCTGGCCAGTCCCGGAGCCTATGAGGGGACCACCACCCAGACGCTCTTCGCCGGAGTCCACAGGCTCCCGGGGGGGCATTGCCTCCGTGTCGGACCAGACGGCACCCGGACCGTTAGGCGCTGGTGGAACACGCACGATCATATTCCCGAGATACCCGGACGCTATGAAGAGCAGGTGGAGCGCTTTCGGGAATTGTTTTTCGATGCCGTCAGAATCCGCATGCGCAGCGACGTCGCAGTGGGCACGTGCCTGAGCGGCGGGGTGGACTCCAGTGCGGTGGCCTCGGCCATGGCTTGGCTGCAAGGCCACAGGCCAGACCATGATCTCGGCCGCTGCCCGGAGGACTGGCAGCGCACGTACATCGCCACATTCCCGGGCACCATGATCGACGAGCGCGAGTACGCGGACGAGGTGGTCAGGCATGTGGGGGCGCGTCCGTCCTACTGGACCTTCGAGCCCCGGGAAGCGCTCGACAATGTCCTGGAATCGACCTGGGCCATGGAAGAGGTGTACAACGGCATCGCCGTGCCGGGTTGGGCCCTCTACCGCGAGATGCGCAGAGGTGGTACGAAAGTGTCTCTCGACGGCCACGGCGGGGACGAACTCCTGTGCGGCTACACATGGTACCTCGATTTCCCCATGAACGAGGTCAACGCCCGCATCGAAGCCGACTTCCACACTAATCTTCTGCCGGCGATTCTTCGCAACTACGATCGCTGCTCCATGGCGCATGGAATAGAAGTGCGCATGCCCATCATGGATTGGCGGCTCGTGACGTTCTGTATGGGGCTTCCCGCCCGCTCGAAGATCGGTGAGGGATACACGAAACGGATCTTCCGCGACGCACTGCGCGGGATAATGCCTGAGAAGAACAGGACGCGCCTTTCGAAATTCGGGTTCAATTCCCCCATGATAGAGTGGTTCAACGGCGGACTGGCTCCGCTCATCGAGCAGGTGACCTCCTCGCCCATGTTCCTCGAAAGCCCGCATTGGGACGGCCCGGCCCTACGGGCGCGCATCGTGGACAAGACCTCCAACAAGGCCTGGACAATGGCCGATTGGGGCGAAACCCTGAATGTCTGGACCAGGATGAACGTGGTTCTCTGGCAGATGATGTTCATCACCCGCGACATCGTCGTGACAAGGTAGAAGCCATGGCGAGATTTTTTCAGCTTCTGACATTCCACGACGGCTATCTGGACGCCTTCTACCTGCAACATCCGGAAGTGGCGCGCATGGCGTATCAGGATCATCTCCGGGCCTTGATGGAGGATGGTTTCGGAGGAGGGCATCTGCTGGCGCCCTATCTCGCAGACTTGGGGCACGCGGCCGGTTTCACCGTCGTCAACAGCCGCCCTCTGCAGGAGAGCTGGTGCCGGGAGAACGGCGAGCCCTTCCCCGCATGGCCGGAGGGGGAAAAGGAGCTCGCGGCCAGGCAGGTGGCGGCGTTTGCTCCGGACGTCCTCTATCTCTCCGAGTCCCTGGGGTACGACAGTCGTTTTCTGCGGACGCTGCCTGCCCTGCCCCGCCTGGTGCTGGGTTGGCGAGCGGCCCGGATTTCGCCGGACGTGGACTGGACCCTCTTCGACGCGATCCTGTCCTCCGGCAGGCATTGCCTGCGCATTGCCCGGGAGAGGGGCGCACGCGACGCCGTCTATTCGTTCCCCGGCTTCGCCCCGTTCATCGCCGACAAAGTGCGCGGCGTGCCCAAAATCCACGATGTGGTGTTCTGCGGCCCGCTAACCCAGGAGCACGGGACCTGCAGTGCGCTGCTGACCGAAATCGCCAAAGCTCCTTTGGGCATAAGAGGAGACTTGCGGCCCGCGTTCTTTATACATCCCCTTACTCCTGAACGTATACCCGCCGGGGTGGCCATGCACGATCATGGTCCCCGTTGGGGGACGGATATGTACGAAGCATTGGCTTCGGCACGGATTGTGGTCAATGCGAACATAGACATCCCAGGAGGCGAGGGCCCCAATATGCGCTTGTTCGAGGCCACAGGATGCGGAGCCTTTTTACTGACGGAGAGGCAGCATAATATCGAGGTGTTTTTTGAGCCCGGAGTGGAGGTGGAGACATTTTCCAGCCCTTCTGAAATGTTGGACAAAATTTACTATTATCTGGCCCACCCCGAGGAACGCGAAGCCATCGCCGCTCGAGGGCACGCACGCTGCATGAAGGATTATGTCCAACCCAGGCGCGCCCTGGCCTTGGACCGGCTCATCCGGAACGAGCTCGGTTCTGCGGAGGGCGTAACGGATTTCGGGCCTGATGGGGCGCGTCGCGCAGTCGACCTCCTGGAGCAGGCCGAAAAGCTGGCCGCAGGAGGGAAGCCCAGCGAGGCTCGAGAGCTTCTCGGCGCAGCTGAAGCCTTGGCCGGCCCCGGCATTTTCGGACTGGAGCATTGCCGGGCGGTTATCCTGGACGCCGAAGGCGACGCCGAGGGAAGCCTGTGGGCAGCCCGCAAAGAGGTGCTGGCCCATCCCGAAAACGACCGGGCCAGATGTTTTTTCTCTCAGCTCATGATGTCCGGGGCCGAAAGGACGTGCTGACGCACGACTAAACAATGACGACTCAATTGGACTCAATCTGATGCGTTTCTTCCAGCTTACGACCTTTTACGACGGCTACCTGGACGCCTTTTACCGCGAGCATCCCGACGTGCTGGAGATGTCTTATGCCGATCACCAGCGAGCCATCATCGCGGATGGTTTTGGGGGCGGCCATATCATCGCTCCGTATCTGAACGAAATTGGGTACGAATCCACATTTTCCGTAGTGAACAGCCGCCCTTTGCAGGAACGTTGGTGTCTGGAGAACGGGATCGCTTTCCCGAACTGGCCTGGAGGGGTGAAAGAGCTTGCCGCAGCCCAGGTCGCGGCCTTCGATCCCGACGTCCTCTACCTGCTGGACCCCACAAGTTACGACAATGCCTTCCTGAAGATGTTGCCCAGGCAGCCCCGGCTGGTTTTGGGCTGGCGTTGCGCCAGTATCCCCATAAGCGTGGACTGGAGGAACTTCGACGCCATCCTTTCAGCCTGGAGCCCGTGCCTGGATACTGCCCGGAGCCGGGGCGCGGGCGACGCTATTTACGCAATACCCGGGTTTGCAGCCTTCATGGCCGAACATGTCCGCGGCATACCCAAACGGCATGACGTAGTATTCTGCGGCTCCTTCACCCCTGCGCATTCCTTCAGGAGCAATTTACTGTGCGAAATTGCCGAAGCCCGTCTTGGCCCTCGAGGTGATTTCGACTTGGCGTTCTTCATGCTCGCTCCGACCCCGGAGGCCATGCCCGAGGGGCTGGCCAGGCACGACCATGGCCCGCGCTGGGGACGAGACATGTACGAAACTCTCGCCTCAGGCCGGATCATCCTCAACGCGGGCATCGATTTTTCCGTCAATGAAGCCCCGAGTATGAGGGTGTTGGAGACCACCGGCTGCGGTTCGTTCCTGCTTACGGAGCGCCATCGGAACATCAGTGCGTTTTTCAAGCCCGGCGAGGAGGTCGAGACCTTCGAAGACTCCGAAGAGATGCTGGACAAGATTTACTACTACCTGGCCCATCCCGAAGAGCGCGAGCGCATCGCCGCACGAGGCCAGGCCCGATGCCTGAGGGACTATTCCCAGAACCGCAGGGCGCGTGCCTTCGACGCTCTCGTACGGCGAAAGATGGTGTCCGAGCCGGAAGCAAGTTTCCCAGCCGATCCGGCGGCCTTGCGCCAAGAAGCCCAACGTCTTTCCGGCGAAGCCGGAAAGAACTCGCAGGGGCAGGCTTCTCCGAAGCTTTCTGGGCTGGTGAAATATATCCTGTCCTTGGCCGTGAATGCGGCCCAGGCAGGGGATGCGGGGCTCGCCAGCGAACTCCTGGGCATTGTCGACGCCACGGGCGTGGAGGCCCTGGATCGGAGCTATTGCCGCGCGCTTCTCCACATGGCCCGGGGCGATGCAGCCGGTGCCGAGGCGGAAGCCCGTCTGGAAGTGGCCGCACATCCGGAGAATGACCGCGCTCGCGCGCTGCTCTCTTCCCTTCTGCACTAACGATTGAACTACGAGGTTTCTCCAGCATGCCCCAATCCGTCACTCCCTTCGAACCCGTGGAGCGCCCCCTTCGGCTGGCCCAGATCGGGGCAGGCTACTGGGGGCCGAACCTCATTCGCAACTTCGTCCAGGCGGAAGGGGTCGGGAGCTTGACGGTCTGCGATAAAGACCCGGCTCGCCTGGAAAAGATCAAACGGCAATACCCCCATGTGAAAGTGACTACCGAGGCGGCCTCGGTTCTGTCCGATCCGGAAATCGACGGCGTGATCCTGGCCGTGCCGGCTTCGGGCCACCACCGGATGGCTATGCGGGCTCTCTCAAACGGCAAGCACGTCTTCGTGGAGAAGCCTCTGGCGGCCACACTGGCCGAGGCCGAGGAGATGGTGAACCTTGCGCGGCAGGAGCGGCGCATCCTCATGGTTGGGCATACGTTCCTGTTCAACGTGGCGGTCCGCCGTGTCAAAGAGTACATCGATTCCGGCGAACTTGGGGAGATATACTACATTCTGGCCCAACGGCTGAACCTGGGCCGCGTGCGCGACGACGTGAACGCATGGTGGAACCTGGCTCCCCATGACATCTCCATCATTCACTACTGGCTTGGCGAGACGCCTACGCGGGTGACGGCCAAGGGCTTCACCTTCCTGCAGGACGGCATAGAGGACGTGGTCTTCAGCTCACTTGATTTCTCTTCCGGCTCTGCAGCTCACATCCATGTAAGCTGGTTGGACCCGGTCAAGACGCGGCGTATCGTGGTGGTTGGTTCAAAAAAGATGCTGGTCTACGACGACGTCTCCTCGGAATCGAAGATCACCCTGTACGACAAGGGTATCGACAAGAAGAACATAGTTCGCAATCTACCGGACATAGAAAGTTTCGCCAGTTTCCATTTCGAGAACCGCTATGGGGAGATACGGATACCTCATCTGCGCTTTCAGGAGCCCCTGGCCCTTGAATGTCAGCACTTCGTGGAATGCATACGGGAGGGAAAAAATCCCTTGACCAGCGGAGAGTCCGGCCTCGACGTGGTGCGTGTGCTGGAAGATGCCCAGCGCAGTCTGAAAGGGGATTCCCAGTGGATGAAGTGACACCGTCTTCCCTCTTGATCGTGCCGTGGGAAGGAAGCCGTACCGCAGCGGACGTTTTCGTCTCCACCAGCTATATCGCGACGCTTCGCGCGGAATACAACTTCGAATTCGAAGCGGTGGTACGCCGTCGGGGCGGTGTGGACACGTTGCTCCTGCCTTTCGCCCGGATCACGGATCTTTTCGGAAGCCGCATAGTATCCCTGCCTTTTTGTGACTACGTGACCTGCTCTTCCCCGGAGGGGGTGGCGGAGGCGGCCGAGCTTTTGCAGAAAACCTATCCAACCCGCCAGATCGTTCTGAAAATCCTGGGCGAGGTCCCTCGCCTTGAACCCCTCGGGTTTACGGTCATGCGCCGGGGCGATTGCCACCGCATTCCCTTGAACGCCACGGACGAGGAGCTCTGGACCAGGACCTCCAGGGCGTTTCGCAAGGGGGTCAACAAGGCCTTGCGTAGCGGCCTGCGGGTGGAAGAAGCCACTTCAGTGGATGCCCTGCAGCCGTTTTACCGCATGCTGACCGACCTCAGGCGGCAGAAGTTCGGCATCCTGCCCCAGCCTGTCGGGTATTACGAGCAATTGCACAGCCGGTTCATGAACGAGGGACACGGGGCTGTTTGGCTCGCTCTCCTGGGCGACCGGCCCGTGGCTGCGGCATGCATCCTTGAACACGGCAACTCGCTCTACGACAAGATGGGCGTCTCGGACACAGAGTACCTCGATATGCGCCCCAACAACCTGCTTCTCTGGGAGGTCATGCGCCGGGGGAGGGAACGCGGCCTGGAATATTTGGACATGGGGTTGAGCCCAGAGTCCAATCCGGGCCTCATCCGCTTCAAGGAGGGGCTCGGCGGAAACGCTACGCCGGTCCGTTATTACCGCTGGCTGCCGCAGAATCATGACAGCGCCCAGGAGGCGGTCCTTCGGGAGACCCTTTCCGGCCTCACCGCCATCCTCACCCGGCCGGACGTTCCGGAAAGCGCGGTGTTTGCGGCGAGCAACCTTTTATACCGCAATTTCGGATGAACACATGGAACTGAGCACTCATCACATCGGCAAGCTGGCCCTCTTGTACCGCCCCGACTCCCACGACCTCTCCATCCTCAAGGAGATATGGGAGGGCGGGGTCTACGCCCGGCATTTCCCGGCTGGCCGCGAGGCCTGCATCGTGGATATCGGTGCGCACAACGGGTATTTTTCTCTCTACGCCGCCACCCACGCAGCCCCCGGTTCCGTGGTGATTGCCTATGAGCCCATGCCGGACAACTTCGCTATTTTCGAGCGCAACCTGCGCGAGAACGACGTCTCCTGCGTGGACGCACGCAATTTGGCCGTGGGCGCCAAAACCGGCAGCATCACTCTTTACCGCAATCAGGCCCACAGCGGCGGGCACAGCCCCTATCTGGAACGGGTGAATGTTTACGCCAGCAACACGGTGATCCCCTTCGAGATCCCCTGCCTGTCCTTGGCCGAGGCCTTCCCCACAGAGCCCCGGGAAATCGACATGTGCAAGCTCGACTGCGAGGGAGGGGAGTTCGACATCCTGTTGGCCGCCGATGTGGACACGCTTCGCCGGGTCAAGGTCTTCGCCGTGGAATTCCACGAGTTCGGCGACCACAAGAAAGAGGAACTCTTGGAGATGTTCGCCCGTGGGGGGTACGATGTGGACCACGCCTACCTGCCGAGCAAGTACGACATCCGCTACGGCTCCATGTGGGCGGTGAGGCGTTGACCATGGCGTGCGATCCCGGCAGCAGAATGGAGGAACTGGACAGCCAGGCCCTCCAGTACGAGCGGTGTGGATTCTGGCAGCATTACGTGCACAAGTCCGGAACAATCATCGCTCCCCGCGTGGCAGGCAAGCGCGTCCTGGAGATGGGCTGCTCCACCATGGTGATCTCGCCCCTGCTCTTTTCCGCGGCCCGTGAGCTGGAGATTGTGGAGGGGTCCTCGATCTTCTCCCGGCAAGCCAGGGAGCGTTTCGGCGATGATGTGCTGGTGCACAACAGCATGTTCGAGGAGTTCACCCCGGGTTCCCCCTACGAGGCGGTGGTTCTGGCCAACACCATGCACCATCTTGCCGACCCGGAGATGGTCCTCAGGCGTCTCAAGTCGTGGCTGGTCCCGGGCGGCAGCCTTCATCTCACCGTGCCCAACATGCTTTCGTTGCACCGCCGGATGGGTGTTCTGATGGGGCTCATCCCTGATATTTCCGGCGTCTCGGAGCGCAACCGCATGTTCATGCAGTCCGGGCGCTACACGAAGGAGTCCCTGACGGCCATACTCACGGGCTGCGGGTACACGGTCCGGGAGAGTTTCTGCTTTTTCCTCAAACCTTTCAGCGATGAGCAGATGGAAGCCCTCAACCCGACGCAGGACATGGTGGACGCCCTGTTTGAGTTGGGCAAACTCTTCCCGGAGCTGGCCAGCCTGATCTACGTGGAAGCCTCTCCCTCCGCACCCTAGCGGCACCTCGGAAACGGTGCATGGATCCTAAGGCCATGGAAATTCAAAAAATTTTTTTGGTAAAGCCCAACATCCTGGTGCGCAAGGGCTTCGTCCTGCAGAGCAGGATGTGTCCCCCCATCGGGTTGTGCTATCTGGCCGGTACGCTTCGTCCCCACGGACACGTTGTGGAAATACTCGACACCGTGGCGGAGGCACCGGACGCCGTGAGGCCCTACCGCGAAACGCATCAGGCGTACGGGCTTGACGACGAACAGCTCCTGGAGCGGATCCGTCGCTTTTCTCCGGACGTTGTGGGCATCGGCGGCTTCACCAGCCAGACCCCGCGCATCCGCGAAATGGTCTCGCGCATAAAGGAGGCTTTTCCGGAAGTGACCGTGGTCCTGGGAGGGGCCGCCGCCACTGTCATGCCGGAATACATGCTGCGAAACACCCTGGCTGATTTCCTCATCATGGGTGAGGGGGAGCAGTCTTTCCTGGAGCTTCTGCGGCGCATGAGAGCCGGAGGGCAGGATTTTATCGGTGTGGACGGCTTGGCCTACCGTAAAAACGGGCAGATATGCGTCAATCCCAAGACGCTTTTCCAGAATGATATTGACGCCATACCTTGGCCAGCCAGGGATCTTCTCCGCCACGAGGCCTACCATGCGGATGGTGTGGCCATGCCGGTTATCACCTCGCGCAGCTGCCCTGGGCACTGTTCGTTTTGTAGCGTGCACAGCATGTCCGGAAAGAAGTGGCGCGGACGCGACCCCCTGGATGTGGCCGACGAGATCGAACATGTTGTCACAGACCTGGGTTACAAGACGGTGTCCATCTTTGATGACGCGGCCAACGTCGTGCCGGAGCGCCTGGCGACTATCTGCCGTGAAGTGGTGCGCCGTAAGCTCGATGTGCGCCTGACCTTCCCCAGCAGCTTGATCATGAACCAGATCACTCGCGAGCTGCTTGAATGCATGAAAGATTCTGGAGCCATCGGGCTTTCGCTTTCCATCGAGCACGCCAGCGAACATATGCGCAACACCGTCATGCGCAAGAACCTGAATCTGGAACATGTGGACCGGGTCATCACCTGGTGCAAGGATCTCGGGCTCCTGACCCTGGGAAACTTCGTCATCGGCATGCCCGGCGAAACCCACGAATCGCTCGACGAACTCGCGCAATACCTTGGAGGACGGGGATCCCGGCTGGACCTGGCCTCGGTGTACGTGGCCACTCCGTTCCCCGGAACGCCATTTTACGAACAATGCCTGGGCGCTGGCCTGATTAAGAGCCCGGAAAAGAAGGAGTTCCTGGATTTCGACACGTATGAAGCCCATATCCTGCTCGATACCATGACCCAAGAGAGCCTTTTTGAGCACAAAGCGGCAATCGAGGCAGCGTTTCAGGCCGCAAAAGGCGAGGCCCACCCGGCTGGCCGCCTGAGAAAGATATTCCGCAAGCCCGACAACGAGGGCGTCCGTTTCCTGGAAACGGAGTACTTCAAGACGCAACCCTAAAGGCGGCATGGAACAGTCATGACCATACCCTTCGTTGATCTGAAAGCGCAGTACGAAAGCATCAAGCAGGAAATCGCCGACGCCGTGACCGAGGTGCTCGAAACGCGCACCTTCATTCTGGGCCCCCATGTCGCGGCGTTCGAGAAGTGTTTCGCCAAATCATGCGGGGCGGAGCATTGCATCGGCGTGGGCAACGGGACCGACGCCCTGTTCATTGCCCTCAAGAGCCTCGGTTTCGGCCCGGGGGACGAGGCGCTCGTTCCCGCGAACACGTTCGTCGCCACGTCCGAGGCGGTGAGCATGTGCGGCGGACGGCCGGTTTTTGTGGATGCCGAAGAGGCCGGATACCACATGGACCTGGCCGATGCGCGTGCCAAGGTCACCGCCCGGACCAAGGTCGTCCTTCCGGTGCACCTCTATGGGCAGCCCATGGATATGGACGCCGTCAGGGGCTTTGCCGGCGAATTCGGCCTGAAGATCGTGCAGGACTGCGCCCAGGCCCATGCCGCAACCTTTGGCGGGAAGCCCCTGGCCGAATTCGGCGACGCATGCTGCTACAGTTTTTTCCCGGGGAAAAACCTTGGGGCCTACGGCGACGCGGGGGCCATCGTCACCAACGACGAAGAGCTGGCCGGCCGGTGCCGCATGTTCGCCAACCATGGGCGGCGGGGGAAATACGACCACGAGTTCGAGGGGGTCAACTCGCGCATGGACGGGTTGCATGGCGCCGTGCTCGGCGTGAAGCTCAAATACCTGGACCAGTGGACGCAGGCCCGACGGACCAACGCCGGAGCCTATGACGAACTCCTGGCGGGGATTCCCGGCGTCGTCCGTCCGGTGGCTCTGCCGGGCAGGCGGCATGTTTACCATCTGTACGTGGTGCGCGTGCGCAACAGGGACGGATTGCGGGCTTTCTTAAGCGAACACGGGGTGGCCACGGGGGTGCACTACCCCATCGCCCTGCCGAGCTTGACGGCCTATTCCCATCTGGGGGCCGCCCCGCAGGACTTTCCGGTGGCCGGAAGGCTGGCCGGGGAGATCCTGTCCCTGCCCATGTACCCGGAACTGTCGCGCGAACAGATCGAATACGTCGCGAACCTGATCAGGAGCTTCGCGGGAAATGCGTGAGTGCTACGCACTGCTTCACGCCGGGACATCCTCCCGGGCCGGTGGAGCGGGCGATTCCACAAGGCGCGCAATCCGGATGGGCACATGAACCAATCCCGGCCGAGAGCCAGAAAGCACCTGCTCCTCCATAACCTGTTCAACTACGGGCACTTCCTGGTTTATGCGGCGAACATCACCCAGTGGGCCCTGAGCAGGGGATTTCACGTGACCCTCATGGGCCGTGGGCTTGCCGGCACCGGCTACGCCAGGCGTTTCGCCTCCTCGCGGGAGGTGGACATCCTGGAGATGGCGCCGGGCTCCGCGATGGATCAACGGGAAGCGGCCTGGGCCAAGCCCGAGCTTCTCGCGAGGGCGGCCGAGGACATCCTGGTGGCGCAGCGCTCGCTCGCTCCCGACGCCACCATCCTCCTCAACGCCGATGACTTCCTGCACGAGGGGGTGGGCATCCTCGACCCGGATTTCGCCTTCCGCTCCCCCACGGTGGGGGTGGTGACCTTCGGGCACCGGGACCACTACCTGGGGTTCAAGGACGCCTACGCGGCCCGGCTCGATACGCTCATCCAAGAGCGGCGTCCCTTCAGCGCGATTTGCACTCTCGACGAGTACCACGCGGCCGCTGTCGATCCTGAGGAGCGATATCTGGTTTTTCTTCCCGACATGTACTCCGAGCCCTCCGGAGGTCTGGTCGAGGCCGAACCCGAGGAGGCCCGGCGTCTGCGTTCGTTCCTGGACGGCGGCACGGGCCCGGTGATCCCCATCCTGGGCAAGTTCGACGCGCGCAAGAACGCCGTATGGACGCTGCGCCTCGTGGCCGAGCACCCACAGGCGTGCTGCGTCGTCCTGGGCGAGCGCCTGCCGTGCCGGGAGGACCTCGAGATCGACGCGATTCTCACCCGGCTGACGGCAGAGGGACGGGCCTTCGTCCTTACGGGGTTCGTGCCGGAGGGGCTTCTCAGGATGACGCTCGCCCACGCGCGCACGACATTCCTCCCGCTTCCCTATGTATGCCATTACGGTTCCTCGGGGTTGCAGTTCATGGCTTTGGAATACGGCAAGCCCTCTCTCGTCCCGGACAACGGCCTCATGGCCAGGCGCGTGGCGGACCACGGGTTGGGGCGGGTTTTCGAGGCAGGCAGATTCGCGGCCTACGAGCGGGCCTTCTTGGAATTCCTGGCTCCGGGACGCATCGGCGGAACGAGCGGCATCCGGCGCTTCATGTCCTTCTTCTCCGAGCGCGCGCGCGTGGCTCAATTAGACAAGGCCCTGGGCCTCGGGAGCGGCGAGGACGTACTCGGAGCGTTGCTGGCGGACAGGGTGCCCGAGCCTGCGGCGTTTCAGGCCATGCACTCGGCCCTGGACCTCCATCTTCGCGGCGAGGACGAGGCCGCCCTCGCGCAGATGGAAGCCGCCTTGGCCGAGTCCCCTGGAAACGGCACGCTCCTCTTCCGCAAGGCCATGGTGCTCTCCTCTCTGGGGGATGAGCGGGCTTGCTCCTCCGTGTTGTCGTCCTGCCTGGCGTCGGGGGGAGGGGATGAGCTGGATTTCTACGTGCGCGTACGGCTGGATGCGGCGGCGGAATTGCTGAGGCAAGGCGACGGTTCCGGGGTCGTGGAAGCCGTGAAGTCCACGCTGGGAATCATTCCCGGGGGAATTGCAGGCGACGCAGCCGTCGGAGTCGAGCCGCTGCTGGCTCTTGCCGGTAAGAGCGGTGTCCTGTCCTCGCCCACGTGGCAAAAGATTGGCGCGTTGCTGGCCCAGGCCGGAGCTCACCCCCCCGCAGCGACGGCTTTCCGCCAAGCCTTGGCGCTGGATGCATCCGAGCACTCCTACCGCCTGAACCTCTCGGACGTGCTTCGCTATGCGGGTCTCTACGAGGAGTCCGCCGGGGTACTCGA
Organism: Fundidesulfovibrio terrae; assembly: GCF_022808915.1. Lineage (NCBI taxonomy): Bacteria > Pseudomonadati > Thermodesulfobacteriota > Desulfovibrionia > Desulfovibrionales > Desulfovibrionaceae > Fundidesulfovibrio > Fundidesulfovibrio terrae. The sequence continues at coordinate 837,803 of NZ_JAKZFS010000001.1, forward strand.
CGAGTTGTCGAGGCTCGCTCCGGGATTTTACGGGATTCACCACAAGCGGGGGCAGATTTTTTACGAAATGGGCCTTTTGGGCGAGGCGAAGCGCGAATTCTTGAGTGAGCCCGCGCAGTCGCCTCACCATTTGGCCGCTTCACGGTATTTAGAGAAGCTGGGCGGCTGGACGGTGTCGGGAAGCGAGTGAGAGAGTGGCGTATTTTTTGCAAAAATAGGCAGCAAAAGTGCACGAGCCCCGGCAACCTGTGTCGACCGGTGAAGTCACGTCATAACTGTTTCGTGGGGAAGCGGCATGAACAACCAATCCAAGCGACGGGAAGTCCTCGCCATAATACCGGCGCGAGGCGGCTCGAAAGGCGTACCCCGGAAGAACCTTTTCCCTCTCTGCGGCGAGCCGTTGATATCATATAGCATCAAAGTGGCATTGGCGAGCAATCTGATAACCCGGGTTGTTGTGTCGACAGAAGATGAAGAGATTGCCGAAGTGTCGCGGTCATACGGCGCGGATGTGCCTTTTCTGCGCCCGAAGGAACTGGCCGGAGATTGCAGCAATCTTGACGACTCGTTCGCATATACTTTGTCGAAATTGAGTGATTCAGGATATGTCCCGGATAGCGTAGTCTTTTGTTTCCCGACATCACCGTTCAGGACGCCAAGGTTCATTGACCATATGGTTTCACGGTTATGTGATGGGTACAAGAATGTTCTCACGGCAAAGAATGTCGCTGGGGATAAGACATATTATTCAGAGGATAAAATTAGAGGGACGGCGAACAGCGTGCGCATTGATCGCAATGGGATGCGATACTTCAAGATATATAATATTTTTTCTGGATATAACGTGTTGTCGTCTCCCAGAGGGGCGTACATTTATCACGTCGAAGACCCGGTGATGCTGATCGACATAGATACTCCTGCTGATTTCCGGTATGCGGAGATGGTGATACAAGCGGGGCTTTTCGACTTCAGCTTGAATTAGTCGGGATTTGTCATTGTAGAGGGTCGTGCATGCTGCTTGTTCTTCCCATTATCCCTTCATCGGAAAGCGACGCGTCCGTATTGCTCACTGAGGTATGCGGAAAGCCGCTGCTGTTGCATCTCGCTGAGAGGCTCGCCACCGTGCGACGCTTCGCGCTTCGCGTGTTCACGACCGACAGCGAAATGAAGTCCCGCCTGGAGTCTGCCGGGATAGCCGTGGAGTACGAACCTGCTGGCGAAGAACAGTATATTTCGTATCATGACGGGGTATTGCGGGCGCTTTCCTATTTATTGAAGCATGAACAGGTCGAATTGGATTCACGGGTCGTCGTTCTGGACTGCAGAAACCCCTTCATGTCCACTGATACGATCGAGGAATGCGTTTCCTTGCTTGCCTCGGATGCGTCAGACGGCCTCGCGACGTTCGAAAACGTCCGCGACCATCCTTTGCAGTTGTTCAACGTGCATCGGATTTCCCTGGTCGACATGTACGTGTTCCTCGAGCCTCAATCCGAGGCGTCGAGCATTCTGCGCCGGTTCTGCGTCGAAGACGAATGCGTTGTCAGCTCGAAGTTCTATTTCGATTGGCGAGGGGCGGATGTCTGGGGCCAGGAGACGGCGGCCTACGTGGTCGATTCCCATCCCCGGGCTGCAATGGCCGGCATGCGCCGCGTGCTTGATCCGCTCCGGGCTTTGAGCGAGGGGCGAAAGGTCTTGCTGTGGGAGTCTCCCTGGTCGGCGCGCAGGCTTTTCCCGGCCGGGACGTCAACCGACGCTGACGCGGCTCGGAGCGCTTTGGGCCGTGACGCCTGTCCGCTGCTCATGATCCGTCGTGAGTCCGGCGCCGTCACGGTTTCGAGCTCGAGCGGGGGGGGCGGGCACGGGATACTGAGAATTTGGCCGTTCGTCGGCAACGAATTGGGGGCCGTCATAGAGCAGGAGGTCCCAGCTGGCGTCTGGAGCGCACGCCTGCCTGTCCAACCGGCGTTCGTTGATGGATTTCTTGGAGTTCTTTTGGAACAGCCGAGCGACGGGACTCATGATTATATCGAGCATATCACGGGGTCCGATTTGTGGGCGATCGACCCGGTGACAAAGCGTCCCATGGAGCCGGAATCCGGCAGGCTGCTGTGCAACCGTCAGGATTTTCCACAGTTGGCGGTTCTCGATGACGCCGTCTTCGGGGGGACTGTCGAAAGGCTTCAGGCCTTGGGAGATTTAGGACGTTCCTGGCGAATGCTCTCCCTGGGCGGGGATGAGCGTATCAAGGTCCGTACGCCCCTGGACGTTCTTTGGGCCGAGAGCAATGCCAGTTGCGGCACGAGCCCGGATGCCTTGTCGCGCCGGGAAGGCTTCGCGCCAAGTGCGGGCGACGCTTCGGCCATGCCGGCAGACGAGACCGATTCCCGACAACAGGAAGAGGGGCGCCCTGATGCGAGGGCGATTACGGATGTCGCGGGCCTCGAGCGGTTCGTGGCCTGGCACAAGAGTGCCTTGTGCGGAGCTGCAAGTGTTGATTTGCCTTCGCTTGCGCATGGGGAGGATGGCGGTTTTCAGGCCTCTGTGGATTTTGAACCTGTCGCTGGCGTGTTGTCCGAATCAGTTTGGGTCTGCGATAATATTCGGGCAATGGTTTCCGCGGGTAAGTTTCGGGGAGGCGAGAATTGTCTGGTCGATGCAATTGTTGAAGCCAGAAGAGTGCAATGCAGTGCGTTGCTGAATGAATTTCTTGAACTGGAAGTCGGTATATGCAACAGGGCGATCCGCGATGCGAGATCGCGCGTTGATGTGGATCAATGTGGTGCCGGGCGCAAGCGCAAAGACATTCATATGGTTGAGGTTCCTGAGCAGGCATTGCCGGTTTCTCCGCAAATACTGACATCGGATGGGGTGTCGACGCTTTTTATGTATGCTCATTCAAAGGCGATGAAGCCTGGGCTGTTTTCAAAGGACCTGGATAGCGGGGCATGGCAGGATATCAGTTATAATGAGGCGTCCTATTGTGGCGTATGGTTCGATGTGCGCCGAGATTTTCTGTATACCATGTTTTATGCTGATGCGGCTGGGCAGCGGACAGGGATTGATGTTTTTCACAAGGACGGGAAGCATGAGGCAAGAGTGTTCTTTGATGAAAATAAGTTCCATAATCCGCAGGCGCTGGCGCGGTTGCACGGTAATGAAAAAAGTCTTTTCTTTATTGATTACGCGTGCGGATTGATATACGAAATCGATAAGTATTCTTTTGATGTTGTCGATGTGCATCAGCATCAGATAATTGCAGGTGCGTCAGATTTTAAGTGCAGTGATTCAGATGTATATATTGCCGTGCTGCGTGAAAGTGTGTATGCAAAAATCAATTTATCAAATAGAAAAATAAAATATTATTCAAGCGAAGATACTATTTTTCCTTCACTTATTGAATACGACAGGGTGAACAATAATATTGTAGCTCTTACCATGGAGAAGATTCCTAGCAGCTCGGCACCGCTGCGTCATTTCCTGAAAATTTTCGATTTTAACTTCAATATGTTGCACAGTGCTGACCTCGGTCCGATGTTTGTCAGGGGAATGGATGTTCTTGGCGTCAGCCGGCGTGTCGTATTGGCTGATCACAATGCTGGGATTCGTTGCGTATCAATATAATGTTCACGCCGACTTCCGCACGTATTGGTGTGGTGCTGCATACTGAACGCGTTGAAAAGGGCAATGGTGAGTTTTATGTCAAATGCTGGAGCTGATGAATCAACAGGATACGTGTCCCGGACAGATCGAGCCCAGCTGGTCGGTAACCAGGGCATGGTGGTCTGGTTTGTCGGCTTGTCGGGTGCGGGCAAAACGACCATAGTCCGGAACTTGGAATTGGAACTAACCCGCGCGGGAAGGCTCTGTTATGTCTTTGATGGTGATATCATCCGTCGCGGTTTGTCCAGGGACTTGGGGTTCAGCGCCGAGGATAGAAAGGAAAACCTGCGCCGCTCGGCCGAAACGGTAAAGATTTGCGCCGATATAGGCGTCGCGTGTCTAGCTTCGTTCATTTCCCCGTTGTCTTCCGATAGGGCCATGATTTGCGACATCATCGGACCTGAGCGATTCATCGAGGTATTCGTGAAGTGTCCTGTCGAGGTCTGCGAACAACGCGATCCGAAAGGTCTTTACCGTCTCGCGCGGGAAGGCGTCATTAAAGATTTTACAGGTATTTCGGCCGACTTCGAGGCGCCGGATGATCCGCACCTCGTGCTTGAGACCTCCGTGTTCTCTGTGCGGGAATGCGTCGATAAAGTCCTCGCCTTCCTGAGGTTCAAACAGCACGGGCTGATCCGGGAATTCTCGGCGGGTGAATCCCCCCGTGCCACGGAGACGGTGTTCATGGATTTGCCCCAGTTGCCCGAGGAGCTTCTCAAGGTATGAGGGCAGCGGGAAAACACCCTCTGGTTTCCGTGGTCTTCGCCACGAGAGACAGGTTGGCACTGCTGCGGTCCGTCATTGATGAGATCAGGTGGGAACTGGCCGGGATTCCTTACGAGATCGTGGTGGTGGATGGCCTCTCTTCGGACGGCACCACCCAGTACCTTCAGGCCCAGCCTGACGTGGTCCACGTGCTGGAGGAGCGCCTGGAGGGATGCTGCAAGGCCTTTGACAAGGGATTCCGCGCCGCTCGCGGGGAATTTGTCGCCTGGATCAACGACGACGTGAGTATTTCTCGCGGCGCCATGCGCGTCATGCTCGATTTCATGCGGAGTTCCGAGGGCGCCGGCACCGGGCTGGGAGCGTTTCCCGTGTCCGCTTCGGCCAGGCATCGCGAAAGGTTCGTGCTCAATTATTTCGGATATCCACCGGTCCCGTATGCGGACATGGGCATGATCAGAAGCCCCCTCCTGCGTGAGTGCGGCTACATCACGTCCGAGTTCAAACGGTTTGGGTGGGATCCCGACCTCTCTCTCAAGGTTTGGGAGCGGGGCTTCGAGGTGAGAGTCTGCCACGGCGCCTGCATCACTCACTTTTTCCACAATGACGAGATGCGCGCCTCGGGCGAACTGCTTCTGAAAAGCGACACGGCGCTCCTTGAAAGCCGTTGGGGAGCGAAGCTTCGTTCCCTCGCCGGGCGCATCTGGACCCCGGAATACTACAGTGACGTCGAGGCGTATCTGTTGCCGTCGCACAAGCTTCGCGCATTGCTCGCGATGGGCCGCGGGGAGGAACTCGAGCGCCTTCTGGAGGCGTTGCCGCAGGATGCCGAGCACGCCTTCGAGGAAATATACGCAATCGGACTGGGCGAACATTCACGTGGCGACGTCGACGCGGCGCTCAAGGCGTATGCGCCTGTGATTGCACTCGATTCGCGCTGTCCGGGATTCAGCTCCTGGGCGCATTTCAAGATGGGCGAGATACTTCTCGACCGCGGGAGCCGCCTGGAGGCGCAGGGTCATTTCAGGCGAGCCCTGGAGCTCAAGCCGGACATCCACAAGGCGCGGATCCACATGGCCGCCGAGGGTGAGCCGCTTCGGGTGTTCGTGTCTCCCGACGAAAATTCCCCGGAAGGATTCGTTCACGTTGCGATGGACCCGTGCAACGACTTCCTCTGGGAGTACATCTTCGAGCGCCGCAAGCCGGACACCGTGGCCGTCCCGCTGGAGGCCATGCGGCACTCCGCTGCCGACGTCATTTCCAACTGCGTGCGGCACCTCAAGCCCGACGGGACGTTTCTCGTAGTGGCGCCGCACGGTCTGCATGGACCTTCAAATGATGCCATGCCTGCGCCGCCGCGTGCCATCAAGGACAGGACCAACGCGCATGCCAAAGAGTTCGATCGCTGGAAGGACGCGCTCCTCTACGGCTGGTTGGCGGCCAAGGCGCCTGAGGGCTTCGAGGTGCAGCATCTTGAGCGCACATGGCTTGCCGGGCGGGTTGCAGCGCGGCCGGGGCGCGGACGGCTGCTCCTGGCCGGTCCGGATATGCGGTTGGCCGAGTGTCTCAGCGGGCTTGGGTTCATGGTGTCGGTTTTGCTGGGAGACGCGCCTGCCGGGTCTGTCCCGGAAGGCGTGGAGGCTGTTGCCGGTGATGTCCGGGCGGCAGGGTTCCTGGAAGGGAGTTTTGACGCCGTCTGCTGCCTCGCGACCCCGGGAAGCGCTGGTCGCAAGGCTTTCTTCGGCCCGGACGGGGTGGGTGAGGAGCACATGGCGGCAGCGTTGGTCCGGCTCCTGGCGCCGGAAGGCGTTTTTTGGCTCGCCGCACCGCTGGGGAGCCGCGATGTCCCGCCGGTCATCCGTGGTTTGAGCGGCGCCCGCATCCGGCGTCTCTTGAGCCCGCTTAAGGTGGAGCATGCGCGCTTTCACTCTTTGACGCCAGACGGCTCATGGGCTGAGTGCTCGGAAGAAGAGGCCGGGAAGATCGATTGGTTTCTCGCTCCGTGGGCCGCGTTGGGCCTGTTCGAGCTGCGGGGGAGGGGCGCGTCGTGAGCGTTTCGTTTCGGCTTCCGATGGGAGCGGTCCTGGCTGGCCCGAACTGCCCGTTCGCTTCTATCACCGGGGTTCCGTCATGTGCGGGATAGCGGCGGTTGTCGATTTCGCCGGTTTCGCTTTCAAGGACCGCGAGGGCCTGCTGGCGGAATTGGTGGGCAATATCCGGCACCGTGGTCCGGATTCCCAGGGATTCTGCAACGACGCTTGGGCCGGGGCGGGGATGTCCCGCCTTGCCATCGTTGATGTCGCGGGCAGCGACCAGCCGATCTTCAATGAGGACAAGTCTCTCGTCCTGGTCTGCAACGGCGAGATATACAACCATGTGGAGCTTTCACGCGATCTCAAGGCGCGCGGTCACGTGTTTTCAACGCAAGGGGACTGCGAAACAATTCTGCATCTGTACGAAGAGAAGGGCGACCGATGCGTCGATGACCTGTGCGGAATGTTCGCGTTCATCATTCTGGACAGGGTGAACCGCCGTGTCTTCGCCGCGCGGGACATGTTCGGCATCAAGCCTCTCTACTACGCCGAGCGCAACGGGGGGATGGCCTTGTGTTCCGAGTTCTCCGCCCTGGCCCGGGCCTTGTCCCTGACCCCCGACATCGATCCGGCCCAGGCTCTCGAATTCTTGTGCTACGGCTACCCCGTCAACGCGGCGGATACCGTCGATCGCCGCATCAAACGCCTGCCGCCCGCCCATTCCGTGGTGGTCGATGAATCCGGCCTGCGGGTCGAACGATCCAGGCGGATGGCCTATGAACCGGGCCAGTCGTCGCTTGGGCGTTTCGACATGGAGGCCTTCCGGGAGATCTTTTTCCAGGCTTTGCGGCAGCATCTGGTGAGCGAAGTGCCCTCGGCGATCATGTTGAGCGGCGGCCTTGATTCCACCGGCATCGCCACCTACGCCCGCCGCCTGGGCTTTCCCATGAAGGTCGTCACCGCCGGGTATGAGGGCGTTTCGGACTGCGACGAATCCTTGGAAGCCGGGAAGACCGCAAAACGCCTGGGTCTGGAGTTGGAGCGCATCATCCTCGATCCGGAAGAGGCCGTGCCTGCTTTTCATGAGATGATGGCCTTCTGCGACGAACCCGTCGCGGATATCGCAAGCGTTCCTCAATGGCTGATCTACAAGCGCGTGGGACAATCCGGGATCAAGGTCCTGCATTCCGGCCTCGGCGGGGACGAGATTTTTTACGGGTACGATTTTTGGAACGATCTTTCCGTCGCCATAGACGCGAAGGGGTACGGACCGCGTTTCGCCTCGGACGACGTCTCGGGGTTCCTGGCCCATCCCGCGGATGCGCAGGCCCGGCAGATGATAGAATCCCTCGGCCTTCGTGATGCCCTGGGCAGTTTCCAGGGGGCGGACGCCCGCCTCGCCGACAGATTCGGGCTGCCGGGGCTGGCCGGGGTCGACCGGGTGTACCACCTGCTTCTTTCCACCTGGTTGCCTTTCAATTGCCTGCACCTCGCCGACCGGCTCTCCATGGCCCATTCCATAGAACTGCGCGTGCCCCTGCTCGACAACCGTCTTGCGGATTACGTCCACCGCCTGCCCGTGGAAGAACGCTTCGCCCCCGGAAAAACAAAGCCCCTGTTCAAACGCTTGCTGGCCGAGGTCCTTCCCGCGCAGTTCATCGACCGGCCCAAGCGTGGCTTCACGCCCCCTGCCTGGCTTAAGCAGCGCCTCATCTCATCCGCGGGTGGCCTGCTCGAGTCGGGTTGGCTGGCCGGCAACATCTTGCAGCGCGAGAAACTCATGCAGGCATGGAGTTCGGGACACTCGGACGAATTCCTGTTCCGGGCCGTCGTCTTCGAGTCCTGGCTGCAGAACGCCTACGGGAGGTCGTGATCCGTGGCCAATCCGCAATACCCCACAGCGTTCTTCGCGTACAACCGGCCTGAGCATGCGTTGCGTGCATTGTCTGCTCTCGCGGCTAACCCGGAGGCGGTCAGCGGAGAATTGTTCATTTATTGCGACGGGCCCAAGACGGATGCGGATCTTGACGCGGTATCCGCGACCCGGGCCGTGGTGCAGAGCCGCCCGTGGTTCCGGCGGACGCATGTCGTGCTGCGCGACACCAATCTCGGGCTCGCGGGATCGATCACTCGCGGGGTCGACGAGATTCTCGCCGTCCATGACGGAGTCGTGGTGGTGGAGGATGATCTGGTCGTGGCTCCGTCCTTTCTGAATTTCATGAATCTGGGGCTGCGAAGATACCGCGACGAAAAACGCGTCATGCAGATTTCTGGCTACCGCCACCCCGCGCCCCCACCCGAAAAGACCGAGGCGTACTTTCTGCCGTTGACCTGTTCCTGGGGTTGGGCCACCTGGAAGGACCGCTGGCAATACCGCGACCGCGAGCTTGCCGGCTACCGCATGCTCAAGCAGGATGAAGAGCTGATATGGCGGTTCAATCTGGATGGCACGTATCCGCTGTATTACCGTTTCATCGAACGGCAATTGCGAGGTGAGATAGATTCCTGGGCCATCGGCTGGTATTTGGGGGTGTTTATGCGTGGCGGATTGACGCTGTATCCGTCATGGTCGCTGGTCAGCAATGTCGGGTTCGACGGCAGCGGGAGACATTGCGTTGTCGAGGACGCCATTTTCGACTCCGCAGTGGTCGACCGGATGATAGGAGAACTCCCGGATGCGATCGAGGTGAACACCGAGGCATGGGGGTCCTTGAAGCAATATATGAATCTGAAATATAAAGAATGATTGTTCCTGGGCATGTACGCTTTGCAAGGTAGAAGAAAATGGCGAATGGTCTGAAGCCGGTGGAAGATCTCTCGAATTATTATTCCGGAGTCTCGTTCGGTCACAACGTTCAGCTCGTCGGAATGAAAAACATCGTTATCGGCGAAGGGACGACTGTGGCCGATGACAGCTGGCTCAATGTCTGCGTCCGTGACGAAGAGGTCAGGATGATTGTCGGGCGCAACTGTTACATCGGGCGCCGGGCGGTCTTCAACACGGCCGGGAGGCTCGAGCTGGGCGATTATTGTCTTCTCGCCCCTGGTGTGTACATTGCCGACGCGGATCATGTGTACGCGGACATAACCAGGCCATACGTCGAACAGGGCGTCAGCACAGGGCGTAGCGTCACGGTGGAGGAAAACTGCTGGCTGGGAATAGGGACGGTCATTACCGGAAACCTCACCGTGGGCCGGGGGGCCATCGTCGCGGCAGGAGCTGTCGTCCTGGCTGACGTTGCGCCTTTCAGCATCGTGGGAGGCGTTCCGGCTCGGATTCTGAAGCTGTACAATCCTGCGACGAAAGAATGGGAAAGCGCCAGTGCCCCCGAAGACATGGAGCGCATCATTCTGGACAGGCAGCGGCTCGCTCTTCCCTCCCGGGAGGAATACGTGTCGATGCTGCGCAAGAACAGCGCGTTGCGAAAATACGACCCTGTCCTCACCGGCGGGGGGCAGTGCCTTTAAGATGTCCGTTATCCTCTTCGCGCGTGCCGTTCGCGTCGCGAAGACGCTCGCGTGCGGGGGCGTTGCGGCCCTGTTCGAAGTACGCGGGCGGACAAGAATTCAGAGAGTCAATGCGAGGGGATCATGCCGACGATTGAATGGTTGAAGCAGGAATTCCATTACGGCTACGAGTCCGGCGACGTGCTCGCCCACGAACCCGATGACGTCCGGGCGCAGGAGGAGAAAATCATCGGCGGGTCCTACCGCCGTGTGGCCATGGAAGGCATGGCCCCTTTCCTGCGGCCGGACTCCAGGGCTCTGGAACTCGGACCCGGCAAGGGGTCCTGGACCCGCGCCCTGCTCGAGTTTCTGCCGCAAGGGGAAGTGCATGTGCTGGACTTCCAGGACGTGAGCCAATGGCTTCATCCTGAAAAGTATGCGGGCAGGCTCGTCTGCCATGTTGTCGGCGACAATTCATTTTGCGAGGTGCCGGAAGGCTATTTTGATTTCTTCTGGTCCTTCGGCGTGCTGTGCCACTGCAACGTTTCCCTGATCAAGGTGATACTAGCCAACAGCCTGTCCAGGCTCAAGCCGGGGGGAATCGCGGTGCTCCAGTACGGCGACTGGAAAAAGCTCGGCAGCTTCGGCTGGGAGAGGAGCGGGGTGCCCTTGGAGTTCAAGAACCTGCCCGACGACAAGATATGGTGGCCGCGCAACGACCAGGACACCATGGTCCGCCTGGCCGGGAAGGCGGGGTGGGAAGTCGTGTCGCCGGATCTGGACATGGTCGGGCGGGACGGAATGATCCAATTGCGGCGCCCGCTTTGATGCGCGCCCAGACGCGCGGGGCTAAAATGGGTTTTGCTTTTTTTCTCACGCCGCCGGGGCGCGGCATGTCCTGTGATCAAGGGGAGTAGACGGACATGGACCTGCAGACCTTCGATGCGCAACGGAAGGCCCTGTTCCGAGAAAAGCGGCAGGGCATAACCGGCTCCGCCCACGAGCACGCGGCTCGGATCGTCAGCGGCATCCTGGATGAGATGCGGGACGCTCTGGACCGCGAGGACGCGCCGAAAGCCTTTTCGCTCGGTGTCGCGGCCAAATCCTTCCGCCTGTCCGTGAGGAACCTGGATTTGTTGCGGGCCAAGGCCTTCAGCCGCATGGGCCGGATGCCCGAAGCCGAGCAGAGCCTCAAGGAGGAGTTGCGCCATTTCCCCGACAACGGCGAGGCCGCGCGATTGTTGGAGGGAATGCTGCAAGGGCGGCCGCCTGCCGCCGGAGGCGTGGACGAATGCGATGAACTGATAGCTCTGGTCCGCGATTACACGATGCTCGGGGAGGCGCGGCTCAGGTCGCTCTACACGCTGGCCAGGACTGTCTGCGAGAGGGACGTTCCGGGTGACTTCGTCGAATGCGGCGTGGCCGGGGGCGGCTCCAGCGCGCTTTTGGCGATGGTTGTCGCCCGTCACAGCAAGCGCGACAGAACGTTGTACTCCCTCGACACGTTCGAGGGAATGCCCGACTCCGGCGAAATGGACATGCATCAGGGAACGCAGGCAGAGGCCACCGGCTGGGGGGCCGGGACGTGCGCCGCACCCGAGTCGGCCGTCCGGGGAGTTTTCGAAAAGCTTGGAGTTTCAGACATCGTCAAAACCGTTAAGGGTTTGTTCCAGGACACCCTTCCGGTCCTGCGCGCGCAGTTGAACCCGGTGGCGTTTCTGCATCTGGATGGAGACTGGTACGACTCCACCATGACTGTGCTGGTGAATCTCGAAGGACGCTACGCTCCGGGCGCGCTCATCCAGATCGACGACTACGGTTATTGGGAAGGATGCAGCAAGGCGGTTCATGAATTCGAACGCGACAGGGGCATACGGTTTGACCTCCACGTCATCGACGACACTGGGGTCTGGTGCGAGGTGACGGAATCGAGGCAGTATGCAGGCTGATTACCCATATCAAAGTCCGTTGGATTGCCTGCAGATCGAGGTCACGACGCATTGCAATCTGCGTTGCCCTGAATGCTCGCGCACGCTCCATTCGGCCAACGGCACATGGGAAAACCTCCATATGCCCGTGGCACTGTTCGAGAGCATTGTCCGCAAATGCCCGCCCGCGTCGACCCTGATCGTCCAGGGCGTTGGCGAACCGACGCTGCACCCTGAGTTCCTCGAACTCCTCGCGTGCGCCAAGGGGCTCGGAAAATTCGGCGCGATCACGTTCTATACGAACGGGTTGGCCCGTCCCGTCCAGTATTACCTCGATCTGCTCGAATCGGGGTTGAGCGGGTTCGTGATTTCCGTGGACTCCTTCGATCCGGACATCGCCAAAAGCTGCAGGGCCGGAACCGACGTGGCCAGACTTCGGACCCTCCTCGCCGCCGTCTCCCGCAGGACGCGCCCCAACGTATCCATCGTACTGAGCATGAAGAATCTCGCGGACCTGCCCGCCACCCTGCTCGAGCTCAACGCCCTGGGTCCCGTGACCGTGTCCATACAGCCGCTGGCCAATTACCGCCCGGAGGTGGATGACAACACGCCGAACCAGTACGCCCTGAACGAGGAAGCCATGCAGGTTTACGAGGCCATGAAGTCCGGCTTCAAGGAGCTCTACCCGAACCTCGACGTCTGCGACGCCGGGCTCGCCTATGCCCGCAAAAACGGCGAAGCGAGCCGGTTCGGGGCGGGGAAGGTGTACTGCAGGCGTCCCTTCACCTATCCCTTCATCACGTCGGCTGGCTATCTCAGCCCGTGCTGCCTGGTGCACGAACCGGATGTGCTCGGCAGGGCAAGCCTGGCCGGGCGTTCCTTCGACGAGGTTTGGGCTTCCAGATCGGTGCAGGATTGGCTTCATGAGCTCGTGACCGCCACGCCGGCCGTCTGCGCGGACTGCATCCTCAACCCCAACCCCACGGGCCGGTGAAGAGTGGCCGCAGGGAAGACGACGGGAAACGGCAGGCCCACCATGAAGCTTCTCAACCTGGGTTGCGGCGCGCGCCACCATCCTGACTGGGTGAACGTGGATTTCTCTTCGCATTCGCCGGGAGTGCTGGCCCATGATCTCAAGGAGCCGCTTCCCTTCCCGGACGGGACGTTCGACGCCGTTTATCATTCGCACGTGCTGGAGCATCTGCCCAGGGCGGCCGTTCCAGGATTTCTCGCCGAGTGCCGCAGGGTTCTCAGGCCGGACGGAGTGATTCGCGTCGCCGTGCCCGACCTGGAGCGCATCGCCAGGACCTACCTCGAATTGCTCGAGGGAGCCGTGGCCGGGAACCAAGCGGCAATGGCGCGGTACGAGTGGATCGTCCTGGAGTTGTTCGATCAAATGGTGCGCAACGCGCCCGGCGGAGAAATGCTCGCCTACTGGGAGAAAAACCCCATGCCGGCGGAAGAGTTCGTTTTCGAACGGGTTGGTTCCGAAGCGAGGAACTGCGTCGCGGCCCTGAGGTCCGCCGAACCCCGGCCCAGATCGGCCCCCGTGACGGACCCTCTGCGCGTCGGACAATTCCGGCTTTCCGGGGAAGTGCACCAGTGGATGTACGACCGGTATTCCCTCGGCGTGTTGCTCGGTCAGACCGGTTTCAGGGAGATCGCCGTGCGGGACGCGCATGAGTCGGCTATTCCCGGTTTCACCGGTTATCTGCTGGACGTGGAACCAGACGGGGCGGTGCGCAAGCCCGACTCCCTCTTCATGGAGGCCCTGAAATAGGGGCGCGCCGGACGATTGTGAAGGTTCTCAACGTCATCCAGGGACTGTCGCTCGGCGGAGGGGCCAGGGCCCTCATCGCCCAGGCGGGGCAATGCATGCGGCTGGGCGGGAGTACCCACAGCCTGGTCAGCCTGGCGCCCGCGAATCCGAGGTCCAGCCGGTCCCTTGCGCGTGAGGCCGGCCTGGAGGTCATCGATGCCCCTGCCGCGGAAACCCTCAGACGCGTCGTAGCGCAGCATGACATCGTGCACCTGCATTTCTGGAATTCCCCAGAAATATACGAATTCCTGCGCTCCGATCTTCCTGCGATGCGGCTTCTCGTCACCATGCACGTCGGTGGGGAGTACGCTCCCCAGGTCATCACCAGGGAGCTGGTGGACTTCGCGGACCGCATCCAGAACACGGGCCCCTTCGCCCACGCCAGGCCAGTGTTTGACGAACTGCCCCCCGAGGTGCGGCGGGAGAAGGTGCACATGACCTACTGTCCGGCCGATCTCGCCCGGCTCGGCAAGGTTGCCAGACGTGAGCATGCCGGGCTCAACGTGGTGTACATCGGCACCGTCAGTTTCGTGAAGATGCACCCGGATTTCGTGGAACTGTGCGGCTCGGTGCGTACTCCGGGCTCCCGGTTCACGGTCTGCGGCCCGGGAGACGCTTACCCGCTGCTTGAGGGGCAGGCGTCCCGGAGCGGGATTCTGGAGCGCTTCGACTTTCTCGGGGAGCAGAAGGACATCCGCCCTCTCCTGGAGACAGCCGACGTGTTCGGCTACCCGTTGTGCGAGGACAACTATTCGTCTGGCGAGCTCATTTTGCAGGAGGTGGCCCATGCGGGGCTGCCCGCGGTGGTCTTCACCCATGGCGGGGCCGGGCGCATGGTGCGGGACGGAGTCAACGGCTACGTCGTGCGCTCGCGGGCAGAGTATCGCGAGGCCGTCGAACATCTGCTCGAACATCCGGACGAGCGCGAGCGCATGGGAAACAACGCCATGCAGATCGCACGCGAATTGTACGCCGAGGGTAAAGCCGGACGGGAAACTTCCCGCCTGTACGAAGAGATGATGCGCCAGCCCAAGCATGAGCGGGCGTTCCCCGCGCCGGAGACCGGGGAGAGCGTTCCAGGCGTGGAAACGGCCGGGGCGTGCCGCTTTGTGCAGTCGCTGGGCCATGCCGCCCCGCAGTTCTCCGTGAGCCTGAATTCCAGGGATTTCACCGAACAGTTGGCCGTCGATACCGTGATCGGGGCATCCTCTCCCGTGCTGTCCGTAGGCGGAGGGGGCATCTCCGATTACCTTCGCCGCTATCCAGATGACATGATGCTGCTGTTCTGGGCGGGGCTGACCGCACTCCAGGGGGGCGACGCCGGGACGGCGTTGGTGCATTTCACTCGTGCAGCCCGGCATGGCCTGGAGCCTTCCCGCGCCGACTGGCATATCGCCAGGGCCGCGGCGCAGTTGGATGAGCCCGGCATGGCCCGGGAGGCGGTTGACCGCCTCGTCGCATCCGGGTTCGAGCCGGAGGCGGTCATGAATTTGTTGGCCGGGTTGCCGGGAACCTCAGGACAGCAGGTCACGGGGGGGGGCGGCGAACGATGGCGGCAGAGGATGGACGTGTTCCTAGCGTTGGGGTGGCTGGACCGTGCCGTCGACTTGTACCAGGGGCTCGACCGGGACGAGACGCTCACGCGCGGGATGCTCGACGCGCTGTACCGGTTCGGGCTCGAGTGTCACAAGGCCGGGCGCATGGAAATGGCCGTGCAGGCGTACGACGCCGTTGGCGGCATGGACGCCCTCGACAGGAGTCTGGCCTCATGGGCGCATTTCAAGCTCGGGGAGCTTTTGCTGGATCAAGGGGAGAAAGAGCAGGCGCGTGACCATTTCACGCTGGCCGTCAAACTCAAGCCCGACCATGCCAAGGCCCGGATTCTGCTCGTCCCCGATACGCAGCCGCTCTGCGTAAGCGTCGGTGAGGCCGCGCTTCCGGATGGGTACGTCGCAGTTCCCATGAGTCTGTTCGACGCACCCCTGTGGGAGTATTATTTTACTCGGCGGCGCCCTGATGCCGCACGCCTGGTCCTTGATTCCTTCTTTGACCGTTTCGAGGCGCAGCGGTTGGCCGGGTTCGCCGGAACCTGGCTCAAGCCCGGAGCGGCCGTGACACTCCTTGTTCCAGGTGGGTGCTCCCTGGATCAGGCCTTGCGCGCAGACCTCGGGAACATGTTCTCATCCGTTCAGCTCTTCATCGAGCCTGTCCAGGCACGGTAAAACAACGCAGACTGCCCGGCGGGAGTTTCTCTCTCCCAGCCGGGCAGCAAATGATTCAGCCGGTGCGCCGCAGTCCGTGACCCGGGGTCACAGGGCGGGTTGCAGTGTCGTCACGTGATACGCCCAGCGGCATTTCCCAACAGGATGGCGCCGCCGAAAGAACTCCCGGCGGCTATCCAGGCGGTGGCGGACGCGGCCTCTACGAGACGGCCGCCTTTCTGCGTTCCGGAGCGCCCAGGCGCATCAGATAGTCGTACACGCGCTCGATGGGGTGCGACTGCATGATGTCCACCTGGGCGCGGTTGAAGGCGTAATGGTGGACGATGGAGTTCTTGACGATGATGTTCTTGAGATGGCCCTCGCGCACGAAGCGGTTGACGATGGACTCGTCGAACTTCTTTTCCCCGTCTGGGAACCACTCCTCGGGCAGGTTGTACGGGTAGACCTTGTCCATGACCCGATGGTCGTAGAGCACGCAGTTGATGGACAGGTGCGAGCCGGGACCGGTGCTGACGTGGTGGGGGTCGTCCACGGTGGCCAGGTATTTGGAAATGAGGTCGTCGTCCAGGACCTTGTCCCAGACGAACTGCTGGTAGGCGGTGTTGTTGCCGATGTCCGGGCCGCGCACCCAGAGTTCCTTGTAGGGGTCGCCGTAGAGGTGACCCATGACGTCCCAGAGTACCTTGGCTCCCATGGTGTTGATGGGCACCACCGGGGCGATCATGCCCGCCTGGGGATCATTCTGGAATTTGCGGTAGGCGTCGAGAAGCGGCGGCAGCCAGCCCGGAGTGACGAACATGTCGTCATCCATCTTCATGACCACGTCCTTGAAATGCAGCTCGTGCACCAGGTTCTGCATGTGGGCCACGCAGGGGTTGTGTCCCGCGGGGGAGCAGTGCACGTCCTGGACGAGGCCGCCGTATTTCTTCACGTACTTCTGGATGAGCAGCTGGTGCTCGCCGAAGGTGCAGTTGGCCAGGATATAGATTTTCTTGAAGGAGCGCAGGTCGGTGAACCGCTCCAGGCAGCGCAGGGTGATGAGCAGATTTTTGACGCCCCGGAAGGGGTGCGTCAGGATCATGAGCACGGGCTTTATTTTGGCCTGAGCGATGTCCACGGTTTTCATAAGCGCTCCTTGCTTTGCGTTGCCCTCATAAAGCAAGGACCGTGCCGGGGTAAAGTTTGCCTGGGCCGGACCAGGTGAAATGTCTTTCGCCAGGCCCCGTACATGTGTTAAGTGCCTAGCAAATCCGTACCCTTCAGGAGCCCTCATGCCGAGCGTCGCGCCGTTCACCATCCTGGCTCTGGCCCCCTTCGCGCCGAACGCCCCCGAGGGCTACAAGCCCCGCGTGGCCGAGGCCGACCTCTACTCCCTGGACGACGCCGTGGCCGCCGTGGCCCCGAGGTTCTGGATCGACGTGCCCAAGGATGCCTGCCCCGAGGGGGGGCTCACCGTCGCGATCACGCGCCTGGCCGACTTCAAGCCCTCCGGCATTGTTGCTGGCACGCCCTATCTGGCCGATCTGCTGGCCGCGCGCGAGTACCTGCGCGCAGCCCGGAGCGCCAACACCGCCCCGGACGAGGCCGCCGCGCACATTCGCTCATCCTGGCCGGGACTGCCGCTGGACTTGAGTGTCTCCCCCGCCCGAGAGGCTCCGCAGGCGTCCAGCGCCGTGGACGACATCCTGTCCATGGTGGCCACCGAGGCGTCACCACAACCCTCCGGCGGGGGGGGCGGCCTGACCTCCTGGCAGGCCCAGTCTGAAACGCTCCTTTCGCGCTGCCTGGCCGCAGTCTTCGCGGATCCGGCTTTCAAGGCCAGTGAGGCAGCTTGGCGGGGGGCCGAATGCCTGGCCCGCAAGGCCGGGATCAAGCAGGGCGGGCGGGTGCGCGTGAAACTGGTCAGCTCCGGTCCCGAAACCCTGGAGGCCGCCCTGGCCGGGCTCATGGCCGAACTGGCCGCCGACGTGCCCCATCTGACCGTCATCGACCACGCCTTCGACAACACCCCGGCCAGCCTGGAACTCTTGAACGCCGTGGCCGCATACGCCGACGCCCTGCTGGCCCCCACGGCCGTGGAACTTTCCCCGGTCTTTTTCCGCCTGGACGGATGGGAGCAGCTCTCCCGCCTGGGATATCTGCCCCACGCCCTGGAGGACGCGGCCTTCGCCAAATTCCGCAAGCTGCGCGAACACCCTGGCGCGTCGCGCCTGTGCGCCCTGGTAAACCGGTTTCTCACGCGCGCCCCCTACGGCCCGGGCAACCCGGCCCGGCCCGTTGCGTTCGTCGAGGCAGGGGAGCTCTGGCTCTCGCCCGTCTGGGGCCTGGCCACCCTGTGCGCCAAGAGCGTGGCCGGGCACGGCTGGCCCACCCGCTTCACCGACTCCATGGAAATACGCGTGGAGGAGCTGGCCGTGGCCGGCTCAGGCCAGGGACCGGCCCCCACACGGGGGCTATTCGGGGAGAACCAGATCGCGGAACTCATCGAATCGGGCATCACGCCGCTTCTCTCGGCCAAGGGCAAGGACTACGCCATCATCCCCAGGCAGACCTGCCTGGACGGCGGATCGCTCACCTTCCAGCTCTTTTTCGGGCGCGTGGTGAGCTTCCTGCTGGACCGGCGCGAACAGGCGGGCGCGGAGGCCGACGCCAAAGCCTCCGCTGATCCGGCCGGATACGTGCGCGCGGCCCTGTTCGAACTGTTCAACCAGACCGACCAGACGCCTCCGCCGGACTTGACCGTGGGCGCCGCCGAAGCCAAGGACGGGCGCGTGGGGCTGACCATAAGCTTCACCCCGCCCCGGCAGGTCATGGGCGGGGAGCGCCTGAGCTTCACGTTCGGCTGGTAGGGGGACGGAGCGGACATCCGGCGGGGGATTGACCGGCCGGGCTGGACGGGCCTGGTCGCGCGCCCATGCCGCGCGGGATTCTTGCGCTTCGCCGGGGGCGTTCAGCCCCGCAGCAGGAGGTCCAACTCCTGTCCGGTGAGATGGCATTTATCCGAAGCCGCCACCGCGGCGCGCATGCCCGGGGCCGCGCCAGCGGGATCCGCGCCCACGGCCGGGCGCTCCTCCACGGCGAAGGGGGCCATGGCCCGCCTGGCCATGTCCGCCAGGTGCGGCGGCACCAGAAAGCGCATTTCCAGAACGTATCCGTCGTTTCTCATGATGGGTTCCTCATGCGGCCTTGGGCCGGGCGGGCGGTTGCCCCCCGCCGGGGTCGCCGCATACCATGTGGACGCCCGGCCAGAGCCCTCAGTTACGCCCTGCCATGAGGAAGACGACCCGGACCGGAGGGCGCCCCGCTATCCTCGCAACAGAAGTTCCAACTCCTGGTCCGTAAGCTGGCATTTTTCCGATGACGCGCGTCTCTTGCCCTTGCCCCGTGGACCGGTGACCACGGGCGTGAGTTCCCCCACTGCGAAGGGGGCCATGGCCCGCCTGGCCAGGCCCACCAGATGCAGCGGCACCAGGAAGCGCATCTCCAGGATGTATCCGTTTTTTTTCATCGCAGGTTCCTCGTGCGGCCGCCCGGGTGAGGCCGGGCAAGGCCGCTATTTGAGCCCCACCACGTAGAGCTCCGCCTCGTCGCCCTCGGGCAGGCTGCCGAAGGCCACGGCCTTGGGATAGCCCTTCACCCGCAGGTAATAGGAGTTCCCCTCGTCCAGGGAGTTCTTCACCGCCCAGGCGTCGAAGGCGCTCTCGCCCATGGAGAACTTCACGCCCTTCATGGGGTATTCCAGCACGGCCCTCTCGGGCACGGTGCCGCGCGGGCCCACGCCGTGCGCGTCCACCTCGGCCCCCTCGGTGCCGAAGATGGCCCCTGCCCAGGCGTGACCCTTGGCCGGGCCGACCTCGAACCATTGCCCCAGGCCCGGCAGAGGGTGGATGTCCAGGTGGTACTGCGTTGCGACGGCGGGCACGGGCGTGTTGGCCTTGGCCACCAGCTTGGGCATGAGCGACGCGTCGTCGGCCAGGGCGACTGCCCCCTTGAGCGGCGTGGGCAGCGTGGCCGGGTCCACGGCCCCTGCGTCGCCGATGATCAGGATGGGAAATCCGTGCCCCTTCAGGGCCTGCACCATGGCTGCCAGCATGGACAAGCCGTAGCGCTTGGTCTCGTCGGCGAAGCTGGCCTGCGCGCCCCGGATCACCCATGCCGCCGTCTCGGGCTTGGATATCTCGGAAAATGCCCCCGCCCATTGCATCTTGTCCAGGTCGTCCACCCAGAAGTGGCCGTTTACGCCCAGTCCGTAACGGTGGATGGCCTCGAAAAGCGCCTTCCCCTTGGCCTCGTCCTTTTCCAGGATGGTCGCCCAGATACTCTTGGTCATGACCCAACCTTTGCTAAACATTGAGAAAGAGGATTTTCCTTTGTCTTAAGCTTTGCTATAGCCCATTGCCAAGGGCCAGGACAACAATTTCCGTCCGTCCGGAGTTGCCTCGATGACCACCGGTGCAAAGTGGGTGTTGGCGTGCTTTCTGATCGTCTCGGCGTGCCTTTCGGCGCTGGGGCTCGGGCTTGGAGCGCGCTCGGCCGCCGCCCCGGCCCGGCCCGCCTCCGACAGCCAGGGCATGGAACTCACCCTGGACATCCTGCGCGGCGGCGTTCCCCCCTGGTTCGCCCGCGAACCGGCCTTCGCGGCCCGGCTCCTGGCCCTGGCCACGTCCCAGGTGGGGCGCGGCTACGTTTTCGGCGGGGCCACCCCGGCCGGATTCGACTGCTCGGGGTTCACCAGCTGGGCCTACCGCAAGTCGGGCGTGGAGCTGCCGCGCACCTCCGGCCAGCAGTTCCTGGCGGGAAAGCCCGTGGCCGTCTCCGGCCTGCGCCCCGGCGACCTGGTGTTTTTCGGCGGCTCGCGTGTGGACCATGTGGGCATCTATCTCTCCGAGGGCCGGTTCATCCATAGTTCGCGCTCGAGCGGGCATGTGGCCGTGGATGATCTCTCGGGCTCCTATTGGAGCCGCAACTTCGCCGGCGCGCGCCGCGTCGCGTCGCAGGAGGCGATCCGATGACCCATTCATCCCGCCGCCCCCCCGCCTGCTCCCCGCCGCGCCCCCACAGGACGCAGGCCGTGGCGCTGGCCCTGCTGGCGCTGCTCCTCATGGTCCGGTCCGCCCAGGCCATGCCCCTAAACGACGTGCAGCTGGCCCAGGCGGCCCATTTCCCCTTCGACGCGACCCTCACCGTCAAGGACGCCATGGAGAAGTATTCCTACTTCTCGCGCGTCACCTGGCAGGTCTACTACGACATCAACGACAAGAAGGTGGTGGAGGTGCGCGGCTATTACGACATGGCCAAGATCAAGACCCGCACGGATGCCTCCACCTGCGTCACCCGCGCGGGGGTGTTCGTTGGGCTCTCCGACGCCCAGCCCTTCATGATCCTGCAGTACCGGCCGGACTTCCTCAAGCAGCGCGCCGAGCTCGTCTATTCGGGGCTCTGGGGGCTCTACGACGACCAGCGCCTGGACGACCCGGACCTCCTCTGGGCCAAGGCCCTGGTCACGGACGAACTGCCCAGCCCGACGCCCTTGTGCAACATGAGCCTGGACCAGATTTCGCCGATGGACCAGCTGGCCATCCAGGAAGAGCCCGTGCGCGACCCCGGAGCGCCCGTGCCGCCAAAACAGACGCCCCAAGGCATACCCCGCACCGCTCCGGCCACCCCCAAGGGGCAGACAGGGCCCACGCCGAAATCGGCGGCGGCCACGGCCAAGCAGATCCAGGACAACCCGCCCACGCCCACGAAGACGGGGAGATAGGACGTACTGCCGCCAGGAACACCGACCTATTCCTTATTTCTTCTCGGGTGCATGACAGGGTGTGGCTATGTATTTTATCTCTTTGAAAATGTGTCGGAACCTATTCGGTTTGAGTACCACATCCAGTCTTGCTCTTGGTCGTCACTTATGTTGGTGATATGTAGCCAGTGTGTTAATATTGTCTCTTTGTTTTTTTCAACTGTATGTTGTCCGGCCCATGTCACTATTGTTTTTGTATTTTTCAAATTTTGCATGGAACGTAATTATGTCGTCAAGATACTGTCCTGAAATGTCAACCCAAAGAATTTGTCCTTCATCACCCACGCCAGAATCAAATCTGCCTGTTATTTTTCCATCTTTTGCTTCGAGCTCAAGGTTTGAGCCGTGTTGATTGATCCATACTCCTGAAAATAAGTTTGGCATGGTCGACCTCGTCGAGTTTAGATGGTTGGAAGATAATCTTTCCTCTCCAGTCATCCCAGCGTCAGCACCGTCACTTGGCTGGGCGCGATGGTCAGCCCGACCGCATTCGGCAGCTCCACCAGGCAGTTCTGCCGCGTGAGGCTCGTAAGCCGCTGGCAGGGCGCGGCGTCCATGAAGATGGTGAAGCACCCAAGCGTATAATCGGTCTGGCCGGACTCCAGGTGCGACACCACGCCCAGTTCCACGCCCGGTTCGTCGCCCTCGCTCACCAGCCCCATGGACATGAGGTTGATCACCGGCATGCAGTCGATGGTGATGTTGTCCGCCGCGGGCTGCGTGGTGATGGACTCCGAGATGTTGGGATAGGGGATGGGCACGGGCACCACGATGGGCGTCAGGCACACGTCGGGGAAGGCGAAGTCGATTCCGGCTCCCATGGTCAGTGCGAACATGCGTGTTGCTCCTATGCGCTTACGGCGGGCCGGAACGATTCGGCCTCGGCCATGTCCTTGTTGGTGGGACGCACGAGCGCGCGCAAGGTCAGGTCGTAGAGGGCGTGCTCGTCTCGCATCATGTGGAAGTTGGCCATGGTCATGTCGGCGCGGCTGAAGTCGGCGGCGGTGCAGTCCGCGCGGGAGAAGTCCGCGTGGCGCAGGTCGCAGCCGGTGAATTTCGCGCCCCGGCATTGGGCCTTGGCGAAGGCGCACTTGAAGAGCGAGGCTCCGGACAGGTCGGCCGCGCCGAGGTCGGCCTCGGAGAACACGGAACTGGTGAAGACGCCGCCAGCCAGTTTGGCGGCCTTGAGGTCGGCCCCCAGGTACATGGACTTGGAGCCGTCCGCGCCGGTGAAGTCCGCGCCCGAAAGGTCCGCCTTGCCCAGGTGGCAGTAGTTGAGCCTGGCCTTGACGAATTTGGCCCCGGCCAGGTTCGATCCCGAGAGGTTCACCTGGGTAAGCGTAAGTCCGGAGAAGTCCTGGCCTTGCAGGTTGCAGCCGGTGAGCAGGGCTTTTTCGAAGCGCACGTCCTTGAAGGACACGCCGGTCAGGTCGCATCCGGTGAGGATGGCCTTCACGAACGCGGCCCCGGCGAGGACGGCCTTGGAGAGATTGGAGTCGCGCAGGGTGAGCTTTTCCATGGTCGCGCCCGTGAGGTTGGCCCCGGCGAAGGACGCCTTGTCCACCACCGACCAGTAGAGGCGCGCCCCGGAGAGGTCCGCGCCGGTGAAGTCCGAACCGCCCAGCAGCGTCATCTGGGTGGCGGCGCCCTTGAGGCTGGCCCCGGCGAAGACGGTCTTGGAGAGGTTCATCTTGGCCAGGTCGCAGCCGTCGAGGGTGGCGCCCGAGAAGTCGCACTTCTTGAAGCCGGCGTCCTTGACGTGCGCCCCGGCCAGGTTGGCGTTCCTGAAGGACACCTTCTCGAAGCGGATTCCCGTGAGGTCGGCCCCGGAGAGGTCAAGCCCGGCGAGATCCGCCCCGACGACGGGCCTGCGCTCCCTGGCCGCGTCCAGTATGTCCTGTCTGGTCATGGCTGCTCCAGGAGGTCCGCCTTGCCTTCCAGGGCGGTCATCTTGAGGTTGGTTCCGGTGAAGCGGGTCTTGCCCACCACGGCCTTGTGGAAGTCCACCCCGAAGCAGTTGGCCCCGGCCAGGTTGGAGCCCACGATGCGCGTCTTGGAGAGCGATCCGAACAGGAGGTCCGAGCCCGAGAGGTCGGCCCCCTCCAGGTCAGAGCCAGGGAACGAGGTGCCCCGGGCGCTGGCCCCGGAGAGCTGCGCCTGGGTGAGCGAGGAGTTCTCGATGCGGCAGCGCGAGAGCGTGGCCCCCCGGAAGTCCGCCCCGGGCATGGTCGAGCCCCGCACGTGAAGGGTGGAGGCCTGGGCGCCTGTGAAGTCGCAGCCCGGCAGCCTGCAGTCGGCCAACGCGCCCTTCTTGAACACGGCCTTGGCGAAGACCACGTTCCTGCCCGCGCACTGCTGGATCTGCGAGCTGGCCAGGACCGCGCCTGTGAAGTCCGCGCCGTCGAGGATGGTCTTGCGGATGAGCACCCGCTCGAGTTGCGCCTCGCGCCACACGGAGTTCGCGCCCTGGCATTCCTGCACGGCCATGAGGTTGAGCCTGGCCCCGGAGAACACCGCCCCGGTCAGGTTGGACTTGGTGAGGGCGGCCAAGCGCATGTCCGCGCCTTCGAGATCCGCGCCTTCGAGGTCGGCCTGGTTGAGGCTGGCCTGGCGCAGGTCGGCTCCGGAAAGCAGGGCCTTTTTGAAGCTGGTCCTGGTGAGCATGGCCTGTTCGAAACGCGCCCCTTTGAGGCTCGCGCCGGTGAAGTCCGCGTTCTGGGCCATGGCCTTGTTGAAGGTGCAGCCGTCGAGGACGGCCTTCGTGAAATTGGTCCGGCCCAGGCGGCAGCCGGTGAAGTCAGCGCCGGAGAGGTCCAGGCCCGAGAGGTCCACCCCGGAGAGGATGGCGCCGGAAAGCGTCCGCCCGGCCGCGTGCATGGCCACGACCTCCTCGCGGGTGCGGGACACCATGGCGTCCAGGTCCATGCCTGCTTTCTTGAACTGGGCCTTCATGTCCTCTGGCACTTCGCCGGGCTTTGCGGACTTGGCCGCCTCGACCTTCTTGGCCGCTTCGGCCAGCTTCTTCCGCCCCTCCTGGAAGCGGGCCTCGGAGTCCGCCCCGAGCTGTTCGGCCTGGGCGGCGGCCTTGGTCATCTCGGCTTCCTGGCCGGGCGGCAGGATTCCCTGGGCCTTGAAGGCGTCGCGCTTGGCCCGGATGTCCGATGCCAGCCGCGCCCCCAGCTGGTCGGCGGGCGTGCGCGGCGCGGCCTTGGCCTCGGCCATGATCCGGTCGTAGTCCTTGCCCTGTTTGGCCAGCGCCTCGCGCACCTGGGATTCCATGTCCTTCATTCTGGCCTTGAGGCCGTCGAACCGGGCTTGGTGGAAAGCCTTGACCTCGGCCATGGCGGACTGGACGAGCCCGCCGATGTCGGGCAGGGCGGGGCGCTTTTTGGCCGGGGCCGGGCCGAAGGGGGGCTCGGGTTCGTCCTCGGGCAGGCCCACGGCCGCGCGCGGCAAGGCGTCGAAGATGAGCTCGCGCAGGTCCTCGCCCTTTGCGCGGGCCTCCAGGCAGTCCGCCCCCTTGGCCAGGGTCAGCCATTGGGCCTTGTCCGACAGGGCCAGCCAGGGCGCGGCCCCGGAAAGACTTTTCTGCGATCCCCGGGATGCCGCCACCAGCACGGCGGGCGCGGTTTTCACGGCCTTGGCCGCCGCCGGGGACGGCGTTTCGGCCGGGGAGGCCAGGGCCGCCACATGGCAGACGTCGCCTACTTCCTGTTCCAGGAGGTTCGCTTCAAGCTCGGTGGCGGCGACGATGACCGGCGCGGTCTCGTCCGGCGCGGCCAGCCACAAGGGGGCCGGGTCGGAACCGGGCGCGAGGTATGTGGCCCGGAGGTCGCCGGGCCAGCCCGGAAGCACCAGGATGCGCGTAAGTTTCTTGCCCTCGAACCGGGGCAGGGTCAGCCCCGCCGGGATGGTGAACGCGCCCCGGGGCAGGCCCCAGTCCGCGCCCTCGAAGGCGGCCGGTTCCGCATTGTACCCGATCCAGCAGGCCGAGAGGGTGCTGGTCGTGAATCCTGCGGATTTGAGACGGGAAGTGAGGGCCGGGTCGCCCTCAAGGGCGCGGCGGCAGCGGGTCACGAAGGGAAACCCCGAGGCGTGCCAGGGGCCCAGTCCGTCGTCCTTGTCCGGCAGGAGGTTGTCCGGATCGATGCCCGCATTGGCCAGCTGGCCCGGCGTTGCCACGGCTTTCAGGCGCGCGCCAGCGTCCTTTTGCATGTCCGCCTTCCTGGCGACGGCCTTGGCCTTGACCTGGGAGACCTTGGCGGCGGCCGCGTCGATCTTCTTGGCCGTGTCCTCAAGCGCGGCCCGGCGCGGGGCGAAGGAGGCAGGGTCCAGCACGGCCCGCCAGCCGAACTGGTCCTGGAGCTTCACCGCCATGGCCTCCATGGAGTCCAGGGTGGCCAGGCTCGCGGCGATGGTCTGCCTGCCCATGGCGGCCATCTCCCCGGGCTCGCGGGCCATGACCGGGACCTGGCCCATGGCCTTGGCCTTGATCTTGGCGATGTCCTTGTAGACCCGATTGAATTTGAGCAGTTCCCGGTTCACCTTGAGGTTGGCGTCCGGGATCACCGGCGCGACCGGCTTCATGGCCTCAATCCGCCTGGTCTGGACCTCCAGGTGGTGCTCCAGGCTGCCGGGGGCCTGTCCCATGGGCTCGGTGGCCACATAGGCGTAGCGCACATCGGCCATGTCGTCGCGCTCGGTGTTGAAGACCCCCCGGAAGACCACCACGCCCTTGGCCGCCTCGGGGAAGAGCCACAGGGTGTCGATGCGGAGGGGAACTTCCTCGAAGGTGTCATTTTCGGGCGGGGCCTTGGGGCCTTCCTTGCGGGTCATGAACAGGCGCACCGTGAATTGCGGCAGGCGCGAGGTTATGAGCTGGCGCTTTGGGTGCATGTTCACGATCTCAATGGCCTCGCCGCCCTTGAAATAGTCCTTCCCCCACTGGTCCGGAGGCGATCCCAGGAAGAATTCGGGGTTGAGGTCGTCGGGATAGTAGGGCCAGCGGTCCCGTTTCCAGGTGTCGTCGTAGGTGCCGGCCTTATTCTGGCGTTCGGGGTGCATGACGTCCCGCGGCAGGAACGAGGCCGGTTCGGGACGGTCCTGGGGTGACCCCATGAGCTGGCCGTGGTACTGCACGTTGGGCAGCGGCACGGGCGCCTCGCCGGGCTTGTCCGGGGGCATGCCCAGGCCCTTGGGGTTTCTGGGCTCGCCCGCGCCGCCGAAGGCCCGCTCCCAGGTCAGGGGCATGACCGTGAAGGGCGCGGGATCGCTCACCCCCACCACGGTTCCGCCTGCGCGCACCCAGTGGCGGTCGCCGAACACGTCCAGGACCTTGCGCACGCCGCCGACGCCCATGCTCACCTGGGCCGCCTGGCGGGCCTTGCCGTCCGGAGCGAAGCATTTCCCGGCGGCCAGCACCTCGGCGCGCGGCTTGGGCAGGCCCGGGTCCAGCACCGGGGGACTGGGCAGAAGCTTCATCACCTGGGGCCACATCTCGCGGTCCGGCAGAGGGGTCTCCGGGTCGTCCAGGTCGAAATAGACCATGACCGTGCACACCAGGCGCATCTTTCCCATGAGCGCCAGGGGCAGGAACATGGGGCTGTGGTGGGGGTCCTTGAGAATCTTCATGCGCGGGGTCCTATATGTACTCCACGGCCGCCGCGAGCACCGAGACGTTGGTGGAAAGGTCGGTGATGTCTCCGGACATGCGCTGGATGCTGCCCGCCTGGAGGTTCAGCGTGCCGCGCACCTGCTCCACCTCCCCGGACACCTCGTTCTTGGCGGCCAGCACCTCCTCCTTGGAGGCCAGGGTGGCGGTCTTGTTGGCGATGGCCTGGTTGTAGTCGGCGGCGATGGTGTCCTTCTGCCCCGCCAGCTCCTGCTTGGTGGCGCAGGTGTCCACCCTGTTGGTGATGGTGTCGATCTTGGTGTTGGCGAGCCTGATACCGTCGAAGAGGATGTCCACGTTGTCGCTCACGACCTTGGTCTTCTGGTCCACCATCTGGGTGTAGGCGGCGGTGATGGTGTTCTTTTCCGCGCCGAGTTCGGTCTTGGTGGCGTAGTCCTTTTCGATTTCGCCCTTCAGGTGCATCTCCGCGCTGGAGTAGGCGAGCTTGCTGGGGAACTGGTATTCCACCAGCCCGCCCAGGACCGTGTCGATCTTGGCCCCCAGGGTCGTGCCCGTCTCGAGGCCCACGACGATGTCGTTCTTGTTGCCCAGGATCATTTCGAAGCTCTCCTGGGCTTTGATGGTCAGCGGCCCGCCGGTGTAGAGCTTGAGGCCGTCCGGGCTCAGGGCCTGCTCCGTGTTGGTTTCCGGTTCGCCTCCGGAATCGTCGGGATCGTTGTGGGAGCCGATTCGCACGAAGGTCTGCTGGGTGGGGCTGGAGAGCAGGATGCGTTGGTTGCCGTCCTGGTCCTCGAAGTGGATGAGGTTGCCGCCGGAGGTGGTGATGCGGGCCTGGGTCTGGCTCTGGTCGGTGACGGGGCTTGCGGTCTCGGGGTTGGGCACAGCGTTTGAGATGACCGGGCGGTCCGGGTCGCCGCCCTCGAAGCTCACCAGCACCTCGCAGCCCTTGTGCAGGGGCATGTGCATGCCGAAGCCCGCGCCCGCGTAGGGCTGGGCCATGCGCACCCAGGCCGAGGCGTGGCCGTCCTTGCGCCCCGAGAGGTCGAAGGGGAGGATGATCTTGTAGCGCCCTTGCGAGTCCACCTCGGCGTACTTGCCGGACCCTGCCGCGTCCACCTTGGCCGAGAGCGTTCCGGCGATTTTCGGGCGGTCCGTGGCCAGCTCGGCCCGGAACTGCACCGAGGCCGGGATGGCCGTGAAGGAGTTGCGGTAGAAGAGCAGGGCGTCGCGCTCCTTGCCGAAGGAGAGCCCCAGCCCCGAGACCAGCCAGGCCTCCTGTGAGCCCTCATGCGTGCAGGCGATGGTCTGGTAGGACTGGTTGAAGCTGTCGCGGTAGTGGTTGTCCACCTTGAAGGTGTAGCCCGGGCGCACGAAGGGAATGCTGGAGACCCCGGTGAACACCTTCTCGCGGCATTTGAACTCCTGCACGCGGATCTGGGCCAGGGCCTTGCCCTGGGAGGTGTTCAGGAAGTGCAGCCCGTAGAGGTAGTGGACGCCCTGGCCGTTCTGGCTCACCTCCTCCTCGGCGGTGAGCTCAAGCGACGGCGTCTGGTAGTTGTAGTCGCGCAGCTGCACCTTCTGGGGCAGGCGGCGCTGGGTGAGGATCAGGTCCGTGACCACCTCCTCCTCGTGGCCCACCTGCATGGAGGAGGGCGGCGAGTAGCGGAAGCTCTCCCCCTGGGGCATGGGGCCGTGGGCCGTGAGGGTGTCGGTGACCACCAGCTTCTCGCCCGTGTCGCCCTGCTCGAAGAAGTAATAGAGGCCGTCGCGTTCCATCCAGCGGGAGGCGAACTCGAAGTGGGTCTCGCCGTACTGGCAGAGGTAATCCCAGGTCGGATACGAGCTCTGGAGCGACATCTTGAAGTCCAGGCCGGGGTTCAGGCCGCCGTCCTTGAACACGGCGGTCAGGAACTGCTCGATGTTCTGGTCCAGGAAAACCTGGTTGTGCGTCGTCTGGGTGAGCCACCACGCCTTGGGAACGAGCACCGCCCGGTAGAAGGCGTACGGCCCCGATTGGGAGAGCTGCTCGAAGCGCTCGAGGATGCCGTGGAAGGGGATGTCCCCCTGGGAACGCTTGATGGTGAAGGTGGCGGTGTTGGCGAGGGCCTTTTCGAAGTCCACCTCCTTGTCCCCGGCGAAGAGCACTATCTCGAAGCGGTAGAGCCGGGAGAGGCCTTCCTCGCCGGTGAAGCGCACCACGTGGAAGGTGTTCTGGGGCATTCCCTGGATGGTGAAGCTGAATTTCGCTTGGGCATTGCTGGCCATGTGCACTCCGGGTCAATCGTTCATGGCTGGGGCGGCGCGGGGCTAACCCATGTGGATTTGTTCGGCGTTGATGACCACCTGCTCCTCGGCCATCATGGAGTGGTTCTTCGCATGCAGGGCGCAGAGGTCCGAAACGAGCACGCGGCGGGACCCGGCCTGCACCTCGTCGTGCTCCGCGACGAAGCGGGTGGATTCCTGGGCGCGCTGGGTTACGCGCGCGAACATCTGGTCCACGCTTTTGGCCACGGCGCGCACCTTCTTGAAACGGGACCTGAGGGCGCGGCCGATCAGGCTCACGCGCTCGATGACCGCGCTGCCGGTGGCCGCATGCACGGCGATTTCTCCCGAGGCGGCGGTGATGGCGCCGGGACAGGCCAGGGTGAGGTCCGAGCCCAAGGCCACGGTGAGACTCCCGCCGCGCACCGACAGGCTCGCGTCGCCGTCCACGGCCAGGTTCACCGGCGAAGCGCTCTCGAGCACCGCCAGCACGTAGGCGCGGCCCGCGATGTCCACCGAGAGGAGCACCGCGTCGCCGGGCGCGGGCTCCACCAGGCAGCTCACGGCGCGCACTGCGGCCAGGGGGCCGAAGGACGCCTCCACCTCGAACAGCGCCCCGGGGCCGGGGTGGGGGGGGGAGGCCAGGACGCGGCCGTACTCGAGCGACGGGGAAGGCGGGGCGACGGGGGAGGGCTTCGCGCTTGGCATCGGTACTCCTGGGGTGGGAAAGCCTCCGGCTGTCAAAGGGCGTAAGCCCTCTGGACTCCCATGCGGGGGCCGGGATGATGGCTCCCCCATACGACAGGTTTGCCCTTTTGGACAAGCAAATTCACGGATTTGGGCGCAGCGCGGCCTGCGGCGGAAGACGTCCGGGGCCGGGAGAGGCGCTGGTCAGGGCAGAAGGAGGAAGCAAGGAGGCCGACGCGGGGACGGGGGCGGCCCGGCCGCGCAGGGGGGTTCGGGCGGGCGGCGCGAGGGCCGAAGACTACTTGGTGGTGAGGCTGACGCCCAGGGCGTCCTTGAGCTTGGTGATGGCCGGGTCGGCGGGCTTGGGGGCGCTTACGTCCCGGAAGTGCAGGGTGATGCGCACGTAGTCGGGATGCTCGCCCAGCGCGGCGCGGGCGATGGGCCCCGAGGCGAAGGTGGTCTCGCGCGGAGCCAGGTTGCGCCACGCGCCCTGGAGGTTCACCGCCAGGCGGCGGGGGTTGTCCAGGTAGAAGAAGCTCACCTTGTCCGGGGCGGCGGTGGTCTGCAGGGTCATCAGGAAACGGCCGTCGCCCGGCTCGTACTTCACGGACTTAATCACGCCGGCCTCCCCCTGCATCAGCGGCTGCCCGGACTGCCCGCGGGGGGGCTCGGGGCGCTTGGGCTCCGGGCGCGCGGGTTCAAGCCGTACGGGACCGGTGGCCGTGTTGGATATCTGTGCCGGGGATGGAGCGGCGGGCTTGTCCAGTCCGAATTCACCTTGGGAGCGTTTTTCCAGACGCAGTTCCATGTGCTGCAGTCCCTTTTCCGCCTCGGATGCGACCCATCCCGCCGGAGTCCGGGGAGTCTGGGGAGTCTGGGGCTGCTCGAAGGGATTGGGCGCAGCCGGGGACGGCGCTCCCGGAGCGGGGTAGGGCTGTTCGGGAAGGCTCTGCGCCAGATGCTTGGCCTCCCGGGCGCTCATCATGGCTTCCATCATGTCGTAGAAGCCGCCCCACACGGCCGTGATGAACAGAAACGCCACGGCCGCCGTCCAGGTCAGTACGGCGGCGAGGTAGAACGTACGGGAGTATCCTGCGGCCCTGGTCTCGAACATATGCGAAGTCCTTCGCGCGGCGCGCCGGTCCCATCCGGAACCATACACATGCGCAACAGTCCTCTAGCCCGAGAGAGGAAAAGCATCAAGCGGGTATTGAAGGAATCTGCATCATGAAGTACAGGATACACCGTTTGAACACCACAAACCAACAGGTGACGGCAATGCCTTGCTTCAGACCGGCACTGTGGCTCCTCCTCCTGGCCTGCCTCCTGGCCCCGGCCGTCGCCTTGGGGGCAGACAATGCCGAGGCCGTCTACAACAAGGGCGATTACGCCAGCGCCTTCAAAGAGCTCAAACCCCTGGCCGACGCCGGGGACGCTTCCGCCCAGTATCACCTGGGGCTGCTCTACGATTTCGGGCTCTCCGTTCCCAAGAATCCCGCCGAGGCCGCCAAGTGGTTCCGCCTGGCCGGGCGCCAGGACAACGCCAAGGCCCTCTACAACCTGGGCCTTCTGCTCACCGCCAGCCCCAAGCTGGCCGCCTCCCCCGGCGAGGCCGAGGCATCCTTCAGGCGATCGGCGGAGCTTGGCGAAATGCCCGCCCAATTCGCCCTGGCGGAACTCATCGCCAAGGGCGGGTCGGCCAAGGACGGCCCGGCCCAGGCCGAACACTGGTATCGCAAGGCGGCCGAGCAGGGCGACCACAAGTCGCAGTACCGGCTTGGCATGATGCTTCTTTCCGGCAAGGCAACCCCGGCCAACATCCAGGATGCGTCCAAATGGCTGCAGATGGCCGCCGAGGCCGGGTCCGCGTCCGCCCAGTTCCAGGTCGGCGTGCTCTACGACAAGGGCATGGGCGTGCACGCAAGCCCCCAGGAGGCCGCCCGCTGGTTCGCCAAGGCCGCCGAGCAGGGCGATGCCGACGCCCAGTTCAACCTGGCCGTGGAGTACGACCGGGGCGAGGGCGTGCCCCACGACCCGGCCCAGGCCGCCATGTGGCTGGAGAAGTCCGCCGCCCAGGGGGACGTTCCCGCTCAGCTGGCCCTGGCCCGCTGGTATCTTTCCGGTCACGGCGTGTCCCAGAGCGCGGCCAAGGCTGCCGACTGGTACGGCCGGGCCGCCCGCAAGGACAACCCCGAGGCCCAGAACGAACTGGCCGGGCTCTGCGCCAAGGGGCTCGGGGTGAGGCAGGACCAGGCCGAGGCGGCCCGGTGGCTCTCCCGCGCCGCCGAACTGGGCGACGCCTCAGCCCAGAACGACCTGGGCATCCGCTATTTCGAGGGCCAGGGCCTCAGGAAGAACCCCATGGCCGGGTACATGTGGCTGACTCTGGCCTCCTGGCAGGGGCATGCCGGGGCCAAGAGCAACCTGGAGTACGCGGCCGCGAAGTTGACCGACAAGCAGAAGGCCCAGGCCGACAAGGCGGCCAAAGCCTGGAAGATGAAGCGCTGAAGCGGGTCCTGCCCGCCCCGCCTTGACATTTTCGCCCCGTGCGAACATCTTCGGTTCACATGGAGAATTCGATGCGTAAAGCCTTTCTTCTCGCGGTTATGTTCGTTCTCGCGGCGTCCGGTTGCGGCGGCGGCAAGAGCGCCCCGCCCTCGCAGTACACCAACCCGTCCTACAGCCCCCAGACCATGAACTGGGCCTTCGCGCCCAAGGCCCTGGAGCTGACCTTCATCTCCGATCCTTTCTTGAACGAATACGAGGGCGCGGCCCACACCCTGGCCGTGTGCGTCTACCAGCTCCAGTCCCCCACGGCCTTCCAGCAGCTTGCGGCCACGGCTCCGGGCATCTCCAAGCTGCTCGACTGCCAGAACTTCGACGCCAGCGTGGTCAGCGCCCAGCGGGTGATCGTGCAGCCCGGGCGCAACGAGGTCATCACCGTGGACCGCAACGAGAAGTCCAAGTTCGTGGCCATCGCCTGCGGCTACTACGACCTCAACCTGGGCTCGGCCACGCGGGTGTACGAGATTCCGGTCAGCTCCAACACCTCGGGCTGGCTCTGGTGGAAGGAGACCACCTACGAGCCGGGCAAGCTCTCCAAGAAGATCCTGCTCGGCAAAACCGGCATCCAGACCATGGGGGACGGCTCGTGAGCGCGAAATCGCCGCTTTACTGGCACCAGGGGCTCTTCCTCACGCCGCAGCATTTCCAGTTGGTGGACTGGCACCAGCATTTCAAGTTCACCTCCATGACCAAGTATTCCCTGCGCCACTTCTGGGGCGTGGGAACCATGGAGCTGCGCGAGGACGCCCTGGCCGCGCGCCGGGTGGAGGTGACCCGCCTGGAGGCCGTGTTCCACGAAGGGGCCTTCATCTGCTATCCGGGCAACGCGGTGATCCCGGCCAGGTCGCTGGACGAAGCCGGGCTTGAGTCGGACAAGCCCGTGATGGTGTACCTGGGCGTGAAGAATTTGAAGCCCGAGGGCGGCAACGTCACCGTGCTGCCGGAGCTCGCCTACACCGGCCAGCCCACCACGTCCTTCGTCACCAAGGCCGATCCCGACACCATGCCGGACATGCTGGGCGAAGGCCCTCCAGCCGCCGTCAAGACCATGCAGTTCGCCCTGGCCATATACTTCGAGCACGAGCTGCCCCAACTGGGCGACTACCTGCTCATCCCGGTGGCCCGCGTGGTGCGCGAGGCCGAGAAGATCTTCTACGATCCCGAGTTCATCCCCCCCTGCCTGACCATCGGTTCGAGCCCGGCGCTGACCAAGCTGGTGCGCGACGTGACCGACCTGGTCGCCTCCCGGGCCCGGGCCCTGGAAGACTACAAGATGCGCGGCGAGCTGACCTCCAAGGAGTTCGATCCCGGCTACATGATCTTTCTCATGGCGCTCATGACCCTTAACCGCTACGCGCCGCTCTTCACCCATTACGTGGAATCGCTCGACGTGCATCCCTGGGATGCATACGGGGCCTTCCGGCAGTTCCTGGGCGAGCTCTCCACCTTCGCCGACGACTTCGGGGCCACGGGCGAGCGCTTCGACGGCGAGAAGCTGGTGCCCGCCTACGACCACGAGGACCTCACCGGCTGCTTCGCCGCCGCCCGCCGCCTGATCGAGCGCATGATCGAGGGCATCGGCACCTCCATCGAGCTTTTGGCCGCCATGCAGAAGAAGGACAGCTACTACGTGGCCGAGCTGCCCGAGCGCGTGTTCACCCCCGCCAACCGGTTCTGGCTCATCGTGCGCACCGGGGCCGCACCCGAGGACGTGCCCCGCACCGTGCTCGCGACCGTGAAGCTTTGCGCCTCGCCGCTCATGGCCACGCTGTTGGTCAAAGCCGTGCCGGGCGTGCCCCTGACCTATTCCAAGAATCCGCCCGCCGGGCTGCCCAAGCGCTCCGGCACCCACTATTTCCTCTTGGACACCACCAACCCGCTGTGGCTGGACGTGGTCCGCAACAAGTCCCTGTCCATGTTCTGGGACAGCCCCCCCGAGGACCTCACCGCCCACGTGGCCGTGCTGAGGGGCAAATAGGTGCGCCTGGTCGACTGCTTCGTCCCGGCCGTGACCTACGTCCTGGACGTGGTGCGCAAGCCCGCCTCCTTTTCCGACTACGACGCCTCCCGGGCCAAGGTGGAGGAGCTCTTGAACTCCGCCGGGCGCTCGGCCAAGACCCTGGGCGTTGCCGCCTCGGAGTTCCAGGACGCCCGCTTCGCCGTGTGCGCCTGGATGGACGAGATGGTGCTGGGCTCGGCCTGGGAGGGCAAGGCCCGCTGGCTGCACCAGCCCCTGCAGCGCACCGTGTACGGCACGGTCAACGCGGGCGAGGAGTATTTCGACCGCCTGGACGCCCTGCTGGCCAAATCCGGCGGGGATTTCGAGTTCTCGGCCCCCGGCGAGAAGGCCAGCGTCGATGAGCTCTCCTTCGGCCCCGACGAGCCGGAACCGCACGGGCCCGCCTGTGCTCCCGGCTCGCCCGGGCCGCAAAAGGAAAGCCCCTTCGCCGCGCCCCACGCCGAGGGAGACGTGGGGCTCGGGGTCAAGGGCGTGCTCGAGGTGTTCGGGCTGACCATGATGCTCGGGTTCACGGGCCGGTATTTCCATCCCGACGACCAGGCGGCGCTTGGGTCGCTCAGGCAGAAGACCATCGCCACGGCCCTGGCCTCTCCGGCTTCGCTGGCGCCCGGCCAGGCTTCGCGCCTCTTCCCGGGCCTCTACGGGCCGGAGAGCGGGACGGCCGGCGGCCGGCGGCGGTTCTGGCGCGGCATGGACTGGGCGGACATGGTGGTCATCGGCCTGCCCCTGCTTGCCGTGGCGGTCATGTTCCTGGCGTACAGCACCATTCTTTCCGGGGCCCTCAAGGGCTTCATGGGCGGGCCGTAGACCACGATGAAGACCATCCTGCTCGTTGTCCTCAAGGTCATCTTGTGGCTTCTGCTGTTCGCGGCCATCGGCGCGGGCGCATGGTACCTGGCCCAGTGGCGGGGCTGGCCCCAGTGGGCCGCCGTGGCCATAGGCCTGGGCGCGGCCGGGCTCATCGCGGGCGCGGTGTTCTTGCGGCGGTGGTGGTTCAGGCGCCGGGAGCGCCAGTTCGTCAAGCGCGTGGTGGAGGAGGACACGGCGGCCATCTCCGCCTCCCAGGGAGAGCGGGCGCGCCTTTTGCGCGACGTGGAGGACCGCTTCGCCAAGGCCGTGGAGATCCTGCGCGGCTCCCAGCTGCGCCGTGAGGGCGATCCGGTCTACGTCAAGCCCTGGCACCTGGTCATGGGCGAGATGGGCTCGGGCAAGTCCCTGGCCCTGCGCCGGGCCAAGCTGGCCTCCATCCTCACCGACGTGGGGCAGGAGCGCCTGCCCGCGCCCACGCGCAACGTGGATTTCTGGTTCGCCGACGAGGCGGTGATTATCGACACGGCCGGCCGCTACGCCATCCCGCTGGACGAGGCCCGCGACCGCGAGGAGTGGGAGCGCTTTCTTGCACTCCTGGTGAAGCACCGCCGCAAGGAGCCCCTGAACGGCCTGGTGCTGGCCATCGCGGCGGACAAGGCGGTGGACGCCACGGACGACGTGCTGGTGGAATACGCCAAGGGCCTTCGCCGCCGGGTGAACGAGCTCATGCGGGTGATCGGGGCCAAGTTCCCGGTGTACGTCATGGTCACCAAGATGGACCACATCCTGGGCATGAACGGCCTGGTGGACCAGCTGGACGACCAGGCCCTGGTGCAGGCCATGGGCGCGGTCAACGCCAGCACCCTGCGCCCGGCGGGCAACGCCCTGGACGAGGGCCTGGCCAGGGTCGTGTCCCGGCTCAAGGATCTGCGGGTGATCCTGCCCTGCGACCCGCAGTCCATGGACCCGGCCTACCTCATGCTGCCAGGCGAGCTTTCGCGCCTGGGCGAGCGGCTCAAGGTGTTCGTGGGGGCGCTCTTCGCCGAGAACCCCTACCTGGAAACGCCCACCTACCGGGGAATCTTCTTCGTAAGCGCCCGCCAGGAGGGCCAGGCCCACGTCATGGACGCCGGGCTCACCGACGTGGCCGCCCAGCTCTCGGATCGCGCCGCCACCGAGCGCGGGGCCTTCCTGCACGACGTCTTTTCGCGCTTTCTGCCCGCCGACCGCAACCTCTTCACCCCCATGCTGGAGTTCCTGCGCTGGCGCTCGGCCACGCGCTTCGCCGGGGTGATGGCCTGGCTGTTCGTCATGTTCTGCCTGGCCGGGCTCCTGACGCTCGCCTTCACCCACAACGAGCGCGCCCTCAAGGTGATCTCCTCGGAATTCGCCTCCCTGCCCGCCCTTTCCGGGGGCATGGACCAGCAGCTTCTGACCGTGGACCAGTTCCGCCGCCAGATCATCCGCATGGAGACCGTGAACAAGGACTGGTTCCTGCCGCGCATGGGCCTGACCCAGAGCCTCACCGGCGAACAGCGGGTGAAGCGGGCCTACGCCGATCTGTTCAAGAGCAAGATACTCGATCCCATGGACGCCTCCATGCGCGCCGCCGTGGACTCCCTGGACGCCCGGGCCTCCGAGACGGCCATCGGCATGTACATCGGGCACATGGTCTGGCGCATCGAGCTTCTGAAGGCCAAGCAGCGAGGCGCGACGATCGACGAGATGCGCAAGATTCCGGCCTATCCCGACGCCGTGCTGGCCCAGGTGGACCCCAAGCTGGTGCCCGAGCTGGCCCCCTTCTTCAACGACTGCTACCTGGACTATCTCGCCTGGGAGCCCTGGAACGAGGGCATGGATCAGCGCCTGGCCGACTTCAAGGTGCGCCTCACCCGCCTGGCTTCCCTCAAGGACGGCCAGATGCAGTGGCTGGTGGACTGGGCCAACACCCGGCCCTACCTGCGCGGCGTGACCCTCAACGACTTCTGGGGCGGCACGGGGCAGATTTCCGGCCAGGACGTGTTCGTCCCGGCGGGCTACACGGAGGAGGGCAAGACGGCCATCGAGTCCTTCATCAAGGAATTCGACCAGGCCGTGGACAAGCCCAAGGAGCTCCAGAAGAAGATCGACGCCTTCTGGAGCTGGTACGCCAACCAGTATTACCTTTCCTGGAGCCAGTTCGCCCAGGGATTCCACAGCGGATACGGCTTCCTGCTGGACGACCAGGACAAGCGCAAGATGGCCGCACGCATGCCCACCTTCGCCAGCCCCTATTTCGCCATGCTGGAGCAGATGGCCACGGCCCTCGCGGCGGTGAAGAAGATCGCGCCTCCCCCGCCCTGGGCCGCCGAGGTGATGCGCTTCCACATCGTCCTGGAGCAGGCCCGCTCCCAGAGCAAGACCGAACCGCTCCTGCAGAAGGAGAAGGAGAAGGTCGCGGTCGCCACCCAGCGCATCGTGGGCGACGTGGATACCCGGGAGGCCAAGCAGTTCGAGAACCTCCTGGCCGCCACGGCCAAATTCCAGGAGTACCAGAAGACCCTCACGGAGATGGTCCCCTCCGTGGCCACCCAGGAGACGGCCTTCCAGTTCGTGGGCGCGTCCATGGGAAATCCCGCCGCCTCGGGCGACGCCATGGCCCTTGGTGCGGCCGCGCCCGTGACCAGGTCGCCCGCGCTGAACGCCGAAACCGCGCTGGTGGGCATGAACGCGCTCATCGGCGTAGGGGCCTCGGCGGACGTGTTCACCCAGGTGGTCAGCGGACCTCTGGCCTTCTTCGTGCTCTATTCGACCGAGCTTGCCTCCTGCGAGCTGCAGCGCCAGTGGGAGATCCACGTGTTGGCCGAGGCCCAGGGGCTGCCGCAGCACAAGTACCGCCAGGCGCTCTTCGACAAGAAGGACGGGCTGATCTGGAAGTTCGTGAACGGCCCGGCCCGGCCCTTCCTCTCTCGCGAGATGCGGGGCTGGACCGCCAAGAGCTGGATGAACGCCGTCTTCCCCGTCAACCGGAGTTTCCTGACCTTCCTGGACGAAGGCGGGCAGGAGACCCAGGAAGCCCTGCCCGAATACGACGTCACCGCGAAGACCGTGCCCACCACCGTGAACCCCGAGGCGCGCCAGAAGCCCTATCTGACGACGTTGACGCTCTCCTGCGGCAACCAGCAGCAGATACTCAACAACTACAACTTCCTGGACAGCGCCGTGTTCAAGTGGAAGACCGACGGCTGCGGCGACACCACCGTCACCGTGGTCTTCAGCGACCTCCAGGTGTCCAAGACCTACCCCGGCGTGAACGGCTTCGCCCTGTTCCTCAAGGACTTCAAGAACGGCGGCTCCAAGACCTTCACCCCGGACGACTTCCCCGGCCAGCGGGACATGCTGGGGTCGCTTGGCGTCAAGCGCATCCAGGTGAGCTACGTGTTCGAGGGCAACCAGCCTGTGGTGCGGCTCCTCTCCGTCACGCCCACGGTGCTGCCCCAGACCATCTGCGAGTGTTCGCGGTAGGGTTTCACTTTTGTCGCACGTGACAAAAGTGAAGTGTCCAGCGATGCATTCTCGGGAAGTAACATCCCGAAATAGCTGAGTTTGATAGGTGGCCGGGATTTTGCTTCCCCGCCTCGCGTGACCACCTTCATCCTCATCCACGGGGCCTTCACCGGAGGCTGGATCTGGGGCCGCACCGCCCGGGCTCTGGCGCGGCTCGGCCATGAGGTCTGTCGGCCCACCCTCACCGGCTGCGGCGAACGCTCCCACCTGTTGCGTCCCGAGATCGTCCTGGCCATGCACGTGGAGGACCTGGCCCAATTCCTCTTCCACGAAGACATCGACCGGGCCGTGCTCGTAGGGCACGGCTACGGGGCCATGATCGCCTCCGCCGTGGCCCACCGCCACTCCGGCAAGGTGGCCGGGCTCGTGCACCTGGACGGCGTCATCCCAGGTCGCGGCGCGAGCTTCCTGAACGCGCTCGGCAAGGGCTCGACCCGCCTCCACGCCCGCCAGGACGGCTCCGACTGGCTGGTGCCCCCGCCCCCGGCCGAGAGCTACGGCATCGAATGCCGGGAACTGGCCCGCTGGTTCTCCGTGCGGTTGCAGCCGTTCCCGCGCTCCTGCCTGGCGTCGCCGTACCCCTACGGCGGTCGCGACCGGGACCAGCCCGCCGTGTACCTGCGCACCACCGGCCTGGAGGACCCGGCCGTGAAGGCCCAGGCCGCGCGCGCCGCGCTCAAGGGCATGCGCGTGGCCGAACTGGCGACCGGGCCGCTGCCCATGCTCACCAACCCGGGCCGCCTGGCCAAGGTGCTCGACGCCGCCGCGCGGGAGATGCCGCTGGGGGAGGGGAGGAGCAAGGCGGACGGGAGAGTTTCGCCCAGGCGTGAGTGCCGCCGGAAGGACGGAGAAAGATAGGCGGGAGGAAGAGGAAGAAGCCTCCGGCGGCCAAAGGGACCAGTCCCATTGGAATCCCCCTGTCGCTTCGCGGGCTTGAGTGGGCGCACAGCCGGCAAATGTCTTTAGCTGTTGTTGCCCGGGCCGGATTCGGGTTATGGATCGTGCATGGGGACGCCCCTGACGGCCGTCCCGCACGTAACCCCCAATCCGGCGGCATCCATGGACATACGCGACGTAGGCAAGTTTCCCGTTTCCGAGGCGAAGCCCGCCGGAGATGACCCCTCATACGAACCCGAATTCGAACAGCTCCAGGCAGAGATCGACA
This sequence comes from Fundidesulfovibrio terrae, assembly GCF_022808915.1. NCBI lineage: Bacteria > Pseudomonadati > Thermodesulfobacteriota > Desulfovibrionia > Desulfovibrionales > Desulfovibrionaceae > Fundidesulfovibrio > Fundidesulfovibrio terrae. The sequence goes on from NZ_JAKZFS010000001.1 coordinate 878,125, forward strand.
AGCTCTCCATGCCCTCGGCCAGCGGCCAGGGCATCGACTGGGACAAGGTGCTCAAGCTCGGCGAGGGAGTCCTCACCACCAAGGGCAAGCACCTGCCCACGGCGGCCTACATGGCCGTGGCCCTCATGAAGAAAAAGGCCATCCCCGGACTGGCCGACGGCGTGAACCTGCTGGCCGACGTGGCCACCACATTCTGGGAAACCCTCTACCCTCCCAAGAACCGCATGCGCGGGCGCGCCAACGCCATCGGCTGGTTCCGCGAACAGGTGCGCGCCTTCTTCGACGCCTACACCACCGACGCCGCCTTCCCCAAGGATCTGGCCGACCGGCTGGTCTTGGGCTTCGACACCCTGGACCGCTTCGTGGCCGACAACATTCCCGACGGGCCGGGCCTGCGCGACCTGTTGGAGTTCGTCAAACGCCTGCCCGTGGAGGCACCCAAGGAGGAAACTCCTCCGCCGGCTCCGGCCGATACGGGAGCGCCGGTGCAGACTGGCTCCGGTCCGGCCCAAGGGGGAGGGCAGGCCGCTCCGCGCCCGGCCGCCACGCAATCGGCCGCCGCAACGCCCACGCCCTCGGACCCGGCCGCCGCCGTGGAGGAGTGCCTGAGCCGGATGATCGCCACGGCAGCCGTACTCCTGGAGGCCGACGCGGGCGACCCCAGGGCCTACGCCCTGAATCGCCTGGGCGCGTGGCTCAAGGTCGACGGCCTGCCCCCGGCCGAGCAGGGCCAGACCATGATCCCCCCGCCGGACGAGAGCATAAAATCCTCCATCGCCCAGCTCGTCTCGGGCCGCCAGTTCGAGGCGGCCGCCCGCCGGGCGGAATCCCAGGTGCCGGTGTACCTCTTCTGGCTGGACCTCTCCCGCCTGTCCGCCGAGGCCCTGGACTCCCTCGGCGCCAAGGGCGCCCCGGCCCTGGACGCCCTGAAGGCCCAGGCGGCCCTCTACGTGGCCCGGCTCAAGGGCATCGAGAACATGAGCTTCTCGGACGGCACCCCCTTCGCCGACGCCCAGACCAAGACCTGGCTTAAGTCCTTCGCCCTCGGCTCCGGCCAAGCCGTGGACGCCGCCCTGTCCGATTCGCAGCTGGGCAAGGCCTTGGAGGAGGCGCGGGGGCTAGCGTCCCAGAAGAAGTTCGTGGAGGCGGTCACCACCCTTCAGGACGCTCTGCGTCAGGCCCGTTCGGGCCGGGAGCGCTTCGACGGCCTCATCGCCGTGGCCACTACGCTCTCCCAGTCCGGCCGGGCCGATCTGGCCGGGCCGAATATCGATGAATTGTTGGGGCTTATCGACCAATACAGACTGGAGCAGTGGGAGCCGGACACGGCCCTGCGAGGGCTCTTGGCCGCCTACGACGTGCTGTCCCTGGACGGCGACAACGAGGGGAAGGTCCGCACGCGCCAGGTGCTCTCGCGCATTGCGCGCATCAATCCGGCCGCGGCCATGCGGGTGAGCGGGTAGGGGACTTCAGGCCCGGTCGTCCAGCGCGGCCTTCGGGGCGCATGCCTTGAGCAGCGCTATGGCCTGTCCGAGCCCTTCCGGGGTGGGGTAGGCCGCGCTCACGGCCAGTTCTTCCCCGCATTCGCCAAGAAAATGAAAATAGAATCGGCCGTTGAGGTCCCGGGAGACGTGGTAGCGGCCGTCTTCCGACACGCCGCGCCGGAAGGCGTCGGCGTCTTCCAGGGCGCGGCTCTTGGACGGCCGCGGTGCCCCCTCCAGAATGCTTTCCCCGGACTGGCTCTGGTAGCGGAAGCGGTAGAGTTCCTGATCTGAAGCGACGATGGTGATCTTTCCTGGCATGAAACGGCCTCGCCAAAGTAAAGAAAATTATAGACTACATGTTTTGAAATTTCCACTTATACATATTGACGACCCTGGCACAAGTAGAAAAACCCCTCCTTTTTGCGCCTGTGGGAAAATATATATTATCTGGAATATTCTGGTAGGATTTGATCCGGGCATTGGCAGCGGCAGAGGAATGGGCTAGGACTTTGGTCGCGCGCGGTCTTTGGGCGCTATAACTACATCCATAAATTACAAATAGTTGGACTATGGCAGACTTCGTACACCTTCATTGCCACACGGAATATTCCCTGCTCGACGGGGCCATCCGCATCGGGGACCTGATCAAGCGGGCCAAGGAATTCGGCTGTCCGGCGGCGGCCATCACCGACCACGGCAACATGCACGGGGCCCTGGTCTTCTACGAGTACTGCCTCAAGGCCGGGATCAAGCCCATCGTGGGCTGCGAGGTCTACGTGGCCAAGGGGGACAGAAAAAGCAAGGACGCCCGCTCCCCCCGAGACGCGGGCTACCACCTGGTCCTGCTGGCTCAGAACCTCACGGGCTTTCGAAACCTGCTCAAGCTCTCCACGGAGGGCTACCTCACCGGCTTTCATTACAAGCCCCGCGTGGACAAGGCCCTGCTTGCCGCCCACAACGAGGGCATCATCGCCCTGTCGGCCTGCCTGAAGGGCGAGATCCACCAGGCCCTGCTCAAGGAGGGCATGGACGCCGGGCGCGAGATGGCCCGGCAGTACATGTCGCTTTTTCCCGACCGGCTCTACCTGGAGCTTCAGGCCAACGACCTGCCCGAGCAGGCCCAGCTCAACAAGCTGGTGATCGAGCTGGCGGACGAGATCAAGCTGCCCCTGGTGGCCACCAACGACTGCCACTACCTGAACGCCGACGACGCCTCGGCCCACGACGTGCTCCTGTGCATCCAGACCCAGGCCCAGGTGGACGACGTCAAGCGCATGCGCTTCACCACCCAGGAGCTCTACTACCGCTCGCCCGAGGAGATGGCCGCCTCCTTCCCCGGGCTGTCCCAGGCCCTGGCCAACACCTGCGAGATCGCCGAACGCGTCAACCTGGAGCTGGACCTCAAGACCTACCATTTCCCGGTCTACGAGGTGGCCCCGGGCAAGTCCCTGGACGACGAGATGGCGGACATGGCCCGCGACGGCCTCAAGGCCCGCCTGGCGGTCATGAACCTCTCCCCCGAGGAGGAGAAGAAGTACTGGGACCGCCTGGACTACGAGCTGGACGTCATCACCAAGATGGGCTTCCCCGGCTACTTCCTCATCGTGCAGGACTTCATCAACTGGGCCAAGCGCCAGGGCATCCCCGTGGGTCCCGGACGCGGAAGCGCGGCCGGGTCCATCGTGGCCTGGGCGCTGCGCATCACCAACCTGGACCCGTTGCCCTACGACCTTCTCTTCGAGCGCTTTCTCAATATCGAGCGCATCTCCATGCCCGATATCGACGTGGACTTCTGCGAACGCCGCCGCACCGAGGTGATCCGCTACGTCTCGGAGAAGTACGGGCGCGACTCGGTGGCCCAGATCACCACCTTCGGCACCATGAAGGCCAAGGCCGTGGTGCGCGACGTGGGCCGGGCCCTGGGCATGAGCTACGGCGAAACCGACCGCATCGCCAAGCTCATCCCCGAAGACCTGAAGATGACCATCGACAAGGCCCTGAACATGGAGCCGGAGCTGTCCGTGCTCGTGGAGCAGGACCCCAAGATCGCCCGGCTCATCGACGTGTCGCGCCGTCTGGAGGGCCTGTCCCGGCACGCCTCCACCCACGCGGCGGGTGTGGTCATCTCCGACCTGCCCATGACCGAGTACGTGCCGCTCTACCAGGGCAAGAACCAGGAAATCGTCACCCAGTGGGACATGAAGCGGGTGGAGAAGATCGGCCTGGTCAAGTTCGACTTCCTGGGGCTTAAGACCATGACCGTGATCCAGGACGCCCTGGAGATCATCCGGGGCATGGGCCAGGAGCCGCCGGACCTGGACAGCCTGCCCCTCACCGACAGGGACACCTACGACCTCTTCTCGCGCGGCGATACCGACGGCATCTTCCAGGTGGAATCCGACGGCATGCGCAAGTACCTGCGCCAGCTCAAGCCCAACTGCTTCGAGGACATCATCGCCATGCTGGCCCTGTACCGCCCCGGCCCCCTGGGCTCGGGCATGGTGCAGGAGTTCATCGACCGCAAGCACGGCATCGTCGAGGTCAAATACCCCCACCCGGACCTGGAGCCGGTGCTCAAGCCCACCTACGGCGTCATCGTGTACCAGGAACAGGTCATGCAGATCGCCCAGGTGCTCTCGGGGTACTCCCTGGGCGAGGGTGACCTGCTGCGCCGGGCAATGGGCAAGAAGATCGCCGAGGAGATGGCCAAGCAGCGCACCCGGTTCCTGGAGGGCACGCGCAAGAAGGCCATCCCCGACGACCAGGCCAACGAAATCTTCGACTTGATGGAGAAGTTCGCCGAATACGGGTTCAACAAGTCCCACTCGGCGGCCTACGCGCTCATCTCCTACCATACGGCGTACCTGAAGACCCACTTCCCCCTGGCGTTCATGGCCGCGCTGATCACGAGCGACATTGAAAACCAGGACAAGGTCCTCAAATACATCTCCGACTGCTCGGACAAGGACCTGGAGGTCCTGCCCCCGGACGTGAACCTGTCCATGCGCCACTTCAGCGTCAAGGACGACAGGATCGTCTACGGCCTGGCCGGCATCAAGAACGTGGGCGCGGAAGCCATCAACGAGATCGTGCGCGAGCGCGAGGAGAACGGCCCCTACGAGAGCCTTTTGGACCTGACCTCCCGGGTGAACCTGCGCAAGGTGACCAAGCGGGTGCTGGAGTTCTGCATCAAGGCCGGGGCCATGGACTCCTTCGGCCTGCCGCGCGCCGCCCTGGCCGCGGGGCTGGACAAGGTGGTGTCCCAGGGCCAGAAACGCGCCGAGGACAAGAACTCCGGCCAGCTCTCCCTCATGAGCCTAGCGCCGGCCCCCAAGAGCAAGAGCACGGGACTTGGCCTCAACTGCGAGGAGGCCACCGTGCCCGAGTGGCCCCACGAGGAGCTCATGGCCCGCGAGAAGGAGGCCCTGGGCTTCTACCTCACCAGCCACCCCCTCAAGGTCTACGCCCGCGACATCCGGCGCATGGGCATCAAGACCCTCTCCGAGTGCAAGGGCTACGCCCCGGACTGCGAGGTCAAGGTGGCCGCGGTCATCACCACCAAGAAGGAGCACATCACCAAGAAGGGCTCCAAGATGGCCTTCTGCGGCCTGGAGGACATCGCGGGCGACGGCGAGGCCATCTTCTTCCCCGAGGCGTACGCCAGCTGCCGGGAATTGCTGGAAGGGGACCAGCCGCTTCTGATCACGGCCAAGATCGGCAAGGACCGCGACGCCGAGGAAGGCGGAGACCATCCGGTGAAGCTCAAGCTGATGGTGGAGTCGGCGCGTTCGCTCTCCGAGGCCGTGGCCGCCGGGGACGAGCCCATCGAGGTGCGCGTGGAGGCCCGCTCCTGCCGCACCCTTGCGGGACTCAAGGAAATCTTTAATAAGTATCCAGGCCCGGCCAAGATACGGCTGCGCCTTGTGTACGACGACCTGGAATGCCTGACGGGGCTCGCCGACGAGATTTCGGTGGGGCCGTGCCCGGAATTCTGGCAAGCCGTGGACGACTGCCTGGCCGAGGCGGCCAAGGCAACGGCCTAAAGGGGATAAAACGTGACGACCAAGACCGCTTCCGATCGCCAGCCCATGCGCAGGGGCCTGTTCCGGCTCACGGTGACGGACGATTTTTCCTCCGCGCACTGCCTGCGCAACTACAAGGGGCCCTGCGAGGCCCTGCACGGGCACAACTTCGTGGTGGAGGCCGTGTTCGAGGGCGACCGCCTGACCCAGGACACGGAAATGCTCATGGACTTCAAGGAGCTCAAGGGATTCCTCAAGCAGGTGCTGGACAAGCTGGACCACACCCACCTGAACAACGTGCCCTATTTCCAGCGGCGAAACCCCACCGCCGAGAACCTGGCCCGCTACATCTACTGGGAGCTGGGCAGGCTCCTGGAAGGCCAGCCCGCCCAGGTCCACGAGGTGAGCGTGTTCGAGAAGGCCACCAGCAAGGCCACCTATTTCGAGGTTCCGTGAGGCTTCTCGTCCAGCGGGTGAAAAGGGCTTCGGTGGACGTGGCCGATGAGCGCGTGGCCCAAGTCGGCCCGGGTTTTCTCGTGCTGGCGGGATTCGGGCCGGACGACGGCCCGGGCGCGCCGGACGCCGCATGGTGGCGGACCATGGTGGAAAAGCTCCCCAAACTGCGGGTGTTCCCCGACGAGGCGGGCAAGATGAACCTGAGCCTGGCCGACTTCGGAGGCGAGGTGCTGGCCGTCTCCCAGTTCACCCTCTACGCGGACTGCCGCAAGGGGCTTCGCCCCTCGTTCTCGCGCGCGGCCGGCCCGGGCGTGGCCAGCGCCCTCTTCGACAGGCTCTGCGACGACCTCGAGTCCCTGCTTCCCGGCAGGGTCCGGCGGGGCGTGTTCGGGGCGGACATGGCCGTGGAACTGGTGAACTGGGGGCCCGTCACCATCATGCTCGACAGCCGGGATTTCTCCTGATGGCTTCCCCCGAGAACAGCATCCGCGTCCTTCTGGTGGACGACTCCAAGACGGTCATCCGCCTGCTCACCTACATCCTTGGGCAGCAGTACGTGCTCCAGACCGCCGAGGACGGCCAGGAGGCCATCGAGGCCCACGCCGCCTTCAAGCCCGACATCATCATCCTGGACATGAACATGCCCATGAAGTCGGGGCTGGAGGTGATGCAGCACATCCGGGGCGTGGTGCAGGACCACGAGGTGCAGATCATCGTGCTCACCGCCCAGGACACCAATGCCTTCAAGGCCCGGGCCTTCGCCGCCGGGGCCAACGACTTTCTGGGCAAGCCCTTCGACCGCGAGGAGCTGCTGGCCCGGGTGGGAGCGGCCGCGCGGCAGGTGCACCTGACCCGCAGGCTCCGGCAGGCCTACGAGCGCATCAGCCGCGAGATCGACCTGGTGGCGGGATTGCAGAAGCGCCTGCTGCCGGACTGCTCGCCGATCCTGGGCGAGACCAACGTGGAGTGCTTCTACCGCCCTTCCGGACGGGCCAGCGGCGACTACTACGACTTCTTCACCCTGCCCGACGGCAACATCCGCGCGGTCATGGCCGACGTGTCCGGCCACGGGGCCAGGGCGGCCTTCCTCATGGCCGTGGTGCGCACCCTGGTGCGCATCTCCCAGACGCACTACCTCTCCCTGGCCGAGACCCTTTCCCTGGCCAGCCACCACCTTTTGTCCTCCATCGGCGACGAGCCCGACTTCGTGACCCTGGCCGCCGCCGACATCGACCCCGACGAGGGCGTCCTGACCTACGCCAACGCCGGGCACTGCCCGCCGCTTCTGTGGTCCGGCGGCAAGGCCCAGTGGCTCGAGCCCACGGGGTCGGTGCTGGGGTTCTTCGACCAGGAGTTCAAGACCAGGACCGTGCGCTTCACCAAGCCGGCCGGGCTCTTCCTCTACACCGACGGCTGGTACGAGTGGCGCAACCTGGACCGGGAGATCTTCGGCCTGGAGAGCTTCAAGGATCTGGCCGAATCGCTTCTGGCCAAGGACCGCTTCTCCTTGAGCACGCTTCTGGAGAACCTGAGCGGCGAGAGGGCCGGGCCGGTTTTCACCGATGACGTCACCGCCCTGTGGGTGAGCGTGGGCAGTCCTCTCACCCGGGTGTTCAGCGCCATTTCCAGCCCCGGGGCCAGCCGCTCGCTGGCCAGACAGGCGGTGGGAGCCCTGGACGCGTTCGTGTCCGACCCGGACATCCTCCACGATCTGGACATCGTGCTCACCGAGGCTTGCGCCAACGTCACCCGCCACGCCTACGACGGCGGCGAGGGGCCGGTTGAGGTGCGCCTACGCCTGCATCCGGGCGCATCCGTGGAGCTGGAGGTGGCGGACTGGGGCAAGGGCTTCGGCGACAAGGTGAACTTCGAGAACGCGGCTCCGGAGTCCGAGTGCGGCCGGGGCATGTTCATCATCTGCAAGCTTTCGGATTCGTGTGAACTCAAACGCCGCGGCAGGGAGAACGTCCTGCGCGTGGTCAAACGCATCAGGAAGGACCTGTGGAAAATCTGACCTGGATTCACAAGGGCGGCGCTCTCGTTGCGAGGTATTCCGGTGAGATCACCATGGATATCACCCAGGACTTCAAACGCGAGATGGAACGGGCTCTGGAGGAGGACAAGTCCGCCACCCTGGTGCTGGACCTCTCCGACGTGAGCTTCATGGACTCCTCGGGCATCGGCTTTCTGGTGGCCTGCAACACCAGGCTCCAGGCGTCGGGCCGGGTGCTGGTGCTCTTCGCACCGAGCCCCCAGGTGAGGAAAACCCTGGGGCTGGTGCAGCTGCTGGAGTTCTTCAAGGTGGCCGAGTCCGAGCAGGAGCTGGACGCCCTCTCCGGCAGGTGACCGCCCATGCCTGAATCGCCGAGGGTGCTTCTCGTCACCAGCCGGTTCTTCCTGCTGGGCGAGGTCATGAACGCCTTCGACCGCATGGGGGTCGGCTACCGCTACCTGGACACCGGCGGGGACGAGCTGGAACTCGAGGGGTACCTCAAGACCCTCATCGGCCTCATCAAGGAGTTCCGCCCCCATTTCGCGCTCACGGTCAACCACTTGGGCGTGGACCACGAGGGGGTGCTCACCGGTATTCTGTCGCGCCTGGACATCCCCCTGGCCTCCTGGTTCGTGGACAACCCGGCCCTGGCCCTGGCCCTGTATTCCAACCCGGCCGCCAAGCGCACGGCGGTGTTCACCTGGGACGCCGACAACCTGGACCCTTTGCGCCGGGGGGGCTTCGACAACGTCTTCTACCTTCCCCTGGCCACCGACGAGCGCCGCTTCGCCCCGCCCGCAAGCCCGGCTCCCACGGACCATCCCTGGCGGGCGCGCGTGAGCTTCGTGGGCAACTCCATGGTCATCAAGACCGCCAAGCGCCTGGAATACGCCGCGCCCGGCCCGCGCCTGCTGGCGGCAACCGGCCAGATCGCGGCGGCATTCGGCGAGCACCCCGAATGGAGCGTGCGCACCTTCATGGCCGGACACTTCCCGCACCTGATGGAGGATTTCGCGGCCCTTAACACGCCGCAGCGCCAACTGGCCTACGAGACGGCTGTCATTTGGGAGTCCACCCGCCAATACCGGGCGGCCTGCCTTTCGCAACTTATGGATTTTTCCCCGCTCATCGCCGGTGACGAGGGCTGGCTGGCCACCTTCCCGGACAAGAACGTCCGTTGGCGCAGGATCGCGGAGCTGGCCTACTATGACCAGCTCCCGGGCTTTTATCCGCTCTCGGACATCAACTTCAACTGCACCAGCCTGCAGATGAAGGGCGCAGTGAACCAGCGGGTGTTCGACGTTCCCGCCTGCGGGGCGTTCCTGCTCACGGACCATCGCGCCCAGATGGAACGACTCTTCGAGCCCGGCCGGGAGGTGGCCGTGTACGGCGATCCCGCCGAGATTCCGGAACTGGTCCGCCACTACCTGGCCCATCCGGAAGAGCGCGCCAGAATCGCCGCCGCGGCGCGCCAGCGGGTACTGGCCGAGCACACCTACGTGAGGCGCATGGGGCAGCTTTTGGACGTCGTGGGCGACACGTTCGGGCTCTTTTCCTAAAGACCGCAGGTCCGGTCGAAAACGGCTTCACGCTCCCGCCCTGGACGCGAAGCGAAACGGGATTCCAAAGGGAAGAACTCCCTTTGGCCGCCGGAGGCCTCTTCACCCCCATGTCCTGGCTGCTCGAAACTCTCCCACCTCCCCTGCGCACAGCCCTGGTCCACGGTTCCGAGGGCGCAGGACATCTTGCGTCCTGCGCGCGGCTGGCCGCCGAGGCCGGGCTCACCTCCCTGGCCGCCGACCTCCTCCTGGCCGCTTGGGCCGAATCCCCGCTGGACGCGGTCCTGGCCGGGCAGGTCGCGGCGCTGGCCCCGGCTCCTCCTGCCGCCCGGGATCTGGCCGCCCACGTTGCGGGCAATTCGTCCGCTCCCCCGGACCTCTCGTACTACCGCCGCCTGGCCGAGCGCCGGGACACGGCCAAGATCAAGAATTTCCTCTCCCTGCAAAGTTCCAAGGAACCCGGCAACCTCTTCTGGGCGCGCCTTGGCCTGACCCACGCCCTGGACGCCGAGGACTGGGACTGGGTCGCCCAGGTCACGGCCGGGCTGCCCGAGCCGCTGGCCAAGCTCATCGGCGGCGACGCGGCCATGATGCGCGGCGACGCCTTGGCCGGGCTTGAGAACTACGCGGACTGCGCCTGCCTGATGCAAGGACCGGGACGTTCCGGCCCGGGGGGAGTGTCCGGCGAGCCGGGTGGGGGGGGAGATGGAGCGGAGGGTTTCGCCGGTCTTCCGGGCCTGGAAATCCGGCTGGGGCTGGCCAACCTGGGCCTGGGGGACGAGGAGGGGGCTCTGAACCGGCTCGCGGCGGGGCTTGCCCGCCAGCCCTGGCGGGTGCAGACCCTGCTGGTCCTCCATGACCTGGCCCGGGGGCGGCGCGTGCTTTCCGGCAGGCTTCCCGGCCGTGTGGAGATTCTGCTCTACACCTGCAACAAGGCCCATGATATCGAGCGCACCCTGCAAAGCCTGTTCGAATCCGATCTCGGCGGGGCAGGGCTCACGGTGCTGGACAACGGCAGCACGGACGCTACCGGCGAGGTGCTGGCCGCCTGGACCGGACGCTTCGGGCCGGACCGCCTGCGCACGGTGTCCCTGCCGGTGAACGTGGGGGCTCCGGCCGCGCGCAACTGGCTCATGAGCCTCAAGCACGTGCGCTCAAGCGACTGGGCGGCGTTCCTGGACGACGACGTGAATCTGCCCGGAGACTGGCTGGGTCGCCTGGGCGCGGCGACGGCCCTCTATCCCGAGGCGGGCGTGTGGGGAGCGCGGGTGGTTGATTTCGCGCGCCCGGCCCATGTGCAGTCCGCCGATGTATTTCTTGATCCCTCACCCGGAGAGGCGGGGGAGGGGATGCGCCGCTTCGAGCTGTCCTCCGTCCACCACCAGACCCTGGACCGGGGGCAGTTCGCCTATCTGCGCCCCTGCGCCACGGTGACGGGTTGCTGCCACCTCTTCCGGACCTCCGGACTGCTGAGCCAGGGCGGGTTCGACCTGCGCTATTCGCCGTCGCAGTACGACGACCTGGACCACGACATCCGCCTGCTGCTGGCGGGACAGACTCCGGTGTACCAGGGGCACCTGGCGGTAAGGCATTTCAAGTCCACGGGGAGTCAGGGCGCTGCGGGACAGTCCCAGTATTCCGTAGGATGGGCCAACCAGTACAAATTGCACCAGAAATTCGATCCGGCGAGCTTCGCCCAGGCTGCCCAGGAGGCGGACGCGGCCGCCTGGGACGACGCCCTGGCCAAATGGCGGGCCAGCGCGGCGGACTGACCCCGGGCCGGCCTTGTCTTTTCCTGCGCTAACGCACTACATACCTCCTACGCGCGGCCAGCGCGGCGAAATCATGGTTAAACCCGTTCTTATCCTACAGATGCAGCGCATGGGGGACATCATCCTGTCCTTCCCCCTGTTTCTCTGGATGCGCCGCAACGCCCCGGACCGGCCCATATGGGTCGTGGCCGAGCCCGGCTTCTACACCGACCTCCTGGGCGTCTCCCCTCCGGCCGTGTACCTGCCCTGGACGGCCACCCATGAGCTTTTCGCCCGGGACTATCAGCTCATCGTCAACCTGAGCCACCGCCCCGAGGCGGCGAAGCTTGCCGGGGAACTCCAGGCAGGGCTCAAGTTCGGCCCGGTGCAGGGCGAGACGGGGCTTCGGGTCCACGGCCGCTGGCAGCTCTACCGGACTTCCCTCACAGGCAACAATCGCCACAACCGCTACCACTGGGCCGAGCTCAACGCCCTGGACTGCGTGGACAGGGGATGTTTCCCGGCCACGCACTTCGATCCGCCCCGCAAGCCAGCCGGGCGCGGCGATCCCGTGGGCCTGTTCGTGGGGGCCAGCCAGGAGGAGAAACGCCCGGACGCGGCCTTCTGGGCCTCCCTGGCCCGGGAGCTCGAACGCCGGGGACTCAAGGTGGTGCTGCTGGGCGGCCCGGGGGACGTGGCCCTGTGCGAGGAGGTCAAGCGGCTGCACGGCGGCCGCCTGGTGGACACCTGCGGCAAGCTTGGGCTCAAGGAGTTCATGGCCGTGGGCCAGACGCTCTCGCTCATGATCACCCCGGACACCGGGCCCATGCACCTGGCGGCCTGGTCGGGACTTGCCACCCTCAACCTCTCCATGGGGCCGGTGAACCCCTGGGAGACCGCCCCCTATCCGCCGGGGCATTACGTGCTGCGCGCGGCCATGTCCTGCGTGGACTGCTGGCGGTGCCGCTTCGACCGGCCCCTGTGCCACGACCGCTTCGATCCGGTCCAGGTGGCCTACCTGGCCTGGCGGCTCACCGGCGGCGCTTCGAGCCGCCTGTCCTCGCCGCCCCGGACGCGCCTGTACCGCACCGGGCGCACCCTGGAGGGGTTCTACGACCTGGTCCCCGTGGGCCAGCGGGGCCGCAGGGCCTCGGACATGGTGGGCGAGTTCTGGCGCGGCATGTTCGGGGCCGCGTTCGGCCTCTGGGACGACGACAAGCCCGCGCGGATCTGGAAGGAACTGGCCGAATTCCAGCCAGCCCTGGCCCGGGCCTTCAACGCCGCGGCCCTGGGACTGGCCGGGCGGATCAAGAAGGCCCTGCTTTCGGGATCGGCCCGGGGAGAGGAGTTCTGGGCGTCCTCCCCGCCCATGCTGCGTCCCCTGGCGGGCTACATGCACATGCTCCTGGAGAATTCCGATTTTTCCCGCGAATCCCTGGGCGCGTGCCTGGCCCTGATGGAACGGCTCAGGTCCGTGACGGCCTGACGACCGCCGGGCGTCCCTGACCCGGAAGCCTCTTCCGGCTGGCAGGGCCTAAGGAAAATACTTCCCCCTCTCGTATTTTTCAACATACTGATATTGCGATGTTTTTCTTTGGAACGGCTCTTGAAGGAAGGGGCCCGTCAGGAGGAAGACATGCAAATCGTTCCCAGCCAGATTTCTCCCTTAAATTTTCTCTCCCTGGACATGTTCCAGGTTCCGTCCCTTGCTGGCAGAGGGGCCTCCTATTTCGCCGACCTTCTCAAGCCCGGCGGCGACACGGCGAGCGCGTCTGCGATGCCCCAGGCCGCCTTGGATACGCTGGCCAACACGGCGGCTCCCCAGATTGCCCAGACCTCCCAGGTGGTGTCCGCCAAGGCGGCGCAGCTCGCCGAGCCGGAAATGCCCGGCGAACACCTGAACGAATCCATGAGCAGCGTGAAGCTGACCCAGGACGATTTCGACAAGCTCAAGGACAAGCTGGAGTCGGCCGGGGTTCCCAAGGAGAAGGTCGAGGAGCTCGGCAAGAAGCTGCAGAGCCCGGACGGCCTCACCTGGGGCCAGCTCATGCAGACGGTGCACAAGGAAGTGCTCGCGCAGGCCACCAAGCCCGTGAACCTCACCGACGAGGACAAGTCGGCCATCTCGTCGCTCCTGACCAAGCTGGGCTTCGACGCCAAGCAGTCCGGCGAGATGATCGACGCCATGGCCAGCGGCAAGTCCGGCAAGGTGCTGAACGCCATTTACGCCAAGATCGGCACCTTGGACCCCGACCAGACAATCAGCCTGGGCAAGGACGAGATGGCCGCCCTAGGCAAGGCCTTGAAGCTCCCGGACAGCACCCAGCAACGCCTGATGGCCCAGTTCGGCAACCAGGACAGCCTGGATATCACCGGGGACGCGGCCAAGCAGCTTTTCGCCCAGATCAAGGGTGAGTACGCCGGGGTGCTGTCCCAGGCCAAGGACGCCCTGAAGGCGGCCCACGACGCCATTGCCCCGGTCATGGAGCAGGCTCGCGAGCGCGTGGGCATCGCCCAGCAGGGCCTGGAAGCCAAGACCCAGGCCGACCAGTTCAAGACCGACCACATGGTCAAGGACGCCCAGGACGGGAACGCCAAACCTTCCCAGTCCCAGTCCCAGTCCCAAGCCAAGAACCAGCCTGGAACGGGCGGCCAGTCCGATTCGGGGCAGGTCCAGAAGGATCCCCGCCAGGGAACCTTGGGCAACCAGGATTCGGGCGGCGCTTCCAGCCAGAAGAACTCCCAGGGGAACGCCTGGAGCGAATTCGTCGCCAAGGTCCGCACGGACACCGACTCCCAGCTCACCTCCGACGGCCGCCTCATGGCGGGCGCGGGCCTGGCCGGGCAGGCTTCCTCGGCGGCGGCCGCGACCCTGGCCAAGGGCGCGGACACCCAGGTGCTCAAGGCCCAGTCCACCCAGTTCCTCGACCAGGTGCAGACGGGCCTGCTCAAGAACATGGGGCAGGGCGTCAAGCAGCTCTCCCTGGAGCTGACCCCGGACAACCTGGGCAAGCTGAACGTGGTGCTCTCGGTGAAAGGCAAGGACGTCCAGGCGGTCATCAAGGCCGAATCGCCCGAAGCCGAAAAGATGCTCTCCGAGAACCTCCAGCAGATCAAGCAGAGCCTGGAGAACCAGGGCCTGACCGTCTCCAAGCTGGAAGTGCGCACGGGCCTGTCGCAGGATTCCGGCCTCGGGCAGCAATGGGGCGGAGCGGAGAAGCACAACCTCTCCCAGGAGCGGCGCGAGGCCCTGGAGCGCATGCGCACTTCGTCCATCCTTTCGGGGGACGGCGGCGGCTTGGCCCGGCAGATGCAGAGTAGTGGGGCAGAGGTAAAAATTTCCCAGGGCGGCCTGAACATCATCGCCTAGTTCGCCCAGAGGTGTCCCATGAGCAGCGTATATACCGATCCAGCCACCGGAGCCACGACCCAGCTTGGAGCCATGAGCCAGCTGACCCCGTCTTCCGGAAAGTCATCGCTCGGAAGCAGCGACTTCCTCACCCTGCTGTTTGCCCAGCTGCAGAACCAGGACCCCCTGAATCCCCAGGACGACAAGGATTTCACCGCCCAGCTGGCCCAGTTCTCGAGCCTTGAACAGCTCACGAACCTGAACTCCGGCATGGGCAAGCTCATCACCGCCACCAACCAGCAGCAGATGTTCTCGGCGGTGGGGTTCATGGGCAAGCAGGTGACGGCCTCCGGCAGCACCCTCGCCAAGTCCGGCGGCAGCGTGAGCGCGCTCTACTACACGCTTCCGGCGGCAGCTTCCTCGGTCACCGTGAACATCATGGACGCCAACGGCAACATCATCCGTTCCGTGTCCCAGGGCGCGCAGGCGGCGGGAAGCCAGAGCTTCCAGTGGGACGGCAAGGACTCCAACGGCAACCTCGTGCCCGACGGCACGTACTCCACGGGCGTGACCACGCTTGGGTCCGACGGCAAGCCGCTGATGGTGACCACTTCGGTGACGGGCCTGGTCACGGGCGTCTCATCGGACAGCACGACGGGCTCCTACATGCTGACCACCCAGGACGGCAGAAAGATAAATCTCATGGACGTTCAGGGCGTCGTGACGCCCACCACGTCCTCCTAATAGGCAACATTTTCCGGATCGAATTTCTCGGAGGTAGGTTATGGGTCTCTCGACATCAATGTGGTCAGGCGTCACCGGCCTGCTGGCCCATGGCGACAAGATGGGCATCATCGGCAACAACCTGGCGAACGTGAACACCATCGGCTACAAATCGGCCCGCATGGACTTTGAGGATCTGCTCTACACCAACATCGGCACGGGCTCCGGAACCTCGCAGCTCGGCCAGGGCGTGCGCACGGAGGCCATCCTCTCCGACTTCACCCAGGGCGGTTTCCAGACTTCCAACGAGACCACCGACATGGCCATCTCCGGCTCGGGCTTCTTCACCGTGCACGACCGGGGCAACCAGGCCACCTACTACACCCGGGCGGGCAACTTCCGCTTCGACAACAACGGCTATCTGGTGGACCCGAACAACTATGCCGTGCAGGGCTGGCAGGTGGACTCGGCGTCGCTGCGCGCCGAGAGGGCCAACGGCCAGACCATCACCCGGGTGCCCACCAAGGGCGCGGTCACCGACGTGCGCCTGGACACCCTGGCCCTGGCCGCCCAGCCCACCAACACCGTGACCCTTATTTCCAACCTGGACCCTTCCACGGCCAGCAAGTCCACCAGCTCAACCAACCCGTTCTTCTCGCTGTTCCAGAACTACAACTACAACCCGGCCCGCCCCTCGGACAACCCCCTGCCGGACACCTCCTTCGGGTTCCAGAACACCCTCAAGGTGTACGACCAGCGCGGCGGATCGCACGACCTGACCGTCTACTACGACAAGGTCTCGGACGTGGGCGGCAAGGAATACTGGGAATACATGGTCACCTGCAACCCGCAGGAAGACGGACGCCAGTTCACTATAGGCGGCGTGCAGCAGAACATGGCCTCCAACTCCAAGGCCGGCGTGCTGATGCTCGGCACCATGGTCTTCAACGACTCGGGCGTGCTGCAGAACCAGACCTCCTACACGCTCAACTCCAATACCCTGGCCAACCCGGTCAGCAACCTCTCCGACTGGACCCTGGCCAAGATATCCGGCTCCGGCTACCCCGTGTTCACCGGCAACTTCCGCAGCGTCTCCGGGGCCAGCACCACCACGGCCTCCAACGCGGTGTCCATGTCGCTCAGCTTCGGGCTGCGCAGCGCCAACACCACCTGGAATACCACCGCTACGGACGCCTCCATGATCGGGCTGTCGCACCTGTCCAACGCCTCGGTCCTGCAAGGCTTCGATCCTTCGACCGATGTGCTGAACAATCTGCACACTACCAACTTCGCGGCAGCAAGCTCGCCGCTGTTCATCTCCCAGGACGGGTATCCCCCGGGAACGCTGCAGGGCGTGTCGGTGTCCAGCGACGGCGTGCTGACCGGCCGCTATTCCAACGGCCAGACGCAGGAGCTCTACGTGATCTCCCTGGCGGACTTCGCCAGCCCCTGGGGACTCAAGCGGGACGGCGGCAACCTCTTCTCGCAGACACGCGAGTCGGGCGACGCGGTGGTGGGCCGTGCCAACACGGGCAGGCTCGGGTCCATCGCCAGCAACTCGCTGGAGACCTCCAACGTGGACATGGCCCGGGAAATGGTGGAGATGATCCAGACCCAGCGCGGCTTCCAGGCCAACTCCAAGATCATCACCACCGCGGACACCATGCTGTCGGAAGTCATCCAGCTCAAGCGCTAGGCTTGAAACTGCGACGAAACTCAAAACGCCGGGCGCGCAAGCGCCCGGCGTTCTTTCGTTGGAGCGCAGGAGTGGGCGCCGGGCGGGAGGGGGCTCGGAACGCGCCGGGGCCTGGCAGGAGCGCTCCGGCTTCCGGCCTCCGCCAAGCCCAGGCTTCGCCCGGCGGCAGATATTTCCGGGGGCGCGGCCGCTTGCGCGGGCGTGCGTTTACGGGTAGCTCTCGCCCTTGTCCTCAGGGCGGGGTGGAATTCCCCACCGGCGGTATCCCGGCTTGTTCCGGGGAGCCCGCGAGCGCCCGCGCGCAACCCGCGCGGGGTCAGCAGATCCGGTGAGACGCCGGAGCCGACGGTCACAGTCCGGATGGAAGAGGAACAGACGGGAGCCTTCCCCGCCGCCGGACCCCTCCCCGGCGCGTGGCCGGCGCGCCTTCCGCGTCCGGCGTCGATCCTTTCTCACGCCCTGATTCTGGTAACCTTCAGCCTGCAAGGGAGCATTACCATGAATCAGCACGCGACCAACGTGCCTGCGCATTCATCGAACGAAGTAGAGGAGGCCCTGCGCGCCCTGCGCGGCGGCCAAGGCGTCCTCGTGGTGGACGACGAAAGCCGCGAGAACGAGGGCGACCTCGTCTTCGCGGCCCAGACCCTCACCGAAAAACAGATGGCCATGCTCATACGGGAGTGCAGCGGCATCGTCTGCCTGTGCCTGACCGAAGAAAAGGCGGACGCCCTGGCCCTGCCCCCGATGGTGGAGGAGAACACGAGCCGCCACGGCACGGCCTTCACCGTGACCATCGAGGCCGCGCGCGGCGTGACCACCGGGGTCAGCGCCGCGGACAGGGTGGCCACGGTCCGCGCGGCCGCCGCCCCCGGCGCCCGGCCCCAGGACCTGAGCCGCCCAGGGCATGTGTTCCCCCTGAGGGCCCGGCCCGGAGGCGTCCTGGAGCGCCCGGGGCACACCGAGGCGGTGGTCGATCTCGCGCGGCTGGCCGGGTTCGATCCTTGCGGGGTGCTGTGCGAGCTGACCAATCCCGACGGCACCATGGCCCGCATGCCCGAGATCCGGGCCTTCGCCCGGCAGCACGGCCTTCCCGTGCTGACCATCGAGGCCCTGGTCGCCCACCGCCGGGCCCTGGAGGCGCAGGCGTCCGGGCCCTGCGCCTTCCCCGCCGCAACGGACCAAAGCGCGGCATAACGCCGCGTCGGCGCGCCGCAAGGGCCGATGGCCCTGACGCCTGAACATGCAGGCGCAAGCGGCGCCCGCAAGCATCAAGAAGCCCGTCCGCCCGGAGGGGAGCCCCCGTGGGGCTGGGCGGACGGGCTTCTCCAGTTGCGTCCTGGATCGTTGCTCGGTTGCGCGCCGTGGGCATCCCTGGCGCAGGACCGGTTCGATGCGGGGCTGCACGTCTCAAAAGCCCCGGAGATCCCAATAATTGCTCGGTCATCGAACGTTTGTAACCTGACGCGGGGCCCTAAAAAGCGCGGCAACTTTGACCTGGGAGGGGTGAAAAGAGGGGGAAAAAGGTGCATCCTTGTTTTTAAGATTCCGAAATAGCTAGTCTATTTATTGTTGGCACGGATCAAGCATCTGCATGTCCAACAACAAGGAAAGTTGCCTTTAGACAAGGAGGTACTCCCATGGCTCTGGTAATCAACCACAACTTGATGGCGATGAACGCATCGCGGAACCTGTCGAACTCATACGACAAGCTCGGCGTCTCCACCCGGCGCCTGTCTTCGGGCCTTCGCGTGGGCACCGCGGCCGACGACGCTGCCGGCCTGGCCATTCGCGAACTCATGCGCGCGGACATCAGCTCCATCAACCAAGGCGTGCGCAACGCTAACGACGCCATCTCCATGATCCAGACCGCCGACGGCGCGCTGCAGGTCACGGACGAGAAGCTCATCCGACTGAAGGAGCTGGCCACCCAGGCGGCCACCGGCACCTATACGTCCGATCAGCGCCTGATCATCGACTCGGAATATCAGGCAATGGCCTCGGAAATCACGCGTATCGCCTCGGCCACCAACTTCAACGGCATCTATCTGCTCAACGGCAACCTCTCCAGCACCACGCACGATGGCACTGGACTCAACCCCGTGGGCAAGATCAAGATCCACTTCGGCACCGGCAACCACAGCGCCGAAGACTACTATTTCATCAACATCGGCTGCGCCACGGCTTCCGCGCTGGGCATCGGCATGGGCGCCGACCCCACCCGCCCCGACGGACGGTCCATCTCCACCCAGGACATGGCCCAGAAGGCGCTGGACGTCATCAACCGCGCCATCGTGTCCAAGGACAAGATCCGCGCCCAGCTCGGTTCCACCCAGAACCGTCTGCAAAACACCGTCCAGAACCTGCAGATCCAGGCGGAAAACCTGCAGTCCGCCGAATCGCGCATCTCGGACGCCGACGTGGCCACCGAAATGACCGAATTCGTTCGGGAGCAGATCCTGACGCAGTCCGCCGTGGCCATGCTCTCGCAGGCCAACAGCCTGCCCAAGATGGCCATGCAGCTCATCCAGGGCTAGGCTTGAGTTGATTTGTGTAGCCAGGACCAGGGAGGCGGGGGCTAGGAAGGCCCCCACCCTGGCCTGGATCACTCCTGGATTACTTGATCTTTCCCGTCAGATGAAATTCTTTGCGGGGTTCAACGCGCTAGACGCCCTTCCCCTCTGATCTGGCTCGCTCTTCGGATTCGAGCATGTCCAGGGCGATTCGGGCGGCGGTCTGCTCGGCTTTTTTGACGCTCGAGCCCAGGGCCGTGAGGGTCCTGCCGTCCGGCAGGGTCAATTCCACTTCGAAAAGTTTTTCGTGCTCGGGGCCGGAACTGCCCATGAGCCTGTAGATCGGGCGGGACTTATGGTCGCGCTGGGTCAGTTCCTGCAGCCTGCTCTTGAAGTCGCGCGCCTTGGGCGGATCGATGTCCCGGGGCCAGCGCGGAGCGAAGAGCTCCACCACCACCCGCCTGGCCTCCAGGTAGCCTCCATCCAGGAATACCGCGCCCAGAAGGGCCTCGAAGGCGTCCGACAGAAGAGAGTCCCTGTCGCGCCCGCCCTGGCTTTCCTCTCCCCGGCCCAGGGAGATGTAGGACATGAGGTTGAGCACCCTGGCCGTCTCCGCCAGGCTCGGCATGCTCACCAGTTTGGCCCTCAGTTTCGTCAGCGTTCCCTCGGGGGCATCCGGAAAACGCTTGAAAAGTTCTTCGGAAACTGCCAGTTCAAGCACCGCATCTCCAAGGAACTCCAACCTCTCGTTGTGGTCGCAGCCCTGCTCGTTGGCGAACGAGCTATGGGTCAGGGCCGTGGCCAACAGCTTGACTTGGCCGAAGCGATAGGAAATGGATTCCTGTAGGTTTTCCAGCGCATCTTCCGTCATTACAATGCCTTCCTTCGGCGGCCGCATGGAACGAAACGACCCGTTGCTCTCGCTCTTCGAACCCCGCACCGTGGCGGTGATCGGCGCATCACGCTCCCCTGAGAAGGTGGGGCATCTTGTTGTGTCCAATCTACTCGCCTCCGGGTATCAGGGGAAAATTTTTCCGGTCAACCCCCACGGGGGCGAAATCGCGGGAATTGCCGCGTTCCTCTCCGAGGACCAGCTGCCCGAAACCCCGGACCTGGCCGTGCTGTGCATCCCCAGGAACTTGGTGAACGCAAGCCTGGAACGGCTCGGAGCCCTGGGGACAAAGGCCGTGGCCGTCCTGGGCTCGGGTTTCAAGGAGGTCGGCCGCGAGGGCTACTACCTTGAGGAGGAGGCCGCAAGCATTTGCCGTCGGCACGGCATGCTTATGCTCGGCCCCAACAGCCTGGGCGTGTTCAACCCGGCCAGGGGACTTTCCGCCAGTTTCGTCCAGGCCGCTCCGGACGCGGGCAACGTGGCCTTCTTCTCCCAGTCCGGCTCGCTGTGCTTCTCCGTGCTGGACTCCGCCCGGAGCAAGGGGTTCGGCTTCTCCAAGTTCGTGAACCTGGGCAACAAGGCCCTTCTTGACGAATCCCACATGCTGGCCTTTTTGAAGGACGACCCCGAAACCGAGGTCATTCTGGGATACGTGGAGAACATCGCCGACGGCCAGGCTTTTCTGCGCGCCGCCCAGGAGGCCACCCTGGAAAAGCCGGTGATCATGATCAAGTCCGGCTCCACCCCGGCCGGGGCGCGAGCCGCCACCAGCCACACTGGGGCCATGGCCGGATCCGAGGACGCCTGCCGCGCGGCCTTCACCCAGGCCGGCATCATCCGGGTCGGTGGCGTCGAGGACATGTTCAACCTGGCCTGGGCCTTCTCCACCCAGCCCGCGCCCCAGGGCCCTAACCTGTGCGTGGTGACCAACTCCGGCGGTCCCGGCATCATGGCCGCCGACGCGGCCGGGCGCACCAAGCTCAACATGGCGGCGTTGCGCGGCCAGACCGTGGACGAGCTCAAGGCCATGCTGCCCAGCTACGCCGACGTCTACAACCCCGTGGACATCCTGGGCGACGCCGACGCCGCGCGCTTCGTCAAGGCCCTGGGGGTGGTGGCCGCCGACCCCATGGTGCACATGGTGCTGGCCCTTCTGACCCCGGCTCCGGCCGTGGACGTCGAGGCCGTGGCCCGGGCCGTGGCCGAGCAGGCCAGGTCCTGCGGCAAGCCCGTGGTGGCCTGCTTCATGGGCGAGGGCAAGGTGGCCGGGGCGCGCGAGATCCTGCGCCGGGCCAAGGTGCCCTGCTACGAGTATCCGGAATCCGCCGTGGCGGCCCTGGACGCGCTGTTCTGCCATTGCGAGTGGAAGAAGCGGCCCCTGCCGGTGGAAATCTGCTACATGTCCAACACCTACCAGGCCAAGGACGTGTTGGACAAAGCCAAGGGCAAGGGCTTCACGGAGCTTTCCGAGTTCATGGCCCAGGACGTGCTCAAGGCCTACGGCCTGCCCGTGCCCAAGACGGTTCTGGCCAGGACCTCCGACGAGGCCGCCCAGGCGGCCAAGTCCATGGGCTATCCGGTGGCCTTGAAGATCGCCTCGCCCCAGATTCTGCACAAGTCCGACGTGGGCGGCGTGGCTCTTTCCATCGGAAACGAGGACGAGCTGCGCCGATCCTTCATGGGCATCACCAACCGAGCCCGCCGGGTGAAGGAAGCCTACGTCATGGGCTGCCTGGTGCAGGAGATGGCCCCCAAGGGCTCGCGCGAGGTGTTCGCCGGGTTCAAGCGCGACCCCCAGTTCGGGCCGCTGGTGCTCTTCGGGCTGGGCGGCATCTACGTGGAGGTGCTGCGCGACGTCTCCTGCAGGCTGGCCCCGCTGTCGCTTCTGGACGTGGGCGAGATGGTGCGCGAGATCAAGAGCTATCCGATCCTACGCGGGGTGCGTGGCGAGCCCCCCGTGGACTTCCGGGCCGTCGAGGACGTTCTGCTGACGCTTTCGCAGATCGCTGTGGACTTCCCGGAGATCGAGGAATGCGATTTCAATCCGATCATGGCCCATCCGGGTGGCGTGCTCGTGGTGGATGCGCGCTTCACCCTGGGCAAGCCGACCGGCAATGACGGTTGATCACGGGGCGTAAATAGGGCTAGTAAGAAACGGCGCTGTCCGAGCCATGCGGGGGACGTGGTGTCCCCGGGCGCGGCGCGGCCGGATCATTGGCTGGAAATCAAAAGCTCCGGGCCGTTCCCGGGAGGGAACGCTGCCCCGGCGCAGGGCGGGAGGAATCCATGGCTGGCATCTACATCGGGTCCACGTCGGGATATTCCGGCAAGAACATGGTCGTCATGGGGCTCGGCCTCAAGTTCCAGAAGGAAGGCTACCAGGTGGGCTACTACAAGCCCGTGGGCGCCATGCCCAAGGAAGTGGCCGGAAAGCTCGGAGACGACGACGCCAACTTCGTCCAGGGCGTGCTCGGCCTGGAGGAGGACCCCGCCGAAGTGACCCCCGTGGTGGTCACGCAGGATTTCAAGGTCAAGGCTTTCTCCGGCCAGTGCGGCGACCTCATGGGCCAGATCGATTCGGGCTACAGGAAGCTCTCCAAGGGCAAGGACGTCACCCTGGTGGCGGGCTCGGGCTCCATGTACTCCGGCAAGTACTGCGGCGTGGACGGCGTCAGCGTGGTCAAGAAGCTGGACATCCCGGCCATCGTCATCGACCGCTTCCAGAAAGAGCTCAACTACGACTATCTGGTGATCCTCAAGGAAGCCCTGGGCGACCACCTCATGGGCGTGGTCTTGAACGACATCACCCCGAATTTCCTGGACGAGGCGGAATCGCTCATCGTGCCCTTCCTTGAGCGCAGCGGCGTGAAGGTGCTGGGAGTCATCCCCAAGGACCCGCTCATGGGGGCCATCAAGGTGGCCGACCTGGCCGAGAAGCTGGGCGGCAAGGTGATCAGCGCCCAGCACAAGGCCGAGCGCATCGTGGAGAGCTTCCTCATAGGCACCATGCAGGTGGAGAACTTCCTGACCCACTTCCGCAAGAACAAGAACGCGGCGGTCATCGTGGGCGGCGACCGCTCCGACGTGCAGCTGGTGGCCCTGGAGGGCGACAGCCCCTGCCTAGTGCTCACCGGCAACCTCTATCCCAACGACATCATCCTCACCCGTTCCGAGGTGCTGGAGATTCCCATCATCGTGGTGCGCGACGACACCTTCTCCGTGGCCAAGAAGATGGAGACCATCCTGCAGCGCCACAAGCTGCGCGACATCATCAAGATCAAGCAGGGCGCGCAGCTGGTCAGCTCCAACATCGACTTCGAGTACATCAAGCGGGGACTGGGGCTGAAGTAGCCCGGGACCGCCATGACGCTCCAAGGGTTCCGGCGCGCAGGTCGCGCCGGAGCCCTTTTTTTTACCTTATCCTTTGGGCGCTCTCACGACCCGACCGCGCACTCCTTGGAGTGGCGGCAGTAACTGTGCACGAACTGCCCCACTTCTGAGGCGAAGGCCGTGCACTCCCTGCCCCCCAGGCAGTTCTCGGCGTCCTGGAAGCCCAGGCTGACGCTCATCTCGTGCTTGCCCTTGGCCAGCCGTATCTCCCAGGCGTTCATGTCCGGCATCGCCGTAACCGTCAGGGTCACGCCGGACTGCCCGATTTCGGGAAACATCTCCTTTATTTTCGAAGATAATGCCGTGGCGTCCACTTTCATGGCCAACCTCCGGGATGAGGGATTTGGGGCGGAGCGTACCATGCCGGGCCGCCTGGAGCAAGGCAGGGAGAAATTTCATCCGCACTCTTGATTGTGCGGGATCGGAGGGCGTCCTTGACAATTTTTGCCCTGCTTGTTCTTAAATAGCCCAAAAGCCCCGGTTCTTCGCGGCCGGGCGAACCCCCATCCGGAGGCGCGGCCATGCCCGATCTGATCTCTTGGGGAGCGCACGAGATCGCCAAGCTCAAAGGCGACCTGGACAAGCTCTTCGACGACCTTTTCGAGGATTTCGCCCTCTCCCGCGCCGTCTGTCCCGACGAAGGCATCAGCCTGGCCCAGGCCGGAGACGGCTGGATCGTCACCTGCCCCCTGCCCGGGTTCGAGCCCGGCGAGGTCTCCGTGACCGTGGCCGGGCGCGTGCTGTTGATCACCGCCGCCAGGAAGGAGGCGGAGGGCGTGGGCCTCGTGACCCTCTCGCGCCGCCTGAGCCTGCCGTTCCCCGTGGAGGCGGCCGAAGCCGAATTCTCAGGCGGAACGCTCACCGTGAGCATCCGCCGTTCGCCCCCTTCCGCCGTCCGCAGCGTCCCTGTGGTCAAGAGATGACCCCACACATTCCCGGCCGGCCGCCCGCGAAGCGTCACGCGGCGGCCACGCCATCACACCGGAGAACGCCATGACCGCATCGCCTCATTCCATGGAAGTCCCTCAGGACAAGCTCCGCTGGAGGCTCGACCCGGCCTCCCTGGGCTTTGAGACCACCGCCCAGCTCGATCCCCTGGACGCCGTCGTCGGCCAGGACCGGGGCCTTGAGGCCCTCCGGTTCGGCATGGGCATGGCCCGCAAGGGCTACAACATCTTCGTCACAGGCGAGCAGGGCCTTGGCCGTCTGTCCGCAGTCAAGCGGCTCCTGCGCGAGCTCTCCAAAGCTGACCGGGTCCCCGACGACCTGTGCTACGTCAACAACTTCAAGCGCGCCGAGGCTCCGGTGCTGCTCAGGTTCAAGGCCGGGCAAGGCTCGGTTTTCAAAAAGGACATTCACGATTGGCTGGAGAGCCTCAAGAAGGAGGTCCCGCAGCTCTTCGAGAGCGAGGAGTACATCGCCCGCAAGAACGAGATCATCGAGGTGCACGAGAAAAAGGTCATGGAGTTCTACAAGGCCGTGGAGGAGAAGGTCAAAAACACCGGCCTGGCCATGGTGCGCATGGAGATCGGCCCCTACAGCCGCCCGGACGTGCTGCCCGTGGTGGACGGCGAGCCCAAGCGCATGGTGGACCTGGAGGCCATGGTGGACAACGGTCGCTTCCCCCGGGAGGAATTCGAGCAGATCAAGGCCAAGCGGACCCAGGTGAAGGAGGAGGTGGACCACATCGTGCTCGAGGTGCGCACCCTCCAGAAGGAGGTGGACCGCAAGCTCGAGGACATGGACCGCATCATGTTCCGGGCCATGGCCTCGGACCTTCTGGCGCCGCTACGCGAACGCCACCCCGACCCCAAGGTCGCGGCCCACCTGGACTCCATGCTCGACCACATGGTGGAGAACCTGGAGGAGATCAAGCTCCTGGGCGGCAAGGGCCAGGGCATGCCGGGCGGAATGCCCTTCATGGGCCCCTCGCCCGAAGCCATCGTGCAACCCTACGGGGTGAACCTGCTGGTGGACAACGCCGAGCAGCCCGGCCCCCCGGTGATCATCGAATCCTACCCCACCTACCGCAACCTGTTCGGCGGCGTGGACCGGGTGGTGGGACCCTACGGCGGCTGGAGCACCGACTTCACCAAGATCACCGCCGGGGCCTTCGTCAAGGCCAATGGCGGCTACCTGGTGCTGAACCTCATGGACGCCATCATCGAGCCCGGCGTCTGGCAGACCCTGAAGCGCTCCCTCAAGACCGAGCGCATCGAGATCCAGACCTACGACCCGTTCTATTTCATCTCCGGCACCGGGCTCAAGCCCGAGCCCATCGACATGCAGGTGAAGGTGGTGGTGCTCGGCGACCACCGGCTGCACCAGCTCCTTCTGTACTACGACCAGGACCTGCCCAAGATTTTCAAGGTCCGCGCCGATTTCGCCCGGGCCATGGACAAGACCGACGCCGCCGTGGCCGACATGGCCCGGTTCATCGCGGGAGAGGCCGCCAAGCACAAGCTGAAGCCCTTCGAGGCCGGAGCCGTGGCCCTGGTGGTGGAGCACGCCGTGCGCATGGCCGGGCGGGTGGAGAAGCTCTCCACGGCCTTCCCCCTGCTGGCCGACCTGCTCTTCGAGGCTGACCTCTACTCCGGGCGCGCCAAGGCCGACGTCGTGGGCGCGGACCACGTCCGCCAGGCGCTCACCGCCCGCATCGGACGCCTGGACCGCATCCAGGAGCTCCTGCGCGAGATGATCGCCCGGGGCAGCCTGTTCGTGGACGTGGAGGGAAGCGCCGTGGGCCAGGTCAACGGCCTGGCCGTGCACAGCGTGGGGGATTTCGCCTTCGGCATGCCCTCGCGCATCACCGCGGCCACAGCCATGGGCCGTGAGGGCATCATCAACATCGAACGCGAGGCCGACCTCTCCGGCCCCATCCACAGCAAGGGGATGCTCATCCTGTCCGGATACCTGCGGCGCAACTACGCCCAGGACAAACCCCTGTCGCTCACCGCCAGCATCGCCTTCGAGCAGGCCTATTCCGGCGTGGACGGCGACTCGGCGTCCTCAACCGAGCTGTACGCGCTGCTGTCCAGCCTGTCGGGCGTGCCCCTGCGCCAGGACGTGGCCGTCACCGGTTCGGTGAACCAGATGGGGCGCGTCCAGCCCATCGGCGGGGTCAACGAGAAGATCGAAGGGTTCTTCCTGTGCTGCCGGGACAAGGGCCTCACGGGAAAGCAGGGCGTCATGATCCCCAGGGCCAATGTCCAGGATTTGATGTTGCGTGAGGAGGTACTGGAAGCCGTGAGCAAGGGAGAGTTCCACGTCTGGGCGGTGGAGACGGTGGACGAGGGGATCGAGCTTTTGACCGGAGTCCCGGCCGGGGAGAGAGGCAAGGACGGGAAGTATGCGGCCGGAACGATCAACGCCCTGGCCGACGACCGCCTGAAGAGCCTGGCCGAAGGTTTGCGCGATTTCGTGCAGGAGGGGGAGGATAAGAAGGACAAAGGCAGGAAGGCGAAGAAGGGGAGCTGAAGAGAAAGAGCCGCCGGCGGCCAAAGGGACCAGTCCCTTTGGAATCCCCTGTCGCTTCGCGGGATTCGTGAGGAGCTTCTGCCGCAATCTGGAGAGCTGGCTGGCTTTTTTGAATTAACTAAGTTGGTTGTATGCTTGCGCCATGATGCCGCCGAAGGCGGCTTGTTGAAAAATGAAGACCACGACAAAAAACGGGATGCCCGCTTGGCGGACATCCCGTTTTTTTGTTGGAAAGTTGGGGAAATCAGCCGGGGTAGCCGGTGTCCACCGGAAGCTCGCGCCCCTGCGCGGCCCTGCGGGCCAGCACGTCGCAACGCTCGTTCTCCGGGTGCCCGTTGTGCCCGCGCACCCACTCGAACTTCACCTGGTGCTGGGCCAGAAGCCCGTCCAGGCGCATCCACAGGTCGCGGTTCTTGACGGGCGTCTTGGCCGCAGTCTTCCAGCCGTTGCGCTTCCAGTTGGCCAGCCAGCGCTTCTCGATGGCGTCGCGCACGTACATGGAATCCGTGACCACCCGCACCTGGCAGGGCTTGGTCAGCTCCTCCAGGGCCACGATCACGGCCAGGATCTCCATGCGGTTGTTGGTGGTGAGCTTGTATCCGCCCGAAAGCTCTTTTTCCTTGCCGTTCCAGTGCAGGATCGAACCGTAGCCGCCGGGCCCGGGATTGCCCAGGCAGGCCCCATCGGTGTGGATCAGGACCGGGCAGGATTCGTTGTCAGTTCCGTTCACGCAAAGCCTCCAATATGGCGAGCACGCAGGAATACAGGCCCTCGGGCCAGGTTCCGGCGGCGAAGAAAGGGTCGAAATAGCCGTTCGCGAGCTGCTCCGCAAGCCCGGGAGGGAGCGCTTTCGCCAGGAGCGGCGGGATGGCCGTCACGGCCTGCTTGCCCGCGACGTCCAGGCCGATGAAGACCACTGAGGGATCGGCGGGAGGCGGCGTCACCGGGCCTCGCCGCACCACCACCCGCAGGCTCACCCCGTACGTGTCGTGCATGACCTTGGATGCGTCGCGCAGGAGCTTGATCTTGTCCGCGGAAAGCGTCCCGGTCTCGTCGAGAACCGCGTCCTGGCGCGAAAGCCGGTCCGCCACGCCCTCGAAATGGCGCGAATAGGCCCATACCATGGCCAGCACCACGCACAGAAGAAGCAGGCCCCGGGGCATGGAGAACTTCCCGCGCCCGCCCCCGAGTTCGATGCGTTCTCCGGTCATGGATGCTCCCCGATCACGCCATCCTCCATGAGGGCCACCCGGCCGCAACGCCCGGCCAGGGCCATGTCGTGCGTGACCAGCACCATGGTGGCGGAAGTCTCGTTCGCCAGGGTGAAAAGCGTCTCCACAACCCTCTCGCCGGTGGCGTGGTCCAGGTTGCCCGTGGGCTCGTCGGCCAGGATCAGGCGCGGACCGGCCACCACGGCCCGGGCCAGGGCCACGCGTTGCTGCTCGCCGCCCGAAAGCTGGGCCGGATAGTGGCCAAGCCGCCCCGACAGGCCCACGCGCTCGAGCGCCTTGGCCGCCAGGTCGAAGGCCCCCTCGCGGCGGGCGAACTCCAGGGGCAGGGCCACGTTCTCCAGGGCGGTCATGGCCGGGGCCAGGTGGAAGCTCTGGAACACGATCCCCACGTTTTCCAGGCGGAAGCGGGCCAGCTGGTCCTCGTTCATGCCCGAAAGCTCGCGCCCGGCCACCCGCACGGAACCGGACGTGGCCCGCTCCAGGCCGGACATGAGCATGAGCAGCGTGGTCTTCCCGGCGCCCGAAGGCCCCACCACGGCCAGATGCTCCCCGGCCTTGGCGCGCAGGTTGGCCCCGCGCAGAATGTTGACCGGCCCGGCCTGGCTTTGTAGGGTCAGGGTTACGTCCTCAAGGGCGATCATCTCGGTGTCCATGTCCGCATCATGGCACGAGCGTAGCGGGGATGGCAACGTGCATGCAGTGTTCGCGGGGCTTGTGGCCCTTGTGTTTGTGCTGGTTGGAATCATGACGCCTTCTGACGCCCACGCCAAAACCCTCCGTCTGGCCGCTTTGGGCGACAGCCTTACCGCCGGATGGGGCCTGCCCCCGTCCGAGTCCTTCTGCGCCGAGCTGGAACGTGCGCTCAAGGCCAAGGGCCACGACGTGCAGGTGCTCAATTTCGGTATCTCCGGGGACACCACCGCCGGTGGCGTGGCCCGCGTGGGGGCCGTGATCGCGGCCAGGCCCGACGGCGTCATCCTGGAGCTGGGGGCCAACGACGCCATGCGCGGCTTCGATCCGGCCCTGCCCGAAGCCAACCTGGACCGCGTTCTGGGCGAACTCAAAAAGGCGAACATCCCCGTGCTGCTCACCGGCATGCGGGCGCTTTTGGGCATGGGCAAGCGCTACGGCGACGAGTTTGCGGCCATCTATCCCCGCCTGGCCGAAAAGCACGGCGTGAAGCTGTATCCCTTCTTCCTGGCTGGCGTGGCCGGCGACCCGGCCCTCAACCAGCCCGACGGCATTCACCCCAACTACCAGGGCGTGCGCGAGGTGGTGCGGCGGATGCTGCCGGACGTGGAGGCGTTCCTGAAAAGTCTGGGGGAGGGGAAGTAGGAGGAGGTATGCCTCCTTAGGCCAAAGGGACCAGTCCCTTTGGAATCCCGTAGAGCTTCGCGGGGTATCCGGCGGGGCGGACCGGCGCGGGATCGGTTCTGGACCACTTCGGGTCAAGTTTTGAGTTGCCAAACCCCCTTGGCGAGCTTAGTTTCCCCGCACGGCAAACCCACCGGCGTTTCGGCGCAAGGAGAAGCTTATGGGCGCGTTTTCCATCTGGCATTGGATCGTAGTTCTTGCAATCATTCTGCTGGTTTTCGGACCGGGCCGCCTCGGCAACCTGGGCCGCGACCTGGGCAAGAGCATCAAGGAATTCAAAAGCGCGATGAACGACAAGGACATCACGCCCGACAAGATCGAGGACCACTCCACCCAGGCATCCTCCACCACCACGGTCAACCAGACCGACAAGACCAAGGTCTAGCCGCCTTTTTCTGGCCATGCTGGGCCGCACCTTCTGTCATCTGCCCGGCATAGGTCCCAAGAGCGAATCCTCCCTGTGGGATGCGGGCATCCGCACATGGGAGGATTTCCTTTGCGCGCCTGAGCCCCCCGTCAGCCCCGGCAGGTTCGGGCTCATGCGCGAGGGGCTGGAACAGTCCCGGGCCGCCCTCCAGGCCCGCGACGCGGACTGGTTCGCGGCGCGGCTGCGTACCGCCAATTCCTGGCGGCTCTTTCCTTCTTTCCTGCCCGACGCGGGTTATCTGGACATCGAAACCGACGGCACCACCGATCCGGTGGTCACGGCCGTGGCGCTTCTGCACCAGGGGCGGCTGGCCACCTACGTCCGTGGCGAGAACATGGACGAGTTGGAGGCCGGGCTGGCCGGGGTGAAGGTGCTGGTTACGTTCAACGGCAAGTGCTTCGATGTGCCGATCATCGAGCGCGTGCTCGGGGTGCGTTGTCCCAAGGCCCATGTGGACCTTCGCTTCGTGCTGGGGGCGGTGGGGCAGAAGGGCGGACTCAAGGCGTGCGAGAAACGCTACGGGCTCTCGCGGCGGGAACTGGACGGGGTGGACGGCTGGAGCGCGGTGCTCCTGTGGCGGGAATGGGAGCGCACCGGCGACCGGCGGGTGCTCGAGACGCTTCTGGCCTACAACGCGGCCGACGTGCTGTCGCTGGAGGTGCTCCTGGCTCACGCCCTGGACGAACTGCTTCTCAAGACCCCCTTCGCCCCCGAGCTCACCGTGCCCGTCCCGGACATGGCCGCCAATCCCTTCACGCCCGATCCGGACGTGGTGGAGTGGGTGAAGGGCGCCGCCGTTCCCCGGTACTTCTAGCTTTCTTCCGGACTTTCGGGCCGCGCGAGGTTAGCCCGCAGCCCAATGCGCCAATAAGACGGGATTCCAGAGGGACTGGTCCCTTTAGCCGCCGGAGGCTTCTTCTCCCCTGGCCCTCCGGCTTCAGTCGCAGACACCGCCCCTGGCCCGGCCCCTACCAGTTCTTGTGCCGTTTCTCGAATTCGGAGAAAGCGTTGCTCTTTTCCCGGTTGCGTTTTTTCAGCCCGTCCAAGAGCGATCCGTGGATGTCTTCCAGGTCTTCCGGGGTGAAGCGGGGCGGGGGGGATTTCACGTGTTCGGGCTGGGCGAAGGTCGGTTCCTCCTGCGCCGCTACGCTTGCGTCCTTGCAAAGAGACTGGCGCAACATTCTTAATTCGTTCAGCATTTCTCTGTTTACGCTGATGAGTTCAAGCAGAAGGTGTTCCATGGCTGAGGTCTCCGGGGGATGGTTGGCTGTTGCCTTTTTCGACACGAAAGGTAAAATATGCTTGCCGAGCCGGACGGGGCCTTTCGCCCCGGATTCTGATTTCGCCAACACCTTGAATTGCGTTGATTTGTCAGGGGAAGACGCCGCGTCCGGCCTGTGCCGGGGCGGGGTCGAGAGTGTAACAGGCTACGGGCTCCGTCAAGCCCGTCTTCTTTTGGATGGATCGACAATGGTTTTCATGTCCGGCCGCGATGCAGTTTCTTAGCCTCGAGTTCGCCTTTTTCTTCCTGGCCGTGCTGGCCGGAGCCTGGGCTGCGCGCCGAAACGCCCTGGCCTTCCGGCTGCTGCTCCTGGTCGCTTCCTATATCTTTTACGCGTCTTTTCACCTGGGGTTCGCCGCACTGCTTCTCGGCGTGAGCCTGTCCACCTGGGGCGCGGCCCTGGGCGTGGCCCGGCTTCAGGCCCCCGGCCGCAGGAAGGCCTTGCTCACGGCGTATCTGGCGGCGCTTCTCGGCGAGCTGTGCTTCTTCAAATACTACGCCCTGGCCTCCGAGCTGACGGGTGCGCTGCCGGAGCTGTCCATCGTCATGCCCGTGGGCATCTCCTTCTTTACTTTCCAGGCCGTAGGCTACGTGGTGGACGTGTTCCGCCGCCCGGAGGAGGTCCAGCGTTCGCCCCTGGACGTGCTCCTGTTCATGGCCTTTTTCCCCACGGTGCTCTCGGGCCCCATCCTGCGGGCCAGGGACTTCATCCCCCAGCTCCGGTCGGCCGCCCCCGCTTGGACGGACGCCAACCAGGCGTTCTGGCTCATCATGGTGGGCCTGTTCAAGAAGGTGGCCCTGTCGAGCTACCTCTCCGAGCACATCACCCGTCAAATCTTCAGCAACCCCGACGATTTTTCCAGCCTGGGCGCGCTGGTCGGGGTGATGGCCTACAGCGCCCAGATCTACTGCGACTTCTCCGGCTACTCGGATCTGGCCCAGGGACTGGCCGGGCTTCTGGGACTTCGCGTGCCAGACAACTTCGACCGGCCCTACAAGGCGCGCAATCTGCGCGAATTTTGGCAGGGCTGGCATATGAGCCTTTCCACCTGGCTTCGGGACTACCTCTACATCCCCCTGGGCGGCAACCGCTGCACGCCGTTGCGGCGCAACCTGAACCTGCTGGCCACCATGGGCCTGGGCGGGCTCTGGCACGGCGCCAACCTGACCTTCCTGGCCTGGGGCCTCTTGCACGGAGTGGGGCTTGCGGCCACGCACGCCTTTGCCGGGCGTATCGGGGCGGGGCTTGAAGGCTGGAAGGCCAAGGCCCGTGACGCGGCCTTCTGGGCCGGAACCTTCGGTTTCGTCACCCTGGCCTGGGTGTTTTTCGCCGCTCCCGATTTCGAGACGGCGGCTCAGGCCCTCGCCCGCATCGTGAGTTTCGACGCCGCCGGGAAAGGGCCCGGCGTGACGGTTACGGTCATCACCCTGGGCGTCATCGGCTTCCAGGCCCTGAACCTCGACTGGCTGCGCGCCTGCCCGCCGCTGCTGTCCCGGCTTTCGGCCCCGGCCCTGGCCTGCGCGCTTGGCGTTCTCGGAGCGCTGGCCGTTCGTTTGGGACCTGACGGCATGCTGCCGTTCATCTACTTCTCGTTCTAGAATGAGGACGCCGCATCAATGACGGGCAAACGGATAGTTCTGGTTTACGCGCTGGCCCTGGCGGTGGGAGTGGCGCTGCTGTTCGACCGCATCGGGCCGTGGCTTTCGGGCAAGTTTCCCGACGGCCTGCCCGAGGGCTTGGCCGCCGTGGTGGCCGCCGGGGAATCGCTGCATGCCGCTTCGGGGCTGACCGGGCTGGCCCTTGCGCTCGACTGCTCAACCGCCGGGATGTTCGACGGCACCTACAAGAAGACCTACCGTTGCGGCGACGCCGCCCTGGCCGACGCTGCCCCGCCTTCGTCGCATCCGGGCGAGGCCCTCGCCGCGCAGGACATCCCTGACGCCGCTTCCGGCACCACCGCGTCCCTTCAGCCCGGACAGCCCCCTCAGCCCAAGCTCAACCTGCCCGCCAACGTGCTGGTGGTGGGCGACTCCCTGGCCGTGACCCTGGCCGTGAGCCTGGAAAAGGCGTTCAAGGATTTCGAGGGTCTGACCATGATCCCCAAGGGCAAGATCGCCAGCGGCCTGCAGAATCCGCAGTACTACAACTGGGAGCAGGCCCTGTCCCAGTTCATGAAGGAATACGATCCCCAACTGGTGATCGTGATGATGGGGGCCAACGACGCCAAATACCTGAGCCTGGACCCGGAAGCCCCGGAACCGGCCGCCCTGGACGACAGGCGCCGCTTTCTCTATGAGGCGAGGCTGAAAAAATTCCTCTCGGTAATGGACGAACGCAAGGTGACGAGTTATTGGATAGGCTTGCCGGTCATGGGGGACCCGGAACTCTCGGGCAAGAGCCGCGCGCTCAACGCCATCGTGAGCCGGGCCTGCCGGGAGTCGTCCCACGGGCGCTTCCTGGACACCTGGCCGCTGCTCTGCGACCCGCAGGGCAACTACGCCCAGCACATCATGGACAACTCCGGTCACCGGATACGGGTGCGCGAGGGCGACAAGATCCATTTCTCCACTGCCGGAGGAGACATCATCGTCAGGGCCCTGCTCAAGGACGCAGGCGAACTCATTGAGTTCAAGCCCAAGGGCGGCAAGCAGGTGGCCCAGGCCCCCACGGCGGCGCGCACGGCCGCCCAGTAGATCCTCCGGCCTTGACGGCGGCCCCGAATGGGGCCAAACGGAGGTGCCATGCGTTTCTCATCGTTTCTTCTGAAGCTTCTCACCGCGTTCGCGGTGTTGACCGTCACCGGCTGCGCTGGGGCAGGCGTCGGGGAGAACTCCGCCTTCGCCAAGTCCAGCCGCAAGGCGCAAGCCCTGGCCGCCCTGGAGCGGCCCAACCTCGCCCCCAAGGACCTTTTCGCACCCCGCCAGCCCAAACGCCAGGTCAGGTCACTGGCCGTGGTCGGGGATTCGCTCTCCATCGGCCTGGCCTCGGAACTGGAGAAAAGCCTGGGATCAAAGCCCGGCCTGGGCTTCGCCAGCCTGGGCAAGGTCTCCTCGGGGCTGGCCCGGCCGGACTTCTTCGACTGGGACCGCAACCTGGACACCCTGGCCCGCCGCTACCGGCCCGACGCCGTGGTGATCATGCTGGGCACCAACGACAACAAGCCCCTGCGGTTCGAGGGCGGCGCGCAGATTCCCTACGCCACCCCCGAATGGGACAAAGCCTACACCGCCCGCGTCAAGCGCATGGTGGAGATCGTCCGCGCCCACAACCCTTCGGCCATGGTGTTCTGGATGGGCGCGCCCGTCATGGCCGACGACGACCTGAACCACGACCTCAAGCACATCAACGCCCTCATCCGCAAGACCATGGCCTCTTTCGATGACTGCCACTACGTGGACACCTGGCCGCTCTTTTCGACGGCAGGGGGCGGCTTCGCCTTCTCTAAGCCCGACCTGGCCGGGGGAGCGCCGCTGCGCGCCCGCGACGGCGTCCATCTGACCACGGCCGGAGCCCAGACCCTGGCCGGGCACTGCCAGGCCGTCCTGGAAACCCGCATAACCTGGGCCCCTCCCGCGCCGGGCAACGTGCCCTTGGCCGATACGGGCGTCTAACCACACACGAGGATCACGCGTCATGACCCGACTGATCATCCTGGCGATGCTGGCCGTCACGCTGTCGGCGGCTCCGGCCCAGGCGAGGCTCATCAAGGAAATGCAGGTCACGCGCACGGGCAAGATCGCCGTGGCCACGGAAGGCTCCGCCACGGTCTACCGCCTGATGCTCGAAAACAACAAGATGATCGTGGTGGGCGACCGGGAGTTCTTCCCGCCCGCCACCCGCGCCGCCCTGGACCAGGCCGCCGAACGCAAGCTCACCGTGGAGATCGCCGGTGGGCTGCTCATCTTCAACGACCAGCCCCCCGTGTTCACCCTGCCCCTGTCCAAGCTGGACGTGAGGGGGCTGGACATGCGCGCGCAGTCTCCGCCCGCGGCCGCCGATCCCGCCGCCTCCCTGGCGGAGCCCCACGCCTCGGGCGACCCCGAGCCTTTCAAGTCCGCCAAGCTCAAGTTCAACTCCTCCGTGACCCTGGGCCAGGCCCTGGACAACTATGCCTTCTTCACCTCCCGCTCCTGGCGGGTGCTCGAGCCCAACAAGGCCGAATTCCGGGGCGAAGTGGACCTCTCGAGCATCACGGAGCTGGACAGCCGCTACGTCAGCCGTCTCAACTCCAAGGATCTGCACGACACCTTCAAGTCGCTCACCTTCGTGGCCACCATCAACCTGAAGCGCGGCAGCTCGGCCGAGTGCCCCGACCCCTCCATCGAAGCCGTGTTCCAGGACGGAGTCCGCGACCGGCTGGTCTGGAAGGATCCTCCCACCTACTACTGGGAGCGCATCTACCAGAACCGCAAGATCAAGTTCGACTACTTC
Organism: Fundidesulfovibrio terrae; assembly: GCF_022808915.1. Classification (NCBI taxonomy): domain Bacteria; kingdom Pseudomonadati; phylum Thermodesulfobacteriota; class Desulfovibrionia; order Desulfovibrionales; family Desulfovibrionaceae; genus Fundidesulfovibrio; species Fundidesulfovibrio terrae. Next base: position 914,174 of record NZ_JAKZFS010000001.1, read on the forward strand.
CTGTCCAAGGCCATCCTGAACCCCAAGTTCGGCAAGGGCGCGGGACAGCCCGTCCAGTAGGCCTTCAGGCCCGACGTTTTACCTCGCATCATCAGGAGAGAACATGGCAAAGCCCAAGAACGCCCCACAGGCGCGGCAGGAGACGCCTGCCCCGCAGACAATGGTCCGCAAACAGTCGGCCGTGGCGCTGGCCGTGGTCATGCTGCTGGCTGGCGTGTTCATCGGCTGGCAGGGGGCGGTGATCGTCTTCAACCAGGAGGCGGCCCAGGGCGGCAAGCCCGCCGGGATGCCAGGAGGGATGCCCCAGCAGGCGCAGGGACAGCAGGCTCCACAGGGCATGAACCCCATGTCCTCGCTCATGGCCCAGGCCAAGACCATGGAGGAGCAGGCCGCCAAGAGCCCTAACGACCCGGCCGTCTGGGCCAAGCTCGGCGATACCTACTTCGACGCCGAACTGCCCGACCGCGCCGTGGCCGCCTACCAGAAGTCCCTGGCGCTCAAGCCGGGCCAAGCCGACGTCTGGACGGACATGGGGGTGATGCTTCGCTCCATGAACAAGTACCAGGAGGCGCTCAAGGCCTTCGAGCAGGCCGTCGCCATCGACTCCAAGCACCAGCAGGCCCGGCTCAACACCGGCGTGGTGTACCTGTTCGACCTGAAGGACAAGCAGGCCGCCATCAAGGCGTGGCAAGATCTTCTGGCGGTGAACCCCGAGGCCAAGATGCCCGACGGCAAGCGCGTGGCCGACGCCGTGAAGGAACTCGGCGGGAAATAGCTTCTCGGATCAAAAAAGGCCGGGAGCACGACTTCGTGCACCCGGCCTTTTCATTTTTCTGATTCCCATCGATCTAAATCAGCACCCGCTTCACATCCTTCCCCGGCCGGTCCACCAGCATGGCATGCCGGTAGTTCCCTGACCTCTGTCCCATCTCGAACACCTCGTGGCCCTTTTCCCGGCAAGCCGGGCAGGCCCGCAGCGGAATCTGCACCGCCAGGCACGGCCGCCCCTGGTCGGCGCGGCTTTCGATGACCACCGTGCCGGAACACTCCCCGCACATGAAGACCTTCTCTAGCTGGCGCTCGGAAATCCCATCCGTGTCGTAGTGGATTTCCTTCTCCCGCACGAACCATTCCCCTTCGAGGCGCCCGTGCTTGGGCATGGGGGGCGGGTCCATGAAGTATCCCAGCAGCTGGTCGGCCAGCGACAGGGTATAGTCCGTGATGCGCTGCTCCTGCCTGACCCGTTCGGGGTCGTAGGAGGGCTCGCTCACGTAGGAGGTATCCATGCCGGCCATGGCCAGGCAGATGCCCAGGTTCACGTAGGGCAGCGCGCCCTGGATGGAGTAGCCGCCTTCCAGCACCGCGATGTGCGCCCCGAGCCTGCGGGTCAGTTCGGCGTAGCCCTGGGCGGAGAAGGCCATGTTGGTGATGGGGTCGGAGAAATGGTTGTCCTGCCCGGCGGAGTTGATGATGATCTCGGGCTTGAATCGCTCGATGAGCGGCATGACCACATGGTCGAGCATATGCAGGATGCCCTGGTCGCCGGTGCCGGGCAGCAGCGGGATGTTGCAGGTCGTGCCGATGGCCGTGGGCCCGCCCAGCTCGTATGGGAAGCCCGAGCCGGGATAGATGGTGCGCCCGTCCTGGTGGATGGAGATGAAGAGCACGTCCGGATCGTGCCAGTAGATGTCCTGGGTGCCGTCGCCGTGGTGGCAGTCGGTGTCCACGATGGCGATGCGGCGTACGCCATAGCGTTCGCGCAGGTACTCCACCATCACTGCCTCGATGTTGATGGTGCAGAAGCCGCGCGTGCCGTGCACCACCTTCATGGCGTGGTGGCCGGGCGGGCGCACCAGGGCGAAGGCGCGCTTGGCCTCGTGCTCCATGACCAGCCGGGCGGCGCGCATGGCCCCTCCGGCGGAGATGAGGTGCGAGGAGGTGACCACCTGCTCAACGTCGGGGAAGCAGAAGTGGGCCAGGTCCACGTCGCTCACGCGGGCCACGTCGGGCTTGTATTCGCGGATGCCCTCGATGTCGAAGAGCCCTTCCTCGCGCAGCTGGTCCTGGGTGTAGAGCAGGCGTTCCTGGCGCTCGGGATGGGTGGGACTGATGGCCCAGTCGTAGGCCGGGAAGAAGACGACCCCCAAGGGGCTTGAGGCTCTCAGCATAGGCGGTGCACCGCCTTGCGGTATCCGGGCAGCACCCCGGGCCTGATCTGGCATTTCACGCGGATGGAGCGGCCCACCAGGGCGTCGTCCTCAACCATGTTGAAGGACTGGGACTCCACGATCTCCAGCATCGCGTCGGGGTCGGCGATGCGCAGGTGCTCCAGGTACTGGCGCAGGTATCCGGACGCGTCGGCCCGGGCTTCGTCCAGGTTGTAGGAGGGAGGCACGGCCTCCTCCACGTCCAGGCCGGGGATGAGCATGCGTCCCTGCTGGGTGTCGGCGAAGAGTTCGGCCGAGAGCGTGGGGCGGGACAGGGCCGCGCCGATGGCGTTGGCCACGGCGTAGCTGCCGGGCACGATGACGTCCTCGGGGAAGACCTCGGCCAGGAGTTCCTGCATGGCCTTGGCCGGGCCGCCCATGACGTAGACCTGGGCCGGGGTCAGGCGCTTGCCTTCCAGCAGTTCGTAAATGGTGTAGACCGGGCGGTCGTTGACGGCCCGGGTGAGGTCGATGACGGCGGCCCGGATGGAGGTGACGGCGGCCAGGGCCGCGTCCTGGGCCAGGGTGGCCCCGTCGGAGCCGTTAAGCGCCGCCAGTTCGTTGAGTCCCCTGTGCGAGGCCGCCATGTCGCCCAAGCTGGCCGCTCCCAGCACGTTGAGGGCGTCGGTGAGGGTGGGGTGGCTGCCTCCCTCGGCCATGGCCGGGCCCAGCCTGCGCGGTCCCACGCGCACGTGGCCGTCCAGCACGGTGATGGCCGAGTCGCCGCCGATGCCGATGGAGCGGCTCTTGAGCGCGCGCACCAGGGTGGGGCGGCCCGAGATCACGGCCCCTTCGGGCTCGATCAGCGGCGCCCCGTCGGCGAAAAGGGCGATGTCGGTGGTGGTGCCGCCGATGTCCAGGATGACCGAGTCGCGCTTGATGTCGCACACGGCGATGATGCCCATCACCGAGGCGGCCGGGCCGGAGAGGATGGATTCAACGGGGAAGGTCCGGGACATGGACAGGGGCATGGTGCCGCCGTCGGCCTTGAGGATGTTCACGTGGCCCGAGAGCCCGAAGCGCAGCGCGGCGCGCTGCACGGCGTCGGCGAAGCGGTTGAACGTGCGCCAGACCGAGGCGTTGAAGGCGGCGGTGTGGATGCGCCGCCCGAAGCCCAACTGGCCGGAAAATTCGTGCCCGCAGCTGACGAAGTCAGCCTGGGGGTGGACCACGGCGCGCAGGGCCTCCTCGAATTCGGGATTGCGCGGCGAGAACTTGCCCACGCAGGCGTAGACGCTCACCCCGGCGGCCTTGCAGGCTTTCGCGTGGTCGCGGGCGGCGGCCTCGTCGAGCGGGGCGGTGACGCGCCCCCGGTGGTCGGTGGCTCCGGGGATGACCCGGTAGTGGCCGCCCGTGGCGTAGGCGGCGGGATCGACGCCTGGACCGGAGGCCACGAATATGCCCACGGGCTCGGTAAGCCCTTCCACGATGGCGTTGGTGGACAGGGTGGTGGAGAGATTCAGGCGCGAAATAGGGTCCGGCCCGGCCTCGGGCACGATGCGGCCAAGCACCTCGCGGATGGATTCCATCAGGTCCGCGTGGTTGGTCTTGACCTTGGCCCAGGCCCGAAGGCCCCCCGTCCCCACGAGGACGGCGTCCGTGTGCGTGCCCCCCACATCGATTCCCAGCAGCATGGGTTCGATCTACCACGAAATATTTTCGAACACCATTGCCAAGACGCCCTCACGGCCGCTTACGGGAACAACACTCCCACCATGGCCCCGGTCATGAGCGAGGCGATGGCCCCGGCCGCAAGCGCCCGCATGGAAAGCCCGGCGATCTCGGCGCGCCGCTCCGGGCAGAGCGCGCCCATGCCGCCGATGATGATGCCCACGCTGCCGAAGTTGGCGAAGCTGCACATGGCGTAGGCCAGGATGAGCCGGGTGCGCTCCGAGAGCGCGGCCGCCGGAAGGTTGGCCATGTCGATGAAGGCGATGAATTCGTTCAGCACCACCTTGGTGCCGAGGAGGCTCCCCGCCGTGCGGGCCTCGGACCAGGGAATGCCCAAAAGCCAGGCCACCGGCGACAGGAGCCACCCCAGGCCGCGCTGCAGGGTCAAGGGCTCGCCGCCGAAATCAGGCGCGTACCCGAGGCCCAGGTTCACGATCTTCACCAGGGCGATGAACGAGATGAGCATGGCGATGATGTTCAGGAAAAGCTGCAGGCCGTCCCAGGTGCCGCGCGCCACGGCGTCCATGGAGCCGCTGGCGGAAGAGGGCGGAATGGCCTCCCCGAGCGTGGGCGTGCCCGTCTCGGGCAGCATCACCGCCGCGATGGCCAGGGCCGCCGGGGCGTGGATGACGGACGCGGTCAGGATGTGCCCCAGGGCGTCCGGTATCACGTTGCCCAGCACCGTGGCGTAGAGCATGAGCATGGTCCCGGCGATGCAGGAGAGCCCCGTGGCCATGAGGGCGAAAAGCTCGCTACGCGTCAATTGCGTCAGGTACGGCTTGATGAGCAGCGGCGCCTCGATCATGCCCAGGAAAATCGTGCCCGCCGCGCCGACGCCCAGAGCGCCGCCGATGCCCATGGACTTTTTCAGCACCCAGGAAAAGCCCCGCACCACGTAGGGCAGCACGCGCCAGTAGAACAGGAGCGAGGTGAGCGCGCCGATGACGATCACCAGCGGCAAGGCCTGAAACGCCAGGATGAAGCTCGATCCGGGCTTGGGCTCGGGAAAGGGCACCGGTCCGCCGCCCAGGTAGCCGAACACGAAGGAGGTTCCGGCGCGGGTGGCCTCCTCCATTGCCAGAACCACCTTGTTGAGCGCCATGAACACGCCCGAGAACACCGGCATCTTGAGCATGAGGCTCGCGATGGCGAACTGGAGCGCCACGCCGCCAAGCAGCATGCGCCAGGGCACGCGCCTGCGGTCGCAGCTTAAAAGCCAGGCGATGAAAACGAGGACGACGAGGCCGAAGGCGCTTTGGAGCACGGACTCACCTTCTCGCGCATGGACGCGAAGCTAAAAAGGATTCCAAAGGAACGCCAATTCCGCAGGATTGCGGAATTGGACGCTGCACAGCAGCGCCCGAAGGGCGAGGGCCAGGACGGCCCTCGTCAAGTTCCTTTGGCCGCCGGAGGCATATGAACTCTTACTTCTTCAATCCCTTCGGTTCGCCCAGCCCCGGCAGCGCGCCCGACAGCGCATTTGCAGCGCCCAGGATCGTGCCTTCGTCCCAGGCCTTGCCGAACATCTGCAGGCCCACGGGCATGCCGGTGTCTTTCCCCAGCCCGACGGGCACGGAGAGCCCGGGCAGTCCGGACAGGTTTAGCGAGATCGTAAAGATATCCGCAAGATACATCTGGAGCGGGTCGCCGGTCTTTTCGCTCAGGCCGAAGGCAGTGAACGGCGAAGTCGGCCCCACGATGACGTCGCACTTCCCGAAGGCGTCCAGGAAGTCCTGGCGGATGAGGCGCCGCACCTGGGCGGCCTTGCGGTAGTAGGCGTCGTAGTATCCGGCCGAGAGCACGTAGGTGCCGAGCACGATGCGCCGCTGCACCTCCTCGCCGAAGCCTTCCGAGCGCGACAGCTCGTAGAGCTCGCGCAGGTCCTTGGCGCCCTCATGGCGGTAGCCGTAGCGCACGCCATCGAAGCGGGCCAGGTTGGAGCTCGCCTCGGCCATGGCCACGATGTAGTAGGTGGCGATGGCGTATTGGGTGTGCGGCAGCTTGACCGGCACGATCTCGGCCCCGAGGGCTTTGGCCGTGTCCATGGCGGCGCGGCAGCAGGCGTCCACCTCGGCGGTGAGTCCTTCTCCCCAATACTCCTCGGGCATGCCCAGGCGCAGGCCCTTGAGGTCCTTACGCTCGGCGGTGAGGGCTTCGAAGTCCGGAACGAAGCGCGGGGCCGAGGTGGAGTCCTTGGGGTCGTGCCCGGCCATGACGGAAAGAATCGCGGCGCAGTCGGCCGGGGTGCGGGCCATGGGCCCGATCTGGTCCAGGCTCGATCCGTAGGCCACCAGGCCGTAGCGGGAGACGCGCCCATAGGTGGGCTTCAAGCCGGTTATGCCGCAGAAGGACGCGGGCAGGCGGATGGAGCCGCCCGTGTCGGTGCCAAGCGCAGCGAAGCACTGGCGCGCGGCCACGGTGGCCCCGGAGCCGCCGCTTGAGCCGCCGGGGACCTTGGCGGTGTCCCAGGGGTTGCGGGTGGGCTTGTAGGCCGAGTTTTCCGTGGAGGAGCCCATGGCGAACTCGTCCAGGTTGGCCTTGCCCAGGATGACGGCCCCGGCGTTTTTTAAGCGCTCCACGCAGGTGGCGTCGTAGAAGGGGACGAAATTTTCCAGGATTTTCGAGCCGCAGGTGGTGGGCACGCCCTTGGTGCAGATGGCGTCCTTGACCACGATGGGCACGCCCCAGAGAGCCTTGCCGGCGGCCGGACCGGACTGGTCCAGGGCCTTGGCCTGTTCGACGGCGGCCTCGGCCTGGACGGAGAGCAGGGCGTCCACGGCGGGTTCGGTTGCGGTGATCCGGGCCAGGCAGGCCGAAGTGGCCTGGGCGGCGGAAATCTCGCGCGAGGCCAGTTTGGCGCGCAGTTCGGTAAGCGAAAGAGATGTGATATCGGACATGACGGATCCTTATCCGGAGACGATCTTGGGGACCACGAAGAAACGGCCGTCGGAGTCCGGGGCCTGGCCCAGCACGTCCGAGCGCTGGAAGGTCTTCACGGCCACGTCCATGCGCAGGGGGGTGTCGTGCTCCACGGGGCTGTAAAGGGGCTCCACGCCCGCGGTGTCACAGGCGCCCAGGGCGTCCATGTAGGAGAGGATGTCGCCCATCTGGGCGGCCAGGCGTTCGAGCTTGTCCTCAGGCAGCCTCAGGCGCGCCAGGGCGGCCACCTTGGCGGCCTGCTCGGGGGTGAATTTCATGGGGAGACTCCTTGCGTTGCAGACCTGGGGTTTCTATCCGCTGCCGTGGCGTTTCGCAAGTTTCGCAAGAAGCGGGGCCGCTCGAAGAAGACGTGCAGGAACCCGGCGAACACGGTCGAGAAGGCGAGGCTCATGGCGTAGTGGGCCAGGATGGCCGAGAGGGAGTGCATCTCGCCCTGGAGGATGGAGCGCGAGAGTCTGAAACCCCAGGTAGTGTGGATGAGGAAGAACGGCAGGGCCACTGCGCCGAAATAGCGCAGCACGGGATGCGAGAGCAGGCGCGCGGTGAAGGAGGGTACGCCGGATGCCAGCGATCCGGCGACCAGGGCCAGGAGAGCCGCTCCGGCCAGGGCCAGGAGGAAGCTCGCTCCAGGGGTGGAAGCCAGGAAAATGGGCGCGGCCAGGGTGGCGCAGACGAGGCTCGGACCGGCGGTTCGGTGCGCCACGGCCTCGGGCAGGGGGTGCCGGGCCGCGGCTGCTCCGGCCAGGACGGCCAGGAACGCGGATGTGGTCCGCAGGTCGCGGTAGACCAGGTATTCGAGCCCGGCCACGGCGAGAAAGGGAAGGGCCTGGACGAGGAAGCGGCGGGTTCTTCCCGTCGCCGCGAGGATCACGGCCCAGAGCAGGGAAAACCAGAACGCCTTGGCGAGGATGAGGAGGTGTCCCGGGGGGATGTCCTGCGGGACGATGAAGAAGGTCAGGACCCAGGCGATATCGGACCATCCCCTTGCGGAGTAGGCGAGGATGGGGAGCACGGTCGCCAGGAACACCGGATAGAAGCGCGCGGCTCGCGAAAGCAGAAAGCCGGCCAGCGGGCGTGTTCCGAGGGTCGTCTGAGCCAGGAATCCGGCGAGCACGTATGCTGCCACCGGGGCCATCATGGCCGGGGAGAGGCAAAGGGCCACGGCGTCCAGCGCCGCGCCCATCCAGGCCTTGCCCTCGGTGATGCGTGAAAGCTTGGCCGGGTCGAACTGGGCGTAGAAGCTCCAGTGGAAGAACCACAGCACGGCCAGGCCGCGCAGGCCCTGCAGGGCCGGGATGTAGTCCTCGCGGTAGAGGAAGGTCCGTTTGAGCCAGCCCACGTCAGCGCCTCGTGAAGTAGAACTTTTCCAGGTGCATGTAGAGGAACGCGGCCAGGGCGAAGCTCACCCCGAGGCTCAGGCCGTAGTGCAGCCCGAGTCCGGCCAGGCTCGCGGGCCTGCCGAAAAGGGTGTTGGCCAGGGGCAGGCCCCACTGCGTGTGCAGAAGAAACAGCGAATAGCTCACCGCGCCGACCATGCGCATGGGCGTGCAGGTGAAGACGCCCCCGCCGCGGGATCGCGGTCCCGGAACATCCCGTCCCGGGCCGTTCCCCGCTGCATCTCCGGGCGCGGAGGAAGGCCGGGCGGCTTGTGCGGCGTTTACGAGCGAGGCCACCAGCATGGCCACGGCCAGGTCGAAGGCCGTGAAATAGGCCAGGGCCAGGGCGGGCGAAACGGCGGACAGCGTGCCGGTGAAATCCCGCGACCACAGCCAGCAGCCGAGTCCGAGGACGGCCAGCCCCACCGGCCAGAATCCGGGCGGGATTTTCCCGAACGCCTTGCTCCCGCGCGGGTCGGCCCTGAGCATGCCGAGCCCGATCCCCACGAAGAATCCCATGAACCGCCAGTCCGACAGGACGGTGTTCACATGGAAATACAGGCTGTTGGCTACGTAGAGTCCGGCCAGGAGCGTCCAGCTGCGCCACGGCGGGCCGTTTTTGCCACATCCGAGCACGATGAGCCACACCCCGCAGAGCAGGTAGAAATACATCTCGTACACCAGGGCCCAGGACACGAACGTCACCAGCTTGGCCCCGAACAGGTCCAGGAAGAAGACGTTGTCCACGATCATCTTCCAGTCCGCGTTCACCCAGTACAGGGCCGGGATGTTCACCGCCAGCACCACCGGTAGCAGACGCTTGTAGCGCTCCAGGATGAAGCGCGAAAGCGTGGGACGCTTGCGGGCGAGGGATCCGTAGATGAGGTAGCCCGAGACCACGAAGAACACGTCCACCCCGTGGGAGCCGGAATGGACGGCGTGGATCAGGGAGTGAAGCGGCGTGCCGGAGCCGGTGAAGTAAGACGCGTCGGCGAACTGGGCGAAGAAGTGGACGTTGAAGATCATCAGGCAGGCCAGCCCGCGCAGCCCGTCCAGGCCGGGGACCGCGCGCGCGGCCAGGGCGAAGGGGTCGGCCCAGGGCTTCGCGGCGGCCGCACCTTCGGAGGAGGCCTGCGCCGCCTGTCCCGCGGCGTCCCCTGCGTGCGCCCCGCCCGGCGGGGCGGGGCGGCGATCCGTCAGGCTCACTGCTGCGGTTGCTGCTGCTTGGCCCTCAGGGCGTCCAGGCGCTCCCTGAAGCCGTCCTTGTCCACGGGGGCCAGCCCCTCCACGGAGGGGCGGAAGAAGTACATGGCCATCCTGGCGTGCCCGGAACCGTCCCAGGTGATGGGGGCCATGGTCCATTCCATCTTCTTGGACGCCTCGTTTAAGCGCTTGGTGATCTCCGCGGGGGCCGAGTCGGGCGGGACCGCGCCGGTGGTGGCGGCCAGGCGGATGAAGTCGAAGCCCAGGGCGGTCCAGAAGTCGGCTTCGTTCTGCGGGTCCTTGGGGAGCTGGGCGCGCAGGTCGGCCAGGGACTTGGAGGGCGACTGCGCCCACCACGCGCCGGGGCAGAAGGCGAAGCGGTAGTTGGCCGGGCTCAAGTTGGGCTTCACTCCCTGGCCGGACAGCGGCGCGGACCACAGCTGCGGCCCGAGCACGATGAGCGAGTCCGCCTGGTAGTACTGCAGCTGGCCGATTATGTGGTCGGCGCGCTGGAGTTCGTCGGGGATGTAGATGGCGTCGAAGTCCGGGCGCGAGGTGAAGCTCCTGCCATCGGTTCCCTTGGGCACGGCGCGCACCATGTTTTTGACGATGTCGCCCCACTTGGGCACGTCCTGGGTGGGGTAGGGTTGGAGGGTGGCCACCTCGCCGCCGCGCGCGGTGACGGCCGCGGAGAAGGCGTCGGCCAGGCGCTTGCCCATGCGGTCCTCGGGGTAGAGCACGCCGAATCGCTTCACGCCTTCCTCCATGGGCAGGTTGAGCACGGCGTTGACCTCGTCCTGGGGGCTCCAGAAGAAGCGCCAGAGCTGCTTGCCTTCCTCGGCGTCGGTCACCTCGGGGGTGAAGGAGAGGAACACCCGGCGCGACAGCTCGCCGCTGGCGGGCAGGTTCTTGAAATAGCTCAGGTGCATGGGGCCGCCCACCAGGGTCACTTCGTGGGGCAGGGCGATGAGCTGGTCCACGTAGTTGGCGTCGTCGGTGTTGATCACGCGGATGTCCACCTGGGTTCCCTGGGCGTCCAGCACGGCCTTGGCCGCGTTGGCTCCGGCCAGGACCTTGGCGGCCAGCCCGCGCAGCTGGCCGGTCTGGGGCAGCAGCAGGGCCACGGCCACGGTGCCGGGCTTGACCAGGGCGGCGTCCTTCTCGGGGATGGGCGGTGCTTCCTTGACTCCGGAGGTGGCGGCGGTGAGCCCCTGGGCCAGGATGCGGTGCGGCAGTTCGCGGTCGGCCAGGTCGGAGGAACGCGCCAGCCTGTCGGCGGCGTCGCTTAAGCGTCCGCGCTCGGCGGGGTTGGCCGAGGCGGCGCGGCGCAGGTCCTCGAAGGCCACGAGGTTGTAGGGGAAAACGTTCTTGTTGGCCTCGTTGACGGCGGCCAGCAGGCCGGACAGGGCCTTGGGCTCGAGCGAGCCCAACATGCGGGCGGTGTCGGATTCGAACTGGGCCCTGTCCTTGCGGTTGGGGGCCTTGGCGTGCAGGGTGCGCAGGGTCTGGGCGGCCTGGCTGGCCAGATCGCGCGAGGCGTAGCGCTTGGCCAGCTCGATCCCGGCGGGACCGGCCAGATCGAAGGGGGCTCCCCGGGTCTGGAGGATCTTGGCCAGGTGCTCCTCGGCCTGGCGCTCGCGTCCGGAGGCCGAGAGGGCCTGGGTGTAGAGGCTGGTCCACTCCCAGGTGTTCTTCACCTTTGAGTCGGCCGCGGCCCAGTTTTCCAGGGTGGTCAGGGCTTCGGGGGCGCGCCCGGTCCAGATCAGGGCCTTGGAGGAGCGCTCCAGGGCCGTGAGCTTGGCCTCGCGGGTGAGGGCCTGTCCCTGCAGGATGAGCGAATAGAGGGTGACGGCGCGGTCGTACTTGCCGGCGCGCCAGGCTTCGTCGGCCTTGGTCTGCAGGGTAGCCTGCTCCTGGGCGGAGGTGGGCGGGGAATCCTTGCCGAATATGTCCATTCCGGCGCAGCCGGAGAGGGTGAGCGAGAGAATGAGGAAAGTCGCCTGGAGAACGCGTGGGGTTGTCATGGCGGATGGACCCTTGTGGAATATTTGATCGGGAGTGCGCTACTCTAGCGCTCCTTGGCCCCCAAGGCAAGGATCGGCGTGGCGCATGGTCCCGACGCCCAGGCATCAGGAAAGCGGATTTGCCTTTTCGCCTGGCTGCTGCCACATGGAGTCCATGACGAACACACTCATCGAGACCATGGCGCAACGCGCCGAGGCCCTTTTCTTGAGCCGGGAGATGTACTGCGCCGAGGCCATCCTCTGCGCCCTGAACGAAGGGCTCGGGGGCGGCCTGCCCCGAGAACGCGCCCGGGGACTGGCCATGGGCTTCGGCGAAGGGTTGGGCAAGGCCGGGTGCGTGTGCGGGGCGCTGTCCGGTGCGGTGCTGGCAACGTCGTGGTTCCTGTCCGCCAGCCTGCCTTCGAAACAGGTGCGCGACGCCTCCCGGGAGCTGCACGAACGCTTCCGGCAGGCCCACGGCTCGTCGTGCTGCCGCGTGCTCACCAAGCCGGTGAAGGCCGAACCGGCCAAGCACTTCGCCAAGTGTTCCGGGCTCACCCGGCACGGGGCGGAACTGGCCACGCGGGTGATCCTTTCACGCCTGCCGTCCCTGGCCCACGGGGCCAAGCCTCCGCGCCGCCGCCGGGGTGCGCGCCTGGCTTCGCTCTTGCGCCGCCTGGCCGACGCCATCGGCTGAGCGGTTTTTTCCCCCCTCTTCTCCAGGGCGCTCCCCGCCTGAATGCGCCTTGACAAGAAAGATTCCTGGCGGCAAGCACCAACAATGCCTTGTCACGGCGTCTCGCCGCAATTCCAGATGTTCCGGGCAAAAGCGCAATGAAGAGGAATCCCGGTCGTTCCACGGCGCGTCAGGCCGCACTGCCGCGACGCGTTCTCCGGATGCACGCGGGGGGATTGCTGCTCGCGCTGTGGGCGCTCTGCCTGGCCTGCCCCCTGGCCGCCCGGGCTGCCGATGCGCCCGGCGACGCCCAGCCCTCCCCGAACACCGTCCGCCTGCAGCTCAAGTGGAAGCACCAGTTCCAGTTCGCCGGGTATTACGCGGCAGTGGAGAAGGGCTTCTTCGCCAAGGAAGGGCTGCGAGTGGAGCTGATCGAGGGCCAGCCAGGTCTCACACCCTCGGAGCGTCTTTTCACCGGCCAGGCCGACTACGCCGTGGACTCCACCTCCATCCTCCTGCAGCGCCAGGAGGGCCGCAAGGTGGTGGCCCTGGCCGCCGTGTTCCAGCATTCCCCGAACATCCTCCTGACGCGGCGCGACAAGGGCCTGGGCACACCGCAGTCCCTGGCGGGCAAGCGGATCATGATGACCCCCTCCACCGACCCGGAATGCCGGGCCATGCTGGCCAACGAGGGGGTTACGCTCAAGGATTACACCACGGTCCCGCACACCTGGACCATCGAGCCCCTCGTGGACGGCACGGTGGACGCCATGACAGCCTACCTTACCGACGAGCCCTACCTTCTGGAGCAGCGCGGTTTCGAACCCTGCGTCATCTACCCCAACCATTACGCCGTGGACTTCTACGGCGACTGCCTGACCACCTCCGAGGACGAGATCATCAACCACCCCGGCCGCGTGGAGGCGTTCCTGCGCGCCGTGGACCAGGGCTGGCGCTACGCCATGGCCCATCCCGAGGAGATCGCGGACGTGATCCTGGCGCGCTATCACAGCGCCATGGGTCGCGAGGGACTGCTCTACGAGGCGCAGGCCATGCGTTCGCTCATTTTGCCCGACCTGGTCGAGATCGGGCACATGAACCCCGAACGCTGGCGGCACATCGCCCATACCTACGAGCGCCTGGGCATGCTGCGTCCCGGTTTCAGCCTGGAAGGCTTCCTGTATCCCGAATTCAAGAAATCCCTGGAAGAACGCGAGCGCGGCAAGGTGCGCACGGTGCTCGGCGTGGTGGGAGGAGCGGCGCTCCTGGCCGGATTCGGCGGAGCCGCGCTTTTGGTCTTCAACAAGCGCCTCTCCCGCAGGGTGGGGGAGCGCACGCGAGAACTCAAGGAATCCCGGGACTTCTTCCTCAACCTCATCAACACCATTTCCGACCCGATTTTCGTCAAGGACGGGCACTCCCGCTACGTCCTGGTCAACGAGGCCAAGGCGGCCATGAGCGGCCACCGTTCCGAGGATTTCCCCGGGCGGTCCGACGAGGCGTTCTTCCCGGGGAACCAGGCGATGTCCATGCGGCGCATGGACGAGGCCGTGTTGCGCTCCGGGCGCGAGTCCGTCTGCGAGGAACGCCTTTTGGACGAGGGCGGGGCGCAGCGCCTGGTCCTGACCAAGAAGTCCCGCTACACGGACAGCTCGGGCAAGGTCTTCCTGGTGGGGGTTCAGCGCGACATCACCGAGTTCAGCCGCATGCAGGACATGGTGGTGCAGGCGGAAAAGATGGTTTCGCTCGGCGGACTGGCCGCCGGGATGGCCCATGAGGTCAACAATCCGCTGGGCATCATCATGCAGTCTTCCCAGAACCTGCAGCGCCGCCTCTTCGAAAGCCTGGGCGGAAACAGGAAAGAGGCCGAGGAGTTGGGCATCAGCTTCGAGGGGCTGTCGGAGTACCTGCGGCGGCGGGGCGTCTTCGACGCGGTGTGCGACATCCGCGAAGCCGGGGAGCGCGCCGGGAAAATCGTCAAGAACATGCTGGAGTTCAGCCGCAAGAGCGAGACGGAGCAGATTGCCTGCGACCTTGCCGCCATCGTCGAGAACGTCCTGGGCATCATCTCGAGCGACTACGATTTTAAGAAGTCTTACGATTTCAGAAAGATAAAAATCGAAAAAGAATACTCGCCCGAATCGTTCCCCGTACCCTGCACGCGCACCAAGATCGCCCAGGTGGTCCTGAACATCCTCATGAACGCGGTGCAGGCCATGGCCGCAAGCGACACCATGATCGAGGACCCGAGGATCATCCTGCGCATCCATCCCGACGGCGATCTCATGCGCGTGGACATTCAGGACAACGGCCCCGGCATGGACGAAACCGTGCGCAAGCGCATCTTCGAGCCGTTCTTCACCACCAAGGAATCCGGAGCGGGCACGGGCCTGGGCATGTTCGTGTCCTACAGCATCGTGGCCGAGAACCACGGCGGCCGGCTGCTGGTGAAGTCGGCCCCGGGCAAGGGCACCACCTTCAGCATCCTGCTGCCGCGAGGATCGTCTCCGCAGTGACCCTTCACCCAGGCAGGGCCGTTTTCCGGTTCCGGCCGCCCTTCTTCAACCACGGGAGCAACCGATGAAGTTTTCCGCCTCCGGACGTGCCCGCCTCGTGTCGCATCAAACGGACAGGCCCCTTGGCCTTGACGCCCGGCCGCCCAGGTCCAGCCGCCGGCTCGGGCGGGCCGCCCCGTTTCTGTGCGCGCTGGCGCTCCTTGCCGCGCTGGGCTGCGCTCTCGCTCCCGAGGCGTCCTGCGCGGACCTGCCGCGCGGGCTGAACACGAAAATGCCCTTGAACGTGGACCTGGCCGCCGGGAGCGTGAGCTTCCTGGCCGAGGTGAACCGGGAGGCCGTAGGCGGAGTCCTGCAGCATTTCGCCGTGGACAAGGATGGCGACTACGCGGACAAGGCCCTGCTCAGGGCTTTCATCACCCCCCGCCAGCTCCATGACGCGCTCGCCCTGCTGGGCTTTCGCGCTGGGAACAACATGAGCATGGACAACTGGAACACCCAGCACGTCGAGGGCGACGCGCTGTCCGTGTCGGTGTTCTTCGAGGCCACGGGCAAGACCGCGGACATTGCGGAACTGCTCAAGGACCCGGGCGGGCGAGGCCTGGACATGCGCTTCGGCGGCAACCTCAAGACCGCCGCGGGACCGGACGCCAGCGGCTGCCTGGTCTGCCTGTTCAGCTGCCCCATGGGCATCGTGAGCAACCACGACGCCCTCTTCAAGGAGACGGGCTGGCTGGGGCCGGTACAGTACAGGGCGGCCGGGGTTCCCGAAAACGGCGGCTGGGCCGTGGTGACCATCCGCCGAAAATAGCGTTTTTCCCGTCCGCGAAAGCAAACCCGCGCATCGCCCTGGACGCGGCCCACACGCAGGGCTATTCTCTTCCCAGACTGACGAACCCCTGCGCGGACGGGCCTGGGCCGTCCCAAGGAGCGGACATGGCCGAGACCCTCACCCCCAAGGACGCCCTGATCATCGTGGACGTCCAGAACGACTTCATGCCGGGCTGGAGCCTGCCGGTTCCGGACGGCAATGCCGTTGTGCCGGTGATCAACCGCTGGATCCGGGCCGCAGAGGCGGGCGGGGCGCGCGTGGTGGCCTCCAGGGACTGGCATCCCGCCGGCCATTCGAGCTTCCTGGAGCAGGGCGGCCTCTGGCCTCCCCACTGCGTCCAGGACACTCCCGGCGCTGCCTTCCATCCGGACCTGCGCCTGCCTGAAAACACGATCCTGGTCTCCAAAGGCGACCGGCCGGACCTGGACCAATATTCCGATTTCGAGGTCACGTCCCTGGCGTCCGAGCTGCGCCGCCTGGGCG
This sequence comes from Fundidesulfovibrio terrae, assembly GCF_022808915.1. Taxonomy (NCBI): domain Bacteria; kingdom Pseudomonadati; phylum Thermodesulfobacteriota; class Desulfovibrionia; order Desulfovibrionales; family Desulfovibrionaceae; genus Fundidesulfovibrio; species Fundidesulfovibrio terrae. Next base: position 930,078 of record NZ_JAKZFS010000001.1, read on the forward strand.
TCCGGCGCGTCTTCGTGTGCGGGCTGGCCCAGGACGTGTGCGTGCTGGCTACGGTGCTGGGCGCGCTCGCGAACGGGTTCGAGACCCACGTGGTCGCTGCCGGGACACGCCCGCTCAGCCGGGAATCCGGACAAAAGGCCCTGCGCGAGATGCTCGAGGCCGGGGCGGTCCTGGCGGAGGAACCGGCGGAGGTCTCGGCGTGACCGGCCAGGACAATCCCCTGCGCTCGGCCCTGTTCACCGACCTCTACGAGCTGACCATGGCCAGGGCCTACGCGGCCGTGTCCATGGACGAAACCGCCGTGTTCGAGCTCTTTTTCCGCAGGCTGCCCGCTTCGCGCGGATTCCTGCTGGCCGCCGGGCTGGATGACGTGCTGGCGTATCTGGAATCCTGGCGGTTCACCCCCGGCGACATCGACCATCTGGCCAAGCTCGGGCTTTTCCCGGACGATTTCCTGGACCGGTTGAGCGGGCTTCGCTTCACCGGCAACGTCCGGGCCGTGCCCGAAGGGACGGCGGTGTTTCCGGGCGAGCCCCTGCTCGCGGTGGAGGCCCCGATCATGCAGGCCCAGATCGTGGAGACGCTGGCGATCAACCAGATCCACTTCCAGACCATGGCGGCCACCAAGTCCGCCCGCACGGTGCTGGCCGCCCGGGGCCGGGCGGTGGTGGATTTCGGCTCGCGCCGGGCCCACGGGACGGACGCGGCCCTCAAGGTGGCCCGTGCGGCCTGGCTGGCCGGGGCGGCGGGCACCTCCAACGTGCTGGCGGGCAAACTCTACGGCGTGCCCGTATCCGGCACCATGGCCCACAGTTTCGTGCAGGCCCACGCCAGCGAGTACGAGGCGTTCAGGGATTTCGCCCGTCTCTTCCCCGGCACCACGCTTCTGGTGGACACCTACGACACCTTGGAGGGCGCGGCCCAGGTCGTGCGCCTTGCCCGGGAGCTGGGGGATGACTTCCGCGTGGGGGCCATCCGCATCGATTCGGGCGACCTGGCCGGGCTTGCCCGGGCCTGCCGGGACATCCTGGACCAGGCTGGGCTTACCAAAGTACGCATCTTCGCCACCAGCGAGCTGGACGAGTACGCCGTGGCCGACCTGCTGGACCGCGGCGCGCCCATAGACGGCTTCGGCGTGGGCACGCGTCTGGCGGTGTCCGCCGACGCGCCCGCCCTGGACATGGTCTACAAGCTCACGGAGTACGCCGGGCAGGGCCGGGCCAAGCTGGCCACGGGCAAGGTGTTGCACCCTGGGCGCAAGCAGGTCTTCCGGTTCTTCGAGAACGGGCGCATGGCCCGGGACCTGGTCTGCCGCCTGGACGAGGAGCCCGGCGGGGAGCCCTTGCTGCGCGAGGTCATGCGCAACGGGGAACGCACCGGTGCAGGCCGTGAAACCCTGGCGCAATGCCGGGAGCGGGCGGCCGCCCAACTGAACGCGCTTCCGGAATTTCTGCGCAGCCTGGGCGGACCGATCGCTCCCTACCGGGTGGAGTTCAGCCGGGCGCTTGAGGCCGACCTCGAGCGCATCCGGGCCGAGCACAGGCCGAATCCGTCCGGTCCTTTGTCCAGGCCGTGAGACCCGGACGTTTCCTCGCGTACTTTTTCTGACCGCGCGTAAAGGCGCTTGATCATCGCGTGGGCATTCCGTATAGAATGGACCCTAATCCCTCTTTCTGTTGTCGCCTTAGCGAGGGGTGACGGACCGGGGCGGCCGTCTGCCGTGCTCCGATCCCAACCGCAACCCAAGGAGCGCCCAATGAAACGCAACTGCAAATGGATGATTGGAGTGATGTGCGCCTTCGCGCTGACCGTGTTCCTCGCGCTTCCGGCCATGGCCATGTACGTGGAGCCCGCCATGATCGGCGCGAACACCGGCAAGGTCGTGCATGCCGGTTTCACCGACCTGCCGCTGCGCGACGGGCAGGGCACCACCAGCGGCGAGGTCATGAAGCTTGCGCACGGGCAGGCGCTCAACGTCTGGTGGAACGACGGCGAGGGCTGGGCCTACGTGGAGGTGCCGGGCACCGGCAAGTTCGGCTGGGTCTGTCTGGCCAACACGTACTGAACGGGGCTGCCCCAGGCGTCCCGTCCCTGAACGCGAAGCGATAGGGGACTCCAAGGGACAGGTCCCTTTGGCCGCCGGAGGCATTTTCCTCTTCTCTTGGCTCTTCCAAACAAAAAGCCCGGCGAGGTTTCCCCCGCCGGGCTTTGGCATTTCTCTTGATCGGGCTTTATTTCTTCACTTCGGTGTAGTCCGCGTCCACCACGTCCTCGTCCTTGCCGTGGGCGCCTCCGGGCTGCGCTCCGGGCTCGCCGTGTCCGGCCTCGGGGCCGCCGGGCTGCTGCGCTCCCTGCTGCTGGTAGAGCTTCTCGGCCAGCTTGTGGGCCACCTGGGAGAGTTCCTCGGTGGCCTTCTTGATGGCCTCGGCGTCTTCGCCCTTCATGAGTTCCTTCAGCTTCTCGCACTTGGCCTCGATCTCGCCCTTGGTCACGGCGTCCACCTTGTCGCCCAGGTCGCGCAGGCTCTTCTCGGTGGTGTAGACCAGGGTGTCGGCGTGGTTTCTCGCCTCGATGGTCTCCTGCTTCTTCTTGTCGGAGTCGGCGTGGGACTCGGCGTCCTTGATGAGCTTCTGGATCTCGGCCTCGGACAGGCCCGAGGAGGCGGTGATCTGGATGGACTGCTGCTTGCCGGTAGCGGTGTCCTTGGCGGACACGTTCACGATGCCGTTGGCGTCGATGTCGAAGCTGACCTCGATCTGGGGCACGCCGCGCGGGGCGGCGGGGATGCCGGTCAGCTCGAAGCGGCCCAGGGTCATGTTGTCCGTGGCCATGGGGCGCTCGCCCTGCATGACGTGGATGGACACCGAGGGCTGGTTGTCGGCCGCCGTGGTGAACACCTGGGACTTGCGGGTGGGGATGGTGGTGTTGCGGTCGATCAGCTTGGTGAACACGCCGCCCAGGGTTTCGATGCCAAGAGACAGCGGGGTCACGTCGAGCAGCAGCACGTCCTTGACGTCGCCGGCCAGGATGCCGCCCTGGATGGCCGCGCCCATGGCCACGACCTCGTCGGGGTTCATGGAGCGGTTAGGCTCCTTGCCGAAGAGGTCCTTCACCTTCTGCTGCACGGCGGGCATGCGGGTCATGCCGCCCACCAGGACGACTTCGTCGATGTCGGAGGCGGAGAGCCCGGCGTCGGCCAGGGCCTTCTTGCAGGGCCCGGCGGTGCGCTCGATCAGGTCTTCCACCAGCTTCTCGAGCTTGCCGCGCGAGAGCTTGACCATCATGTGCTTGGGGCCGTTGGCGTCGGCGGTGATGAAGGGCAGGTTGACCTCGGTCTCCATGGCGGTGGAGAGTTCCTTCTTGGCCTTTTCGGCGGCCTCCTTGAGGCGCTGCAGGGCCATGCGGTCCTGGGAGAGGTCTATGCCGTTCTCGCGCTTGAATTCGTCCACCAGGTACTGGATGACGCGGTGGTCGAAGTCCTCGCCGCCCAGGAAGGTGTCGCCGTTGGTGGCGCGCACTTCCACGACGTTGTCGCCCACTTCCAGGATGGAGATGTCGAAGGTGCCGCCGCCGAGGTCGAACACGGCGATCTTCTCGTTGGCCTTCTTGTCGAAGCCGTAGGCCAGGGAAGCGGCGGTGGGCTCGTTGATGATGCGCTTGACGTCCAGGCCCGCGATGCGGCCGGCGTCCTTGGTGGCCTGGCGCTGGGAGTCGTTGAAGTAGGCCGGCACGGTGATGACGGCTTCGGTGACGGTCTCGCCCAGGTAGGCTTCGGCGTCGCTCTTCAACTTGCCCAGGATCATGGCCGAAATTTCAGGAGCGGAGTAGCGTTTGCCGTCCACTTCCACGGCGGCGTCGCCACCGGCGCCGGACACGATCTTGTAGGGGCAGTGCTTGAGCCATTCGGACACCTCGGGGGTGTCGAAGCTGCGGCCCATGAGGCGCTTGACCGCGAAAATGGTGCGCTCGGGGTTGGTGATGGCCTGGCGCTTGGCGATCTCGCCCACCAGACGTTCCTTGGTGAAGGCGACGATGGAGGGAGTGGTGCGCCCGCCTTCAGGGTTGGTGATGCACTTCGGGTCCTTGCCCTCCATGACGTATACGCACGAGTTGGTCGTGCCAAGATCGATCCCGATAATCTTGCCCATTGAATCCGTTCCTCCTTGGGGGGGTAGAAGTCAGCCGGTGTCGCGTGGGAACCGGATATTTCGACGTGAGGCGCGCCCGCCGGGGCGGGCGCGTTCAGGACCCGACTATAAGGCGGATTTCCGAGGTGTAAAGGGGGGTTGGCGAAAAATGTTCCTTCCTCCCCCCCGCATTTGGAGGGTTTCCCGGTCAGTCGCGCGGGGAGTGCGGGATGGCCCGGAGCCGTCCCCTGCGGTCGTCGCCCAGGCGGAAAAAGGCCACGGCCTCCCGCAGGAGTTCGGATTTGCCGGAGAGGGTGCGGGCGGTGGCCGTGAGTTCCTCCGAGGCCGAGGCGTTGCCCTGGGTGACCCGGTCGAAGGACTGCATGGCGGTGTTGATGGAGCCGATGCCCTGGTCCTGCTCGTGGGAGGCGATGTCGATCTCCTGGATGCGCTCGGCCGTGTCCTTGATCTGGGGCACCATGCGGCGCAGCTTGTCCCCGGCGTCGCGGGCCACCTTGGCGCTCTGCGCCGCCATGTCCGTGATCTCGCTGGCGGCCTGGCCGGAGCGTTCCGCCAGCTTGCGCACCTCGGCGGCGACCACGGCGAACCCTTTGCCGTGCTCCCCGGCCCGGGCGGCCTCGATGGCCGCATTCAGGGCCAGCAGGTTGGTCTGGCGGGCGATGTCCTCCACGATGCCGATCTTCTCCGAGATGGCCGTCATGGCCCTGAGGGTTTCTTCCATGGCGTTGCCGCCCTCCTGGGCCTCGGTGGCGGCGAGTTCGGCGGAATGCTTGGTCTGGCGGGCGTTGTCGGCGTTCTTGCGCACGGTGGCGGCGATCTCTTCCAGGCTGGCGGCCATTTCCTCCATGGAGGACGCCTGGTTGCTGGCGCTGTCGGCCAGGCTCTGGGCCGAGGAGGACACCTCGCCGGCGTGATGGGAGACCTCGGCGGCCTCGTCCTGCACGCTGTGGGCGACGATGCGCAGCTTTTCGGCGAACACGTTGAGAGCGGAGCCCACTTCGTCCAGTTCGTCACCCACGCCCCGCTTGAAGACCACGCAGGTGTCGCAGACGCCGCCCTTCATGACGTGGGGGCAGTCCGGGTCGTGGCTGAAGGAGCCGGACACGGCCCAGCAGTGCACGGTGCGGTTGTAGGAGCGGCAGATGTCCTTGCCGCATTTCTTCACGGAGCTGCAGGGCTTGGCCGTGCCCATGGGGAGCTCGGAAACGGTGAGGTCGCCCTGGGTGAGGCGTTTGAGGTAGGAGAGGATGTCCTGGATGCGTTTGCGCAACCCCCTGCCGATATAGGCGCTGGCGGCCGCGCCCAGGGCCATGAGGGCCAGGCCGATGCCGGTGGTCCAGGCCAGCATGGAGTCCATGCCCTTCTCCACGGGCAGCATTGCCTGCTCGAAGTCGGACACGGGGGCGGCGGCGATGATGACCACGTCGCGCCCGGCGTCGTAGGCCGCGGCGGCCAGCATGGGGACGGGACGGGCTTCGCCCGGGGTGACCAGATCGTAGGAAAGAAGCTTGTCCAGGGAGCCGGAAGAGGATGCCTCCTCCACGAGGGCCTTGAAAACAGGATTCCCGGCCGGGTCCTTCATGTCGGCAAGGGCCGGGCCGTCAGTGAGCATCCGGCCCTTGTCCGGGCCCTTGGCGCGCACGGCCAGGATGCGCCCCGTTCTGCCCGCGCCTACCGCGCCCAGGATGTCGCGCAGCCGTGAATCATCCTGTCCGGAAGCCTCGCCCTGAACCTGGAACCGGACCATGGCCTGGGCCTGGCGGGCCCTGCCGCGCAGGCGCTGCCCCGCTTCCTCCGAGAAAGAGGCCCGCATCTCCTTGGTGAGGGCGCTTCGTTGCCACAAGATGTTCGTCGAAAACGCCGCGACGCTCATTCCCACAAGGGCGATGCCCATGACCATGACTCTGGTTCCCAAACGCATGACGCCAACTCCTTGGGTAAGTCTCGTGAATCCGTGGTCTTCAGTCTGCCGGTGTACAGGAGTGCGGGCAGTGTGTCCGTCAGGGGCGTTTCTGGTCAAGTGGGAATCATGCTATAATAAGCAGATAATAAAAAAAACCGCCCCTTGCGGGGCGGTTTTGCTGCGGATTCCGGACGGGATCAACCCTGGCAGACCAGTACCTTGGCCGGACGCAGGAGCCTGCCGCGCAGGCGGTAGCCGGACTGCATCACCTGCAGCACGTGGTTGGGCGCGACCCGGCAGCCGGGGGCGGCGGGCTGCATGCCCACGGCCTCGTGCACCTCGGGGTTGAACTCCTCGCCGACGGCGCCGCAGGCCTCCAGGCCGTGGCGGGCCAGGATGTCCAGGAATACCTTGCGGGTCATGTCCACGCCCATGACCACGTCCTTGCAGGCTTCCACGGTGCGCCCGTGGGCCAGGGCCAGATCAAGGTTGTCCAACACCGGCAGGAGGTCGGCCAGCACGCCCTCGGCGGCGTATTTGACGAACTCCTCCTTCTCCTTGATCAGGCGCTTCTTGAGGTTGTCGGCCTCGGCCAGGGCGCGCAGGCGCTTGTCGGCCTCGGCGGCCACCTCCAGCTTGAGGCGGTCGATCTCCTCCTCGGGGGTGAGGGGGGCGGCCTGCGCGGGGGCGCTTTCGGCGTTGGGGGTATCGTTGTCAAGAGTCATGACGTGCTCCTTGAATGGGCTTGGAAGTATCTCGATACGAAAATGGGGGTGGGATCAGAAATGCTTGCCCAGCATGGCCGTGATGAGCTGCGCCGTGTAGTTCACCAGGGGCACCACCTCGGCGTAGTCCATGCGCAGGGGGCCGATGACGCTCACCGCCCCCAGGGGCGTCCCCTGGCCGCCGTACGGTGAGGACACCAGCCCGCATCCCGACACGCCGGCCGCCTGGGCTTCCTCGCCCAGCATCACCACCGTGCGGTATTCCTCCATGGTCTTGTCCAGCACCTCCAGCAGGCGGGTGCGGTCCTCCAGGGCTCCCAGCACCTCGCGCATGCTGCCCACGTCGGAGAACTCCGGCTGGGAAAGCATGTTGAGCGTGCCTTCCACGTACATCTGGGGGGCCTCGGCGTTGGCGAAGGTATCCACGGCCAAGAGGAGCGCCCGGCCGGTAAGGGTGGACAGCTCGCGTTCGGCCGCCGCCATCTCGGCGATGATGCGGGTGCGCACCTCGGCCACGGTGAGGTTCTGGAAATGGTGGTTCAGGTAATTGCCGAAATGCACCAGGGAATCGGCGGTGATGGAATCGTCCACCGTCACCAGGCGCTTCTGCACCAGGCCCCCCTGCAGCACCAGGATGGCCATGACCAGCCCGGGGCGCAGCAGCACGAAGTCGATCTGGCGCCAGCGGGCCAGGGCGTGCCTGGGCGCGAGCACCATGCACACCTGCTTGGACACCGTGGAGAGCACCCGCGAGGCGCGCCGCAGGATGTCGTCGATCTCGAGCCCGGCCTGGCCGAGCGAGGAGGACATCATCTCCTTGACCGATCCGGTCAGGGGGCGCAGGCGCATGACCTGGTCCAGGTAGAGGCGGAACGCCTTGGCCGTGGGGATGCGCCCAGCGGAGGTGTGGGGCTGCTCCAGGTATCCCTTGTCCGTCAGGTCGGACATGGTGTTGCGGATGGAGGCCGGGGACAGGCGCATGGCGGAGCCCTTGGACACGGTGCGGGAGCCCACGGGCTGGGCCTTGGCGATGTAGTCCTCCACGATGGCCGTGAGAACTTCGAGTTCGCGCTGGATGAGTGGGGTGTCCCGCATGGTCTTGGCACTCGCCTTCTGAGAGTGCCAACCAGCTAACAACGCCCGCTTCCGCTGTCAAGTTTGACCGGAAATGCAGGCTGTTCTCGACCACAAACGGAACCGGCGGCGTGTACATTATGTTTGAAACAATGCTATGCTCCGGTATCCGTCAAGATATTCGGCAATGAAACGCCCGCCCGCCCGGCCGGAGCTGTCCGTATGGCCGCAAACAGCCTCCCAGGAGGGTCCATGTCCGCGATTGCATTCGGCTCCGAGCCTTTTCCCGTACGGCTGTGCGTCATCCTCACCTCGACCCAGACCGGCGGGCCGCTCTTTGGCGTGCCCTTTTTCGCCCACGCCGCGATCTCGGCGACGCCCGGTCCGGTGGCGAATCAGGCGCAACCCCCCACTTCCTACGACGTGCCCTTGGGAACCCTGGCCACGGACCAGGCCGGGTACGTCTCCTTCGACCTTACGCCGCTGGTGCGGCGCATGACCGACCTGCAAACCCAACTGGCCTTTGAGAGCCAGTCCAACCCGGCGCTCAGCCTGGACCATCTCTGGTTGCACCCCTACTCCCCGCTGGCCCAGTCCCTGGACGCCCTGGACGTGGAGAACGTGCGCGACTTCGCGGTGGTGGTGCGCCTGATGGTGGATCCGGGCAGCGTCTACGCGGACGCGGGCCAGGGCTTCGCCTCGATCCAGGCTCCGAGCCTCATGGACTGGTATCTTTCCCCCACCTCGTTCTCCCAGATGCCGGCTGCCATCATCGGCCAGGACGGCTGCGAGGCCATCCTGCCCTCCAACATCGCCACCCAGGAATTCACCTGCGTGCAGCTGGCGCCCCTGGCCGCTTCCGCCGAACTCACCTTCCCGGACACCAAGACCGGCCTGGCCCCGACGCCCCCGTCCAAAAGCCGGACGCCCTGGTCCAGCGCCAGCATCGGCAATCTGGGCTCCACGGTGGCCAAGGCAAGCCCCGAGTTCTTAAGCGGCGCCCTGGGCATATCCACCTCGGCCGCCCTGGCCCTGGCCATCGACTACGACGTGACCTGGCTGCCCATCGGCCACGGCCTGGGCCAGATCCTCTACAGCCTGCCGTTGGCTCCGGGCGAGCAGGTGAACATCGCGGTCATCGACTGGGCCAGGACCTCAACCGACACCCGGGCGGAGCACACCGGGCTGAGCGACACCCTGGAGCACCAGACCAGCCGGGACCGCACCGTGGGCGAGGTGGTGGACGCCTCGATCCAGGAATGGCAGCGCGGCTCGAGCGTCATGGGCGGCGAGTCCATCACCGGGGGCTACGGGGGAAACGTGGGGGCGGCCTACTCCCTGGGCGCGTCCTTCGCCTCCACAAGCGGCGAGCGCAATGTGAGCGCCGAGACCACCCAGCAGCTCCTGGACCGCTTTGCCCAGGTCAGCACCTCGGTGCGCGATTTGCGCAGCACCGTGGTCATCCAGTCCACCCAGAAGCAGAGCCAGACCATGCAGACGCGCACCGTGCGCAACCACAACCACTCCCACGCCATGACGCTCCTGTACTACGAGGTGCTGCGCCACTACCGGGTGGTGGTGGAGCGGGGAGCGGTCCGCCCGGCCCTGCTGCTGCGCCAGCTCATGCCGGATTTCACGGACGCCTCGGTCTTCGCCTACCGCCGCTTTCTGGAACCGGTGCTGCTCCTGGCCTCGCTTGAAAGCGGGTTCGACGCCATCGAGCTGCTCTTCGCCCTGGAGCAGGAGGGGCCGCCCCCGCCCCCGCCCCAGCCCGGGGACCTGCAGTTCAGCCTGTTCCGCTTCCTCTTCCACTGCGGGGAAGTGACCTGCAACGGCGTGGCCAGCGTGGACATAGCCGACCACAAGATGGCCAACCCGGTCAGCCTGAAAAATTTCTCGGGCATTACCGAGTTGGCCTGGGACTTCGACCGGGCCAACAGCGGCTCCCTGGAAGGCCAGGGCATTCCCGCAAACGGGCCCATGGCCTGGCGGGACATCGGCTTCTTCGTGGTGAACATGGGGGTCTGGGAGAACGAGAAGCATACCAACATTCTCATGCTGACCGGAATCGAGGTCATCGGCGTGGACGTAAACGGGGTGGAGCACCGGCTCGGCTCCTGGAGCGGCAACAAGACCTACTATGCCGGTGCGGACCCCAGCTCCGCCTCCTATGAGAAATTCCCCAGCATCCCCTGCGCGGCCCCGCCCGTGGCTCCGGCCCCGGCAACGCCCATGCAGGCCCTGACCCCGGAGCAGCGCCACGCCTATGTGCGGCTCATGGCCCATCTGAATAGCAACAAGGCCTACTACTACCGCCAGATCTGGCTGGCCGAGGATCCCAGCCTGCGCTACGCCCGCCTGGCCTCGGCCACGGTGAGCTTAAGCGGGACCAAGCTGCCCCTGTTCAGCGCGGTGGAGAACCGGGTGCTGGACGTCCTGGGGGATCAATTGGTCATGCCTCTTGATCCCGAGCTGTTCGACCCGGCCGGAGTGGTCCGCCTGGCCGGGCGGGCCATGAAACTGCCCGTGGTGGCCGACGCGCGCGTGGAAAGGCTTCTCAGCGTGCCTACCCGGGGCGTGTTCGGGGAGGCCAAGCTCGGCCACTGCAACGCCTCGGAGGTGATCGACAACACCCGTTTCTGGGATTGGCAGACCTCGCCCATTCCGGAAGAGGCCCCGGCCATCACCGGAATCGGCCCGGTGAGCGGAGCCGTGGCCCAGAACCTCACCCCGGCCGGGCTGCCCGCCTCGCTGCTGGGCATCCAGCAGCCCGCCCCTGCCCCGGACCCCATCGGCCTGCGCGCCGCCCTGGACGTGCTCAAGACCCCGGGGATATTCAACAACCTCTCCGGCCTGGACCAGCTCAAAGGGCTGCTCACCTCGCTTTCCGACGCGGCGGTCAAGGCCCAGTCCGTGGCGGCAGGGGTACCGGCACCGGCCACTCCGGCAGCCCCGGCCCAGCCAGCCGCAGCCCCAGCCCCCCCAGCCGCCAGCACTCCGGCGCAGCCCGCACCGGCCCAAACTCCGGTTCAGCAGCCCCCGGCTCCCACTCCACCGGCTGCGGCGACGCAGCCAACTCCGGCTCCCGGCCAGCCCGCGCCCACGCCTCCGCCCGCGCCCAAATCCGCCCCGGCCCCGGCCAAGCCCGTGGGCGTGAAGACCCAGAATTTCACCTTCATCTTCCAGGACTACCAGGTCTCGGGCTCGGCCCTCATCGCGGGCGTGGACAAGGCGGCCGCAGGGGACTACCAGGTCGTGATCTACCGCGCCCCGGACTACAACCTGATCGACAACCCGGCCAGCGGCACCATGTCAATCAAGGACCCGAAGGATCAGATTCTCATCAAGGCGGCCCTGGGCCTGACCATCAACGGCGAGCCCATTTTCTTCCAGGGAATCGGCGGACCTTTCGACCAGTCGAGCTTCACCTACAACATCGTGCTGGAGAAGAGCCCGCCCCAGACGGTTTCCGTGACCCACAAGACCTCGGAGAGCATGGACGGGATCAAGCTCAAGATCGGCGCGCAGATCCCCATCCCGCTGGGCCAGATGGCCACCGTCACCGCGGGCCCGGAGGCGACCGGCCAGGCGACGCCCACCACCGGCGCCGAGGACACGGTGACCACCACCTACACCGTGACCTACTACACGAAGAAGGTGATCATCACCCAGGCTTGATCGGTCGAAGCCGGGGAAGGGGGACAGTCCCGCATGGTATGAGGAGGGTAAGCCCAGCCAGCCCCGCCCGGGGGGCCTTGAGGCCCGAGGCTTCTTACGACGGGTGCCCGCCGGGGGCGTTGGTGTGCTCCAGGTCGAGCACCTCCTGGCCGCGCACGTAGGGCATGAGCACCGGCTTGTTCACCTGGCCGAGCAGGTTCTCGATGGCGGCCTTGAGGCGCAGGATGGCGTCGGCCACGCCCTGCAGGGAATGTATCTTGCGGTCCAGGTCCAGCTCGATGAGGAGCTTGCGCAGGGATTCGATCTCCCGGGCCAGGCCCTCCACGTCGCGGTCGGGCAGGGTGCGCGCCAGGGCCGCCTTCACGTCGGCCGAGATGTACTGCAGCTCCTCCATGACCAGGGCGTTGTAGTTCATCATGATGCCCAGCACGTTGTTGCCCACGTGGGCCATGCCGCCGGCGGCCTTGGCCAGGGCGTCCTTGCCCAGTTCGAGCTGGCGGCCCACGGTGAGCGAGATGATCTTGGAGGCGTCGGCCAGGAACTGCGAATCGTAGCGGTCGAAGAACCCGGGCTGGTGGGAGTAGAGCATGATGGCCCCGAAAGCGTCGCAGTCGGGGCCGCGCAGCAGGAAGGCCAGGCGCGAGCGGTAGCCCTCGCGGTAGGCCATGCAGTCCACGGATTCGCCGCCGCGCTCCAGGCCGCGCAGGTCGTTGGAGAGCACGTGGAACACCCCGCGCTCGTGCACGGCGCGCATGACCGGATGGTTGGGCAGGGAGTCTTCCATGGCCCAGACGAAGATGGGGGTCTGCTTCTCCTCGGCGTCGCTGGCCGAGACGTTGATCCAGCTGCCCTCGTCGTCGCGCAGGCGGCTGACGTAGAGGTCGGCGCCCAGCTCCCGCAGCAGGATCTCGCCGGACTGTTCGAGTACTTCCTCGGCCGTGGTGAACTCCTGCCCGGCGGCCACCAGGGAGTAGAGAATCTCGATGACCAGGGTGCTGCTCTCGTAGGCCCTTTTCAGCAATTCGAAGCGGTGCTCCAGCTGGACGTAGTGCGGGTGGCAGTGGCGCAGCCTGGCGATGCGCGAGGACTTGATCCTGTCCAGGTCCAGGCGCAGCTCGGTGAGGCCGGTGAGCAGTTCGCCCCAGTTGTGCGCGGTCTTGGCCAGGTTTTCGAAATCCGGCCGCTTGACCAGGATGTCCAGGCTGGTCTTGATGGAGACGATCAGGTGCAGGATGGCCACGCGCGCCGGTTCCGGCGCTTCCTCGATGAGGCGCGTCAGTTCGCAGCGGATGTCCAGTCGTTTTTCGAATCGGCAGGCGTTGTCGATGTCTTTTGATAGCGGTGGCATGTATCCTGTGAGGATAAGGCAGGCTTGCAGAAAGGCAAGCGAAAATATAGGGCCGCGAAGATCGTCATCTTCGCGGCCCTGCCCTGAGGGAAGAGGCCCGGCGCAAGGCCGGATGCTCTCGACTCGGTGTGGACGATGGCCGCGAGCGCTCTACTTCTCGCGGCATCCCCCACCACAACCAACCCGCCTTCTTATTAGCAAAGGGGGTGCCAAGTCTGCGTCATTTTGTAACACGCTGATTTAATGGTCTATTTGAAAATAGGAGTGGACAGGACGACTTTCTTTTGCAAACTTGAGTTTGCAGGGTGCGTTTTCAAGGATGCACCTTGGAGGACTCACCCCCCTGTTCAGACAGGGCCGGCTCGCCCGGATGGGCTCCCAGGACGCAAGGATCGACATCCATGACCATATTCAAGCCGCGCAACCTCCAGACCAAGTTCATTCTGGGTCTGGCCGCCATGATGGCGGTGATCGGCGTGTTCTTCGTCTACCTGCTGCAACAGTACCTGCGCCAGACCCTCGAGCAGGAGGCCCGGGGCAAGGCCCAGGTGATCCTGCGCGGGGTGGAGTCTCTGCACGGCTACGTGCAGGACAACCTGCGCCCGGCCATCACCGGCATCCTCCTGGAGGATCAGGGCCTCCTGGAGGCCATGTCCTGCACGGCCCTGGCCCGGGCCGCCATGGGGCCCACCGGGCAGGAGGGCAATGAGGACTACCGCTTCCGGCGCGTGGCCATCGGCGCGCGCAGCCCGGACCTGGAGGCCGCCGGGCTCGAGCGCGACTTCATCACCCGGTTCAAGGCCGATCCGTCCCGGCAATGGGACGAGGCGTTCATCAAGGAGAGCGGGCAGGAATACCTGGTGATGGCCCGGCCCGTGCGCTACCAGAGCTTCTGCCTGCGCTGCCACGGCGACCCGGACCAGGCCCCGCGCGACCTGGTGCAGGCGTACGGGGCGGACCGGGGCTTCCACCGCAAGGAAGGGGAGCTGGCCGGAGCCCACGTGGTCAGGCTTCCCATGCAGGCCACCGCCGAGCGCATCCAGGGCGCAACGCTGGGATTCGTGCTCATGTTCAGCCTCGGGGCGCTGTTTCTCTTCGGGGCCATCTACTTCTTCTTCAACCGCCTGGTGGTGCACAACCTCCACCGGGCCCTGTCGGTGATGGGGCGGTACTTCCCCGAGGCGGCCAGCGAGGCGGCGGCCGCGTCCCGCCCGCATCCCCTGGACCGCTCCAGCGACGAGATCGAGCAGATGCTGGCCTCCATGGAACAGTTCGCCGAGAGCCTGCGCCAGGCCAGGGGGCAGCTGCAGTCCTACGCGGCCAACCTGGAGGGCATGGTGGCCGGGCGCACCCGCGAGCTCTCGCGCGAGGCCGAGGCGCGCCGGGCGGATGTGGCCCTGTTCGTGAATCTTCTCAACGGGCTCAACCACACCGCCGACCGCAAGGACATCCTGGACAGCTGCCTGGAACTGGTGGGCAAGCGCTTCGGCGCGAACCGGGTGACGTTCTGCTGCACCATGGCCGTGGGGGCCTCGTACTCGTGGCCGGACCAGCAGGCCGCGGCCCCCATGCCCAAAGCCTGGGAGCGCATGGCCGCGCGCGGCGAAACCCAGTTCAAGGACGGCTGCGCCTACATCCCGGTGCGAACTTCAGGGGCGGTCCACGGCCTGCTCACCCTGTGCTGGGAGCCCGGGAGCACGCCCGAGCCCATGCCCACGGGCGTGCTCATGGCCGTGGGGCAGCAGCTGGGCGTGGTCATGGAGAACATGGACGCCCTGGACAACCTCATCCGGCAAAACGACCTGCTCCACGCCGTGTTCGAGGGGATTAGCGACCCTGTGGCCCTCCTGGACGTAAGCGGCCAGGTGGTGCTGGCCAACGAATCCGCCAGGCAGCTGGCGGTGTCCGGGGTCGAGGGGGGCCAGGACGCCCAGAAGCTCCTGCGCGAGGCGCTGGGCATCGAGGCCGGGCGCCCCCTGCCGGCGGACGTGCTGGCCGGGCCCTCCGTGCGCGAGGTGAAGCTCCCCGGGGACAGGACGTTCCTGGTGTCGCTCTATCCCCTGCCGGAATACCAGGGCCGGGGCGGGCGCCTGGTGGCCTACGCCCGCGAGGTGACCGGGGAGCGGCGCATGCGCGATCTGGCCCTGCAGAACGAAAAACTGGTGGCCGTGGGACGCCTGGCCGCCGGGCTGGCCCACGAGATCAACAATCCCCTGGGGGTCATCCTGTTCTACGGCGAACTGCTCAAGGCCTCCTCCGGACTGGACGAGAGCCGCGAGGACGTGGAGGTCATCCTGCGCCACACCCGCCAGGCCCAGAAGGTGCTGCGCGACCTCCTGGACTTCGTGCGGCCCAAGAAAGGCGCGGACGAATCCTGCGACCTGGGCCTGGTGGCCCGGCGGACGGCAAGCGTGTTCCAGGCCCAGGCGTCGGCCGAGGGCGTGAACCTCACGGTGGACGCCCCCGAGGGCCTGCCCCCGGTCAAGGCCGACACCACGTCGCTGGAGCAGATTCTCTCCAACCTGCTCATAAACGCCTTGGACGCAGTAGCCCCTGGCGGCGGGACCATCAAGGTGACGGCCGGCCTGGAGGACGGGCAGGCCGTGCTGCGCGTGGCCGACGACGGCCCGGGCATCGCCCCGGAGAACCTGGGGCGCATCTTCGATCCCTTCTTCACCACCAAGGAGGTGGGCAAGGGAACCGGACTGGGACTGGCCGTGGTCTTCGGCCTTGTGAACGACATGGGAGGAAGCGTGGAAGCCCTGAGCGGACCCGGAGCCGAATTCATCATCAGACTGCCCCTGGCCGGGGCCCGGGAGGCCGACCGTGACGCGGCCTGAAACCATCCTTCTCGTCGACGACCAGCCCGACTTCGCCAAGGGTCTGGCCCGGCTCATCGGCTCGCGCCATCCCGGCCTCACGATCATCCAGGCCAACGACGGCGAGAGCGCCCTGTCGCTTCTGGAGGAGAAATCCCCGGGGCTGGTGTTCACGGACCTGCGCATGCCCGGCATGAACGGCCAGGAGCTTCTCGAGCGCGCCCGCGCCGTGAACCCCCAGCTCACCGTGGTGATGCTCTCGGCCCACGGCGACGTGGGCTCGGCCGTGGCCGCGCTCAAGGCCGGGGCCTACGACTTCATCACCAAGCCCGTGGAGCCCGAAGACCTGTTCCTGGCCCTGGACAAGGCCCTGGAGCGCATGCGCCTTCTCTCCGAGAACCGCCGCCTGCGGGAGTCCGTGGCCGAGGCCGAAACCTGGCGCGAACTCATCGGCGAGTCGGCCGGGGTGCTCCGGCTCAAGCAGACCATCTCGGCCGTGGCCGGGTCCAACTACACGGTGCTCATCCAGGGTGAATCCGGCACCGGCAAGGAGGTGGTGGCCCGGGCCATCCACCGCCTGAGCGGGCGAAACGACGGCCCAATGGTCTCGGTGAACTGCCCGGCCATCCCGGAGCAGCTGCTGGAGTCGGAACTCTTCGGCCACGTGAAGGGCGCCTTCACCGGCGCGGAACGGGCCAGCAAGGGGTTGTTCCTGGCGGCCGAGGGCGGCACGATCCACCTCGACGAAATCGGGGACATCCCCATGAACATCCAGACCAAGCTCCTGCGCGTGCTCCAGGAGAGCGAGGTGCGCGCCGTGGGCGGCAGCGACACCGTGAAGGTGGACGTGCGCATCATCGCCTCCACCAATCAGCACCTGGAAAACAAGATCAAGGACCGCACCTTCCGCGAGGACCTCTTCTACCGGCTGAACGTGCTCACCATCCACACTCCGGCCCTGCGCGAGCGCCGCGACGACGTGCCCCTTCTGGCGGTCCACTTCCTGCGCCGCACCTGCAAGGAGATGAACCTGCCCGAACGCGAGCTCACCCCGGACGCCCTGGGCTATCTGGCCGGGCGCGAATGGCCGGGCAACGTGCGCGAACTGCTCAACTTCATGCGCCGGCTGGTGGTCTTTTCCCCTGGCGAGGTCATCGACGCCCGCTCGGCCCGGCTGGTGGACAACGGCGCGGGCATGACCGAACCGCCCGCCTGCGTGCTGGGCAGCTACCAGGAGGCCAAGAACCAGGCCCTGGAAGCCTTCACCCGCACCTACGTGGACCAGCTGCTGGGACGCACCAAGGGCAACATTTCCGAGGCCGCCCGGGTGAGCGGGCTGGAGCGGGCGAGTTTACAGAAAATTCTGAAACGGTTAGGGATCGAGGCCCAGGATTTCAAGTCCTGACGGCGGGCGTGGGCGCGTTTCGCACGATCATCCATCCCTAGGCCGCGTGAAGGGATCGCCCCGGGCTTCCGGCCCCGGGCCGGCGGGAGCTTTTGCCCCCGCGTCTGTCGATGCGCCCCCCCGGCCAGCCTCCCCGGGGAGGCTTCAGGAGACCTCGATGGCATTTCGTTTCGTTCGCTGTCTGACCCTGGCCGTCCTGGCGCTGGCGGCGCAGTCCTTCCCGTCCCGTGCCCAGGCTCCCGACATACGCTCCCCCGAGGTGGTGGTCCCGGCCTCCATGAACATCCCCGCGCCCGAAGGGCTCAAGGCCCAGTTTCCCCAGGGGTTCACCCCTGGCCTGGGCTTCGGCCTGAACTGCGCCCAGGCCCAGCCCGACGGGGCCATGGTGCTGCACACGCTCACCGGGCGCGGCCCCACCTTGGCCGGACCCATGGTGGCCGTGCCCGGAGGGCTCGTCCCCTCGTCGGTGTTCGTGCTGCCCGGATTCGCCCCGGCCATCGCCACCATGCGCCTCTTTGGCAACAAGGCCGAGGTGGTGGGCATGCTGCCCCTCAAGGACGAGGACGGCACGCCGCTTACGGGGCTGCCTCCCGCCCCGGTGATAACCGGCGGGCAGGCCGAGGCCCCGCTCGACCTGGCGCTCAATCGGCTTGCGAACAACCCCCACGGCATCGACCCCCAGGGCGTGGCCTACGATTTCAAGCGCGGCGTGTTCTGGCTGGTCGACGGATACCGCCCGGCCCTGGCCCGGGTCTCCCCGCGCGACGGGCGCGTCTCCTCCATGCTGGTCCCGGGCGACGGCCTGGAGGACTACCTGGCCACCTGCCGCGCCGGATGGGGCTTCTCGGGCGTGAGCATAAGCCCCACCGGAAAGATCTACACCATCATGCGCGGCGTTCTGTCCGTTGGGGGCAAGCCCGCCATCTTCAGCCGCATCGTGGAGTTCGATCCCGACACCGAGCGTGTGCGCCAGCTTCCGTATCCCATCGACGAGGAGGCGTTCGCCGATCCGTCCCAGGTGTCCACGGGCGAGGTGGTGGCCGTCGCGGACAAGCGCCTGCTGGTGCTGGAGCAGGGGCCGGGCAAGGACGGCAGGCCGCGCAGCCTGATCTACGCCGTGGACCTCACCCAGACCAGCAACATCAACCGCGTCTTCAACGACGCGGGCCAGCCCATCGAGGTGCTCACGGACAGGGCCCAGTGGAGCAAGATGAAGCTCAACCTGGCCCGCAAAACCCTGGTGGTGGACCTGCACGCCGCCGGATTCAAGGACCGTTACGCCGAGAGCATGACCCTTCTCTCCGACGGGCTCACCCTGGCGGTGATGAGCGGCCACGGCTTCGGGCTGGAGGCCCAGATCGCGGGCTACGCCTCGGACGAATCGGGCAGGCCCGTGCTCGACGCCCCTCGTTACCAGCTGGGGCAGGGGGGCGTGCTGACCTACGCGGGCCAGCCCACCAAGGCGGTCATCAGCTTCAAGCCCAGCCGGGAGACCCCCAGGCTCTGGGTGGCCACCTTGCCCAAAAAGGTTTCCGATTACTAACGGCATTGCCCGGACCGGACAGCCCGGCCGGCACGGCGGAGTTTTGCGAGATGAAAAACGTTTCTCTGTCAGCGGTTTTTCTGGTGCTCCTCGCCGGATTACTTGGGGCCGGTTTCGCCCGCGCCGGGGAGGACCTCCCGGCCGGATTCGGGGGCCTGCGCCTTGGCGACCCTATTCCCGCCCGCATGGAGAAGGATTTCCGGGCGCTGTGCGCCGCCAACACGGCTCACCGGCCGACCGATCTCTCCAATGCGGTGAAAATCGTGGCCTATTCCCGCTCCGACAGGGAGTTTCGCGGCACGGCGTTTACCATGAAGGAGAGCGATTTCGACGACTTCACCATGCGTGAGTCCGACCTGGGCCGGATGTTCGGCAAGGATGTCTCGCAGGTGGCGTATTATTTCGAGAACGACCGGCTCTCCAGGGTGCGCATCCTGCTGACTGTGACGGACCAGTTCGAGAAGCAGGCCCTGGCCAAGGTGATTCGTGAGACGCACGGAAAGGCGAGCGTCGTCTGCGAGGACAACTCCTCGGGCCGGGCGCTCTATCTGTGGAGGAGGGGCGAGCAGGTGTTCTCAGCACGTTACGATGCGGACAACTTTCCGGTGAACATCTACTCCCTGGAGTACCTGTCGAACACGCCTTACTATCAGATCATGGCGCAGAATTGCGACGATCCGTTGTAGATAGAGTAAGAGAAGAGGGTGCCTCCGGCGGCCAAAGGGAGTTGACTCTGGCCATCCTGGCCCTCACTCTTCGGGCGCTGCTGCGCAACGCCCGACTCCGCTTCCTGCGGAATTGCCATCCCTTTGGAATCCCGCTTCGCTTCGCGCCGATCGATGTGAAGACGTTCGGGCATGAAAAAAGGCAGGAAGCGCGAAAAACCGCACTTCCTGCCTTGATTTGTTCAAGAGGGTGTGCGGCTACTCGGCTTCTTCCGCCGCCATTTCCGCGAACACGTATTCCCGCAGGGCCTTGAGCCAGGGGCGAGGGGAGATTCCGGTGGTCTTGGCGAACTTGGACGTATCAAGCACCGAGTACGCCGGGCGCACGGCCTTGAGCGGATATTCGGCGCTGGTGATGGGCAGCACCTTGCACTCGTAGCCGGCGGCCTGGACGGCCTCGCTGGCCAGTTCGCACCAGCTGGCCCGGCCTGCGTTGGCCAGGTGGAAGATTCCTTCGGCCTTGGCCTTCACCAGGGCCACGGCGTATTCGGCCAGGTCCAGGGTGTAGGAGGGCGAGCCGATCTGGTCGTGGACCACCTTGAGCTCGGAGCGCTGCCGGGCCAGGTTCAGGATGGTGCGCACGAAGTTCTTCTTCTGCGGTCCGAACAGCCAGGCCACGCGGGCGATGAGGAGCCTTGGCATCTTGAGGGCCAGGAGGGCCTTTTCGCCGTCGAGCTTGCTCTGGCCGTAGACGCTCATGGGGCCGGTAGGGTCGTCCTCGACGTAAGGGGTGTTCTTCTTACCGTCGAAGACGAAATCCGTGCTGAAGTGCAAGAGGCCGATGCCCCGGTCGGCGCAGAGGCGCCCCAGGGTGGCGGGCAGGGTCTTGTTCAGGCGCGCGGCTTCCTTGGGTTCGTCCTCGGCCAAGTCCACGGCGGTGTAGGCCACGGCGTTGACCAGCCAGTCGGGCCGGTACTCGTCCAGGAATTCGCCCATGCGGGCCGGGTCGCAGATGTCGAAGTCGGCCCGCCCCAGGGGCTCGGTCTCGAATCCGCCCGCCTCGAAGGACTGGGCCAGGGGAACCCCCAGGAGCCCGGTCCGCCCGCCCAGCACCGCCACGCGGCCGTTCACTGGCGTTCTCCGTACCATTTGTCCATGAAGGTGCGGTAGGAGCCGCTCTGCACCTGTTCCATCCAGGCGGCGTTGGCCTTGTACCATTCGAGGGTCTCGGCGATGCCGCGCTCGAAGGTGTATTCGGGTTCGAAGCCCAGTTCGCGCGCGGCCAGGGAGTAGTCCATGGCGTAGCGGCGGTCGTGGCCGGGGCGGTCCTTGACGTAATTGATGAGCGTCTCGGGCTGGCCCAGGGCCTTGAGGATGGTCTTGACCACCTCGATGTTGGGCTTTTCCGCGTTGCCGCCGAAATTGTAGGCATGGCCGGGCTGGCCCTTGAACAGGGTGAGTTCGACGCCGCGGCAGTGGTCGGTGACGAAGATCCAGTCGCGCACGTTCATGCCGTCGCCGTACACGGGCAGGGACTCGCCGCGCGCGGCCTTCATGATCATGAGCGGGATGAGCTTCTCCGGGAACTGGAAGGGCCCGTAGTTGTTGGAGCAGCGGGTGATGGTCACGGGGAAGCCGTAGGTCTCGAAGAAGGCGCGGCAGAGCATGTCGGCCGAGGCCTTGGACGCCGAGTAGGGGCTGTTGGGCGCAAGGGGCGTCTCTTCGGTGAACTTGCCGGTGGGGCCGAGCGTGCCGTAGACCTCGTCGGTGGAGACGTGCACGAACTTGGGGAGCCCCAGGCGGCGGGCGGTGTCCAGGAGGACCTGCGTGCCCAGCACGTTGGTGAGGATGAAGGGGTTGCAGTCCGCGATGGAGCGGTCCACATGGGATTCGGCGGCGAAGTTGACCACGGCGTCGATCTTGTGGTCGGTGATGATGTGGGCCACCAGTTCGGCGTTGGCGATGTCGCCGTGGACGAAGTGGTAGCGCTTGCCGCCGAACTCCTGCTCGATGGGGAGCAGGTTGAAGCGGTTTCCGGCGTAGGTCAGCTTGTCCAGGTTGACGATGACCATATCCGGATGCTTCCTAAGCATCATGTACACGAAGTTGGTGCCGATGAATCCGCACCCGCCGGTGACGAGAAGTCGCATGGATAGACCTTCTTGGAACGGGATATGGGGAGGCTTCCCCCGGGGGTCTTCCTGCCTCAAACCGGTTGCGGAAGCAAGAGCGTAAAAAAAGTGCTTGCCAAGCCCGGGGGATTTCCCTAATTAGCTCCTCCTCGGGCGGTTAACTCAGCGGTTAGAGTGCCATCTTCACACGGTGGAAGTCCTGGGTTCAAATCCCAGACCGCCCACCACCGGAACCCCGAAAGCCCCGCGACAGCGGGGCTTTTTCGTACCCATGATACAACTCGTCCTCAACGCTCCCGAGATTCCCCAGAACACCGGCTCCATCGCCAGGCTCTGCGCGGCCACCGACACTCCCCTGCACCTGGTGGAGCCCCTGGGCTTCAAGCTCACCGACCGCTACCTCAAGCGCGCGGGGCTCGACTACTGGCCCCACGTGAAGCTTTCGGTCTGGCCCGACTGGCAGGCGTTTCTGGAAGGGGCGGCCCCGGGCAGGCTGGTGTTCACCTCCTCGGGCAACCGGGGCATCATGGGCACGCCCTACCACCAGTTCGCCTACGGCGAGGGCGACGCCATCGTCTTCGGCTCCGAGAGCACCGGGCTGCCGGACGGACTCCTGGAGGGACAGCCTCATCTGGTGCGCATCCCCATCTGGGGGTGCGTGCGCTCGCTCAACATCGCCAACGCCGCTTCCGTCCTGCTCTACGAGGCCCTCCGCGCCACCGGCGCCCTGCCCGCCTGATCCCCTCGCAAGACCCCGCCCCTTCCGGGGATGAATGCCTGCCAGGGCAACCGGTGGGCATGGGCAACCGTCCGGTTCAACGAAACGACGTTTCGGGACAGAAAACTGCGGATCCGTTGTTTTCCCGTTTTCTCCCCTCGCCATCTTGTGTATTTTTATCCACAGTCGTCCGGCGAGAAAGCGTCCCGCTGGATGGAAAACCATATTTCAGAAGAGGGGTTCCTTCATGACTCCATCCCTGTCCGTCGTCTCCCGCGCGCTGGCGGCGTGCATCCTCATCACACTGGTCGTCCTGGCCGCCCACGCCCTGGCCGCACAGGTTTTCGGACTGTCCGGAACATGGTCCTACCTCCTGGGCGGGGCTGTCGGCGTCTCCACGGGCACGGGACTCGCAGCCCTCCTGTTCGGGCGGGTCTCCGGCGACCTTGACCGCCTGAACAATTCCGCATCCAGACTCGCCGGCGGCGATTTCAAGGCGGAGATTCCGTCCTGCTGTTCAGCGGGGCTCGATTCCCTGAGTGCTTCCCTTACGACCGTGGTCGGCCAGCTCAAGCTCACCCTGGGCAACTGGCGCGGGCTCACGGAAGCCATCCTCATCCCCTACGCCATCGTGGACCGCAAGGGACACCTCACCTTCACCAACCAGATGGCCCTGGACATGCTGGAGCGCGGCGGCACGCCCCAGGGCTGCGTGGGCATGTTCTTCTCCGAGTTCTTCTACGGCGACCGCTCCCGCAAGGCATTGATCGTGGACGTGATGGACCAGAACAAGGGGGTGGTTCGCGAGGTGGAGTTCAAGAACATCAAGGGCAACACCCGCTTCATCCAGGCGGCGCTCTCGCCCCTGCACGACCTGGACGGCAATGTCAGCGGCGGGCTGTGCATGTACCTCGACTACACCGAGATTCGCCGCAAGGAGGACCAGATCGTCAGCCAGGGCGAGCGCATGGTTTCGGCGGTACGCCAGATCGAGGAGATATCCGGCGGGCTCGCCCAGACCAGCCGGGCGCTCTCGACCCAGGTGGAGGGCGCCAGCCGGGGGGCACAGTTGCAGAACACGCGCACCGAGGAGACCTCTGCGGCCATGGGCCAGATGAACGAAACGGTGAGCGAGGTGGCCAAGAGCGCTTCGGCCGCCGCCGAGCGCGCCGGAGAAGCCCAGGCCAAGGCCCGGGAAGGCGCGGCGGTGGTTGAGAAGGCCGTCGAGGCAATTCGTCAGGTGGAGACGGTCACGGGGGTTCTCATGCACAGCATGGACGGTCTCTCGGGGCAGGCCGAGGCCATCGGGCGCATCATGGGAGTCATCTCCGACATCGCGGACCAGACCAACCTGCTGGCCCTCAACGCGGCCATCGAGGCGGCCCGGGCGGGCGACGCGGGACGGGGGTTCGCCGTGGTGGCCGACGAGGTGCGCAAGCTCGCCGAGAAGACCATGACCGCCACCAAGGAAGTGGGTCAGACCGTGGGCGAGATCCAGAACGGCGTGCGCGCGAGCATCGACGGAGCGGACCAGGCTTCCCAGGCGGTGGGCAGGGCCACCGAACTGGCCGGTGAGTCCGGGCGGGCCCTCGCACGGATAGTGGAGCTGGTGGTGGACACTTCCGACCAGGTCCGCGCCATCGCGGCGGCGGCCGAGGAACAGTCCTCCGCGAGCGACGAGATATCCAAGGCGGTCGAGGACGTGCGCCGGGTGTCCGAGGAGACAGCCCGGGACATGGGCAGCGCCGCCCAGAGCGTGGACGCCCTCTCCCGGCTGGCCGACCAGCTCGACGGCACGGTGCACTCGCTCTCGGTGTAACGCAAATCCTGCCAGATCATCCCCCGCCGCGCGGGCGCAGCTTGACTGCCCCCGCGCGGCGAGGGCATCCTCCGCGCCCGTATGGACTCCACTCTTTTTCTCCCGGCGGCGGCCTTCGCCCTGGACATGGCCCTGGGCGATCCGCACCACTGGCCGCATCCTGTGCGCCTCATCGGCCGGGCGCTCGAGCGCCTGGAACGCCTCGTGCAACCCTCGCCCCCGGATCGGGACAAGGGCGTCCCGGGTTCCCCGGATGCTCCTGGGCGGAAGTCCGGCGCGACACCTGCCGCCAAGCGCGTCTTCGGCGCCCTGGTTGCGGCGCTCCTGGGACTCGGCGTTTACGCCCTGGTGGCCTGGCTTGGGCGCATTTCCTCCGTGGGCTGGATATTCTCACTGTATCTCGCTTACGCAGGCCTGGCCCTGGGGCAGCTGACGCGCGAAACCCGCGCCGTGGCCGCGCTCATCGGGTCCGGTCGTCTGGATGAGGCAAGGGCCGCGCTGGCTTTCCTGGTCAGCCGCGACACTTCGGTCCTGGACGAAGCGGGGCTGTGGCGCACCCTGGCCGAGACGGCCAGCGAGAATTTCTGCGACGCCTTCGTTGCGCCCATGTTCTTTCTCTGCCTGGGCGGACCGCCTCTCTTGTGGCTCTATAAAACCGTCAGCACCATGGATTCCATGTGGGGGTACAAGACGCCGCGCTTCGCCGACCTGGGCTGGGCCGGGGCGCGCGCCGACGACGTGCTGGCGTATATCCCGGCCCGGTTGTCCGCGTGTCTGCTGATCGCGGCGGGATTCCTCATGGGGCTGCCCGCCGGGAAGGCCTGGGCCTCATTCAGACCCGACGCCCGGAAAATGGCCAGTCCCAACGCGGGCTGGCCCATGGCCGCGGCCGCCTGGCTGTGCGGCGCCTCCATGGGCGGGACGGCGGTCTACTTCGGACGGACTGTTGAAAAGCCGAAGCTTGGCCCTCAATATGTCTCGTGGGACATATTGCTATTCAGAACTCTTACGCGGCTTATCTTTATCTCCGGTTTTGGTATGGTTTTACTGTCTGAATTACTGTTAGTGGCCCTCTGTACCGTCTTTTCGTGAAACCCTACCCGCTTGCGCTTGACGTTTTTCTTGAGAACCCTGAAGTGTAAGGTCAGAAGAATCACCAAGGAGGGCGTGGGTCATGTCACTGGAAGGTACTGTCAAATGGTTCAGTGATAAGAAGGGCTACGGGTTCATCACCCGTGATGGCGAAGAAGACATCTTCGTTCACTATTCATCCATTCAAGGCGAGGGTTTCCGTACGCTTCGCGAAGGCGAGAAGGTCGTCTTCGAGGTCGTCACCGGCGAGCGTGGCATGAAGGCCACCAACGTCGTGAAATCCGCCTAACACCCGAACCGTTCATCGGATCGAAGCCCCACTGGACGCCTGTCCGGTGGGGCTCTCTCTTTACCGCCGCGCTTCCGGCGGGCTGTTCCCAGCGGCAATGGCCGCCAGGAGCGCGGCCGCCGGGTGCGCCGCGAGGGGGAGCACCGCCGCCAGTTCCACCACCGGCAGCCCGCCCGTCGTCGCAACGAAGCGCACCCCCTGCCGTTGCCAGGCCGCTGCCGACTCCGGCACCAGCGCGACGCCCAGGCCCGCCGCCGTAAGCGACAGCGCCGTGTGCTTGGAGACCGCCTCCTGCACGATGCGCGGGCTCGCCCCGGCACCGGCCAAGGCCGCGATCATGGCGTCGTGGAGCCGGGGCTGCAAGGCGCGCGGAAACAGGATGAGCTCCACCCCGTCCAGGCGCGCCAGGGGAACGCGCCTGCGCCGCGCCAGGGCGTGGTCCTCGGGAACGGCCAGCACGTATCGTTCCCGACGCACGAGGATGGTTTCAAGCCCGTCGAAATCAAGCCAGCCGTGCCGCACGAAGCCGCAGTGGATCGTCCCGGCCCGGACGGCGGCCAACTGGGCGCTGCTGGCCATCTCTCTGAGAGCGAGCTCCACGCCCGGTCGCTGCCGCCGGAACTCGCGCACGGCCCTAGCCAGGAAGCCGTCCATGGCCGGATTCACGAAGCCCACCGCAAGCGTCCCGCTCTCTCCTGCCTGGGCGCGCCGGGCTGCCTCGGCGGCTCGCCGGGCGCCCTCGAGAACCTTGCGGGCCTCGGGAAGAAACGCCAAGCCGCCGGGAGTCAGGCTCACGGAGCGCGTGCCGCGCTCGAAGAGGCGCACGCCAAGCTCGTCCTCAAGGGCGCGTATCTGCTGGCTCAAAGGCGGTTGGGACATGTTCAGGCGCATGGCAGCGCGGCCGAAGTGCAGTTCTTCGGCCACGGCGACGAAGCATTCGAAGCGTTTGAGGTTCATGACGATATGATATATGTATTAATGATGCCATAAAAGAGTATTTTTCATATCGTCACGGCCGGGCGTAAGGTTCCCGCATGGCCGAGGCCGGACGGCCCGGCAGGAGGAAATAAACATGGATACCGACGTGTTCGAAAGAGGCTGGAAGCTGCTGGACTCCATGGCCCCGGGCCAGCCCGCCGCCCTGAACGAGGCGCTCGCCGGGCTTGCGCCGGACGTGGCCCAGTACGTCATCGCCTTCGGCTACGGCGAGGTGCTCTCCCGGCCGGGGCTGGACCTGAAGTCGCGCCAGACCGCCACCGTGGCCGCCCTGGCATCCATGGGCACGGCCCCGGAGCAGCTGGGCTTCCACATCGGGGCGGCCCTCAACGTGGGCGTTACGCCCCGTGAGATCGTGGAGGTGCTCTCTCTGGTGGCCGTGTTCGCGGGCTTTCCGGCCGCGCTGAACGCCCTGGGCGCAGCCCGGAAGGTCTTCGACGGCCGCGGGATCACCCTGGAGCCCGTGAAGGCGTATCCCGAGGGCCAGGACCGGCGCGAACGCGGCCTTGCCGCGCTGGAGTCAACCAGCCGGGGAGCGGGAAGGGCGGTGCTGGAGTCGCTTGCGGACATCGCGCCGGACATGGCCGGGTTCATCCTGGATTTCAGCTACGGCGACGTGATCGCCAGGGACATCCTGACGCCGAAGGCCAAGGAGATCGTGATGATCGCTTCGGCGACCGCGCGGGGGACCATGCGCCCGCAGCTCAAGGTGCATGTGGCCGCCGGTCTCCAGGTGGGGCTGACGCGGGAAGAGATCGTGGAGATTCTCATTCAGATGGCCGTGTACGCGGGTTTTCCGGCCGCGCTGAACGGACTCTTCGCCGCGCGCGAGGTGTTCGAGGAGCGCTGAGCGCACATTCGGGGGCGAAGCGGGTACGGACTTGCAGGCGCGGCAAGCCGGTGGCCTGGCTGGCGATTGCGACGGGCAGGAAAAGAAAAAGGGGCCGGTCCCCGCGGACCGGCCCCCGTGCGTTTGTATCCGGCGGGTTCAGTTGCCCAGTTCCTCGCTGCGCTTCTTGGCGGCGAGCACCGCGTCGATGATCGATGCCCGCACGGCCTGGCGGTCCATGTGGGTCAGGGCGGCGATGGTGGTCCCGGCGGGGGAGGTCACCATTTCGCGCAGCAGGCTCACGTGGGTCAGGCTCTGCTTGGCCAGGGCGAGAGACCCCTCGAAGAGGTCCTCCACGATCTTGGTGGCCTGGGGCCTGGGGAGCCCGGCGTGCACGGCGGCCTCGATCACGGCTTCCATGAAGTAGAAGACGTAGGCCGGGCCGCTGCCCGCCACGGCGGTGAAGGCGTCGAAACCCTTTTCCTCGAGCACGTGGACGCTGCCGATGCTCGAGAAGATGTCCTGGACCATGCCCTTCTGCTCCTGGCTCAGGTGCGGGTCGTCCAGGCACACGGCCGAGACGCCCTTGGCCACCAGGGCCGGGGTGTTGGGCATGACCCGGACCACCGGGCAGACGTGGCCGGTCCATTCGGCCAGCTGGGCCTGCGAGACCCCGGCCGCGATGGATATCAGGCACTTGCCCGGCGCGAGCGCCGGATGGACATCGGCGAGCACCGCCTTCATCTGCTGGGGCTTGACGCACATGACCACGTAGTCGGCCATGGCCACGGCCTCGTGGATGGACGAAACGGCCGTGAGCGAGCACTCAACGCACAAGACGTTGAGCTTGTCGCGGTCCAGGTCGAATCCGGCCAGTTTCACGCCGTCCATGCGGGCGAGCCCTTTGATCAGGGCCGCGCCCATGTTGCCCGTGCCGATGAAGGAGATGGTCGCGCCCATGGTGTTATCCTACCAGTTCGGTGGCGTTGAAGAAGTAGGAGATCTCGAAGGCGGCGGTTTCGGGGGCGTCGGAACCGTGCACGGAGTTCTCCTGCTTGGAGACGGCGTACACCTTGCGGATGGTGCCGTCGGCGGCCTGGGCGGGGTCGGTGGCGCCCATGAGCTCGCGGTAGCGCTTGATGGCGTTGTCGCCGGCAAGCACGATGGCCACGATGGGGCCGGAGGCCATGTATTCGGTCAGCTCGCCGAAGAAGGGGCGTTCCTTGTGGACGTGGTAGAAGCCTTCGGCAAGGCGCTGGTCAAGCTTGAGCATCTTCATGGCCACGGGCGTGAGGCCCGCCTTCTCGATCATGAAGAGGATGCCGCCGACAAGGTTGCGTTTCACGGCATCGGGCTTGATAAGGCAGAGGGTGAGTTCCATCGGGGACCTTCCTAGGTTGGAGGTTCGTTAGTCCAAACGCTCCTGGCTCGGAAGCTCCCCGCGCCCATCGCGGGAGGCTTTCCCGGTTCCCCACCGGCACCGGTTGAAGCGCGCACAAGGGGCACACCCCATGCCCAAAGGCGCGCGGACGGCTTACACCAGGAGCATCTTATCCGAGGAAAACGCTTCGCCCTTGAGGGTGAAGAAGCGCTCCAGCAAATCCTCCACGTTGAACCGGCTTTTCTTCTCGCCGTCGATGTCCAGGATCACGCGGCCCTGGTGCATCATGATCAGGCGGTTGCCCAGCTTGAGGGCGTGGTTCATGTTGTGCGTGACCATGAGCGTGGTCAGCTTCTCCGATTCCACCAGCTTGTCGGTGAGCTCCAGCACGTGCCCGGCCGTTTTGGGGTCCAGGGCGGCGGTGTGCTCGTCCAGAAGAAGAATTTCGGGGCGCACCATGGTGGCCATGATCATGGTCAGGGACTGGCGCTGCCCGCCCGAGAGGAGCCCCACCTTGTCCTTGAGGCGGTTCTCAAGGCCCAGGCCGATGCGCGAGAGCAGCTCGCGGTAGCGCTCGCGGTCTTTCGCCTTCACCCCGGCGGAGAGCCCGCGCACCTTGCCCCGGCGGTCGGCCAGGGCCATGTTCTCCTCGATGGAGAGCGAGGCGGCCGAGCCCATGAGCGGGTCCTGGAAGACGCGGCCGATGAAGCGGGCGCGCTTGTATTCGGGCCAGGTGGTGATGGTCTCGCTGTTTAGGGTGATGGAGCCCTTGTCCGGCATGAAGCAGCCCGCGATGCAGTTGAGCGTCGTGGACTTGCCCGCGCCGTTGGAGCCGATCACGGTGATGAAGTCGCCCTTGCGGATGTCCAGGTCGACTCCGTCCAGGGCCAGGACCTCGTTGATGCTGCCCTTGTGGAAGCGCTTGGTGATTCCGGAGAGAGTGAGCATCAGCCTGCCACCTTCCGCTTGAGCTTGGGCGCGGTGAGCGCGGCCACCACCACCACAGCGGTGATGAGGTTCAAATCGCTCGGGGCGAAGGAGAAGCTGCCCACCTTGAGCGACAGGGCCAGGGCGATGGCCAGGCGGTAGGCCACCGAGCCCAGCACAGCGGCCAGGATCATCTTGGCGATGCGCCCCTGGCCGAGGAGCGTTTCCCCGATGATGACCGAGGCGAGCCCGGCCACGATGGTGCCCACGCCCATGTTCACGTCGGCCGATCCCTGGTTCTGGGCCACCAGCGCGCCGCACAGGGCCACCAGGGCGTTGGAGAGCCCCACGCCGAGGACGATCATGTTGCCGGTGTTGACGCCGAGCGCCGTGATCATGCGCGGGTTGTCGCCGGTGGCCAGCATGGCCTGGCCGAGCTCCGTGCGGGTGAACCAGATGAGGCCCACGGCGGCGAGGACGGTCACGCAGGCGAACAGCGCCGGGGCGGCCATCCAGGAAGGCATGCCCAGCGCGGCAAGCGGATCCAGCACGGTGGACTTGCCGAGCAGGGTGAAGTTGGGGCGTCCCATGATGCGGATGTTGATGGAGTAGAGCGCGATCATGGTCAGGATCGAGGAGAGCAGGTGCAGGATCTTGAGGCGCGTGTTGAGAAGCCCGGTCACGGCCCCGGCGCAGAATCCGGCCAGGGTCGCGGGGATGAGCGACAGGTAGGGGTCCATTCCGGCGCCGATGCACACGGAGGACACGGCGGCGCCCAGGGGGAGCGAACCGTCCACCGTGAGGTCGGGGAAGTCCAGGATGCGGAAGGTGAGATACACCCCCAGCACCATGAGGCCGAAGACGAAGCCCTGCTCGAGCGCGCCTATGAAAGCGTAGAACGACATGTTGGTGGTGGCTCCAGGATTTGCTGAAAAACGGGCCGCGAAACCCCGGACGTGTGCCCTGAAATCGCCTGTTTGTAAAGCCAACGAAAATCGCGCCCCCGACAGTTATTGAGCCGGGGGCGCGAAGCTATACGGGTGTCCAGAGGGCGAAGCCCTTTGGCCGCCGGAGGCTTTACACGACTATTCGTACTTCTTCTTGGCGGACGCAATCACGTCGGCGGGCACGGTGACGCCCTGGGCCTTGGCGGCCTTGAGGTTCAGGTGCACGTCCAGGTTCTTGAGGGCCTCGACGGGCGTGGTGGCGGGCTTGGCGCCGTCCAGGATCTTCTTGGCCATTCCGGCGGTCTGCTTGCCCATGGCGTAGTAGTCCACGGCCAGGGCGGCGATGGCGCCCTTTTCCACGGACTCGTTGTCGGAGCTGAACAGGGGCAGCTTGTTCTCCTCACAGACCTTCACCAGGGACTCGAAGGCCGAGACCACGGTGTTGTCCAGAGGGATGTACACGGCGTCGCACTTGCCCACGAGGCTCTTGGCGGCCTGGAACACGCCGCCGGAGTTGGCCACGGTGGCTTCGACCACGGTGAGGCCCATCTTGGCGGCGGCGGCCTTGACGGCGTTCACCTGGCTGACGGAGTTGGCCTCGCCGGCGTTGTAGACCACGCCAAGCTTGGCGGCCTTGGGCAGGATCTTCTTGATGAGCTCGAGCTGCTTGTCCACGGGGGGCATGTCGGTCATGCCGGTCAGGTTGCCGCCGGGGGCGTCCATGGTCTTGACCAGGCCCGCGCCGACGGGGTCGGACACGGCGGTGAACAGGACGGGGATGTCCTTGATCTTCTGGGCGCAGACCTGGGCGCCGGGGGTGGCGATGGCCAGGACCAGGTTGGGCTTCTCGTCGAGCATCTGGCCGGCGATCTGCACGTTGGTGGCGGCGTTGCCCTGGGCGATGTGCACGTTGAACTTGGCGTCAACGCCCGCTTCCTTGAGGCCGTCCATGAAGCCCTTGCGGGCGTTGTCCAGGGCGGGGTGCTCCACGATCTGGGTGATGGAGACGACCTTCTGCTGGGCCATGGCCACGGTGGCCGAGAGGGCCAGGACGGCTGCTGCCGCCAGCGTGAGAATCCGTTTCATGCCTGCTCCTTGTTCTGCGATGTTTCGACGAGAGTAAAAAAACCGAAACTCTCCTAACATCATGCGCCAAACGCCGCAATTGTGACGTTTTTGTAACGCCGTTCCGCCCCGGACGCGAAGCTATAAAGGATTCCAAAGGAACGAAGTTCCTTTGGCCGCCGGAGGCATCTTCACTCCTCTCTCTTTCTTCGCCTTACTCTTTGATAATCTTCGACAAGCTCACCAACTGCACGCCCTTGTCGCGGCGCAGGCTCCACACGGCCAGCGCCCCGATGGTCTCGGGGTAGGGGTGGCCTATGGCCACGGCGCGGCCCTTGGTCCGGGCGTCCTTCTCGGCCTGGGCCAGCATGAGAAGCGAGGCCTGCTGGCCGCGCTCGTTGTCCAGGAACACGGTCCGGGGCAGGGCGGGCACGGAGGCGCGGGCGGCCTCCTTGAGGCCCACGCTTTTGGGCGAGGTCATGGAGTCCAGGAAGAACAGGTTGCGGCTTTTGAGCTCGCCCATGACGGCGGCCATGAGCACGGGGTCTTCCGTGGCCTTGGAGCCGGTGTGGTTGCTCACGCCGACGGCGTGCGGCAGCTGGGCGAGATGTGCGGCCAGGATGCGCGAAACCTCGGGCACGTTCATGCCGGATCGCAGGGTGCCGGGGGATTCGGGCGCGTTGCCGTGGGCCTCCATGGGCTGGTGCAGGATGACCTCCATGCCCGCCTTGGCGGCCATGGCGTCCACGTCCTTGGAGTGGGTGAGGCCGGGGATGATGGAGAATGTGACGGGCAGCCCCAGGTCCAGAATGTCCCTGGCCTGGTCGAGGGAGCCGCCCAGGTCGTCGATGACCACGGCCAGGCGCGGATTGCCGGGCTTTGCTTCCGGGGCTGTGGGGGCTGGCGGGGCCTGAACCGCGGGCG
Source organism: Fundidesulfovibrio terrae (assembly GCF_022808915.1). Taxonomy (NCBI): domain Bacteria; kingdom Pseudomonadati; phylum Thermodesulfobacteriota; class Desulfovibrionia; order Desulfovibrionales; family Desulfovibrionaceae; genus Fundidesulfovibrio; species Fundidesulfovibrio terrae. Next base: position 962,505 of record NZ_JAKZFS010000001.1, read on the forward strand.
TCGACGGTACGGCGGGCGCTTGCGCCTGGGATGGCGTCTGGTCGGGGGCGTGTCCCCCTGGCTGAGCCTGGCCCTGGCCCGACGGCGGGCTTTGCCCGGCCGCAGGAGCCTGGGCTTGTGGGGCCTGAACGGGCGGCGCCGGAGCTTGCGCCTGGGGCTTGGGCTGGGTCTGGGTTGCCGGGGGCGCCTTGGGACCCTGCTTTTCTGGCAGGTAGTAGAAGGCGTAGCCGAAGAACAGGAGGATGGCGGCCACGGCCACGCCCGCGAAAAAAACGAGCGCGGCCGGAGTGGGTGCCCGGCCGCGCTGTTGTTTCGGAGAGCGCCGCCGGGGCTTGCCGGGGCGTTTCTGTGCCATGCTACTGGGCCGATGCGCTCACAGGGGCGTATTTGAGCAGTTCCAGGGCCAGCTTCAGCTGGTTGTCGTGCTCCATGAGTTCCTTGATCTTCTGCTTGGGATCGGTGCCGTCGGCCTTCTTCTTGCGGCTGACGTTGTCCAGGTGGCGGTTCAGGTCGCGTTCGCGCACCTGGTGTCCCTGGGCGAAGAGGTCCTTTTCCTTGTCGGTGTCCTGCTGCAGGGGCACCTTGAAGTCGGGCTCGATGCCCTCGGCCTGGATGGAGCGGCCGCTGGGGGTGTAGTAGAGGGCGGTGGTGAGCTTGATGCCCGAGCCGTCGTTCAAGGGGATCACGGTCTGCACCGAGCCCTTGCCGAAGCTCTTGTCGCCCACCAGCAGGGCGCGCTTGTTGTCCTGCAGCGCTCCGGCCACGATCTCGGAGGCCGAGGCGCTTCCGGCGTTGATGACCACGGTGACGGGCACGGAGGGCTCGAAGCCGTCCTTCTTGGAGTCGAAGTCCTTGCGCTGTTCGTCCTTGCGGCCCTTGATGGTGACGATGCGGCCCTTGGTCAGGAAGAAGTCGGAGACGCTCACGGCCTGGTCGAGCAGTCCGCCGGGGTTGTTGCGCAGGTCGAGGATGATGCCCTTGAGCGCCGTTCCACCCTTGGTGTAGGCGGCGACCGAGTCTTTGAGTTCGGCGGTGGTGTTCTCGTTGAAGCGGGTGACGCGCACCAGCAGGTAGCCGGGCTCGACCTCGGAGCTCTTCACGGAGACGATGGGGATGGATTCGCGCACGATGCGCAGCTTTTCGGGCTTGTTGCTGCCCTTGTGCACGATGGTGAGCGCCACGGGCTTGCCCTTGGGGCCACGGATGCGCTGCACGGCGTCCATGAGGGACATGTCCTGGGTGGACTGGCCCTCGATCTCCACGATGACATCGCCGGCCTTGAGTCCAGCCTTGTCGGCCGGGGTGTCGTCGATGGGGGAGATGACGGTGATGCGTCCGTTCTCCACGGAGATTTCAATGCCGATGCCGCTGAACTCGCCCGAGGTGCTTACCTGCATCTCCTTGAAGTCTTCCTTGGAGAGGAAGCTGGAGTGCGGGTCGAGCTGCTGGAGCATGCCCACGATGGCCCCGTCGATGAGCTCCTGGCGGGTCACGTTCTTGACGTAGTTGTTCTCCACCAGGTCGAGCACCTGGCTGAAGCGTTTGAGGGGACCGAACCGGTCCTCCTGAGCCAGGGCCAATCCGGCGGTGAGGATCAGGGCGGCAACGATCACGGCCACCCCGGTCTTGGAAATGCGGGACATAGAATCGCCTCCAGCGAGAGACCGGCCGCAGGGGCCGGATGCGTCAGCAAGCCTTGAGCCCTGCCGGCGTTTTAACCGACAATAAGCCATCGGCTGGGGTTAATTGGTTTCAAGCCAAAACGCAATTCAAAAGACATGCCGGAAGCACCGCCCGGCGAGAGTTCCCCCGCCGCGCCCAGGATGGCGCCGCGCGCGACCTCCTGGCCGGGCGAAACGGACACGGAAGAGAGGCGGGAATAGACCGTCAGCGCGCCTCCCCCGTGGGCCAGCACCACCACGTGGCCCAGGCCCTTCACTTCGCCCGCGAAAGCCACCCTCCCCCAGTGCACCGCCGTCACCTTGGCTCCGGGGGCAGTGGCGATGGAGACGCCGTTTACGGCGGGCGAAGTCTGGGGGGCGAATCCTTGGGCGGAAGTTCCCTTGGCGGGCCAGGGCAGCACCCCGCGCGCGGCCTCGAAGGGCTTGTCCGCGACCCCGAGAGGGGAGAAGTCCGCCAGGGACGCCTGCTCCAGGATGCGTTCCAGCTGTTCCGGAGGGGCGGGCCGCTCGCGGCGCAGCGCGGTGAGCTCCTTCAGGAGCTTCAGACGCTCGGCCAAAAGCGCGTCCCGGGAGGATTCCGTCTGGGAGCCCTGGGCGTCGGCCTCGGGCTTGAGCCCGGCCTCCTTCTCCATATTGGCGGCCAGCTCGTTGTTCTTGATGCGCAGCCGGTTCAGATCCTCGCGGGCCTGGGCGTACACCGAGCCCAGCCAGGCGAGGCCCCGGTCGGTCTCGTCCCAGGGAGCCACGGAGGCGTCCATGACGCCCTTCAGGCGCACGTCCATCTCCCAGAGGGCGGGCAACATGGTTTTAAGCCTGCCGGTGAGCTGTGCGATTTCGTCCTCGAGGCCCTGGCGCTCCCGCGAGAGCCTGCCTGCCTCGCCGGAAAGGGCCGCGAAACGCGTGGCCTGCTGCCTGAGGCGCGCCTCCAGGACGCGGATGTTGGACTGGATCTTTTCCAGTTCCGGGCGCGCGGCCAGTTCGGCCGGGGTGGCCGTCAGCGGGTAGGGCGTCGCCGCCAGAACGGGGACCCCGGACAGGGCCAGGACCAGGATCAGGAAAGAAAGGGTCCCAGGGGGCATTCTTCGCACAGCGGTTTCCTGGTCTTGCAGAACCGGTTGCCCACGCGCACCAGTTGGGCGTGGAAATCATTGAAGAGGGCCGGATCGGGGTCCAGCACGTCCATGAAATAGTCTCGCAGCTCGTCGTAGTGGGCGTCCTCGGGAACCAGGCCGTGCCGGGAGAGGATGCGCCGGGTGTAGGCGTCCACCACGAAGCTCGGCATGCCGAGCGCGTAGCACAGGATGGAGTCCGCGGTCTCGGGGCCCACGCCGCGCACCCCGAGAAGCTCCTCGCGCACCTGGCCCATGTCGCGCCGGGAAAGCTCCGGCAGGTCGAAGCCGCAGCTCCGTTCCAGATAGTCCAAAAGGCCGGACAGGCGCTCGGCCTTGAGCCGGAAATATCCGGCCGGGCGGATCAGCTCCTCAAGCTCAGGCCTCGGCAGGCCGCGCAGGGTTTCGGGGGTAAGCGCCCCCGCCCCTTCCAGGTTGGCGATGGCCTTTTCCACTCCGGTCCAGGCGGTGTTCTGGGTGAGGATGGCCCCCACGCACACCTCGAAGGGCGTCTTTGCGGGCCACCAGTTCCTGTGACCCAGCGAGCCCAGCATGGACCGGTAATACTCCATGAGCCGTTCACGTCGTGACATACGATCATCCTAGCCACGCCCGGGGGCAGGGGCAAGCCTCGGCGCGTTGCAAAATCGGCAAACTTGTGTATTCAGGGTCAAACTTGCCCTTTTCAAGGAGTCCGACCTATGACACGTACCCGTCTGGCCATGGTGCTGTGCCTGGCCCTCGGCGTCTGCCTCCCCGCTTTCGCCCGGGCCCAGGACAAGGACCCAGCGCAGACCGTCATAAGCGTGTGCACCAGGTGCCACACCCCCGCGCGCATCTGCAAAAACCTGGGAGTCAAGGACCAGGACGCCTGGGACGCCACGGTGTCGCACATGATAAGAAACGGCGCGAAGCTCGATGCCGCCGACAAGCCCGGCCTGGTTTCCTGGCTGGCCTCCCGCAAGCCCGGCGACAAGCCGGTCTGCAACTAGCATGGCGGCCGTGTTCGTCTACGTCACCGCCCGGGACCGTGCCGAGGCCCTGGCCATCGGCCGGACCCTGGTCCAGGAGCGCCTGGTGGCCTGCGCCAACGTCCTGGACGGCGTCCGATCCCTGTATTGGTGGGACGGCGCGGTCCAGGAGGAGGACGAGGCCCTGTTCGTGGCCAAGACCCGCTCCGAACTGGTGGATGCGGTGGTGGCGCGGGTGAAGGAGCTCCATTCCTACGAGGTCCCCTGCGTGGTGGCCCTGCCGGTGGCGGCCGGCAACCCCGATTTCCTGGACTGGATTTCCGCCGAAACCGGTCCGCAATCGTAAGGAGCCTCGATGCGCATCCTCGTCTTCGGGTCCATGGCCTACGACCGGATCATGACCTTCCCCGGCAAGTTCGCCGACCACATCCTGCCCGACAAGCTGCACATCCTCTCGGTGTGCTTCGTGCTTCAGGACCTGCAGGAGAAGTTCGGCGGAACGGCCGGCAACATCGCCTATTCGCTGAGCCTTTTGGGCGACAGCCCCACCATCATCGCCACCGTGGGCAAGGACTTCGAGCCCTATGCGGCCTGGCTGGCCCAGCACGGGCTCACCATGCAGGGCATCCGCAACGTGCCCGAGGAATTCACCGCCGGGGCCTACATCACCACCGACCAGACCGACAACCAGATCACCGCCTTCAACCCCGGGGCCATGAAGGTCCAGGCCGGGTTCTCCCTGGACGGCTTCGACCCGGCCTCCACGCTCGGCATCGTGGCCCCCGGCTGCCTGGCGGACATGAAGTTCTACAGCGCCAAGTTCAAGGAGTTGAACATCCCCTTCTTCTACGATCCCGGCCAGAACATCACCGCCTTCTCCGGCGAGGAGCTGGCCGAGATGCTCACCGGCGCCAGCTACCTCATCACCAACGACTACGAGCTCCAACTCATCATGAACGCCACCGGCCTCACCAAGGAGTCCATCCTGCACCGGGTGGGCATCCTCATCACCACCCTGGGCGAGGAAGGCTCGGTCATCAATGAAAAGGGCGTGGAGACCCGCGTGCCCGCCGCCTGCATCTCGGGCGTCAAGGACCCCACCGGCGCGGGCGACTCCTTCCGGGCGGGCCTCCTGCGCGGCCTGGCACAGGGCAAGCCCCTGCCCGTGGCCGCCCGCATGGGCGCGGTGTGCGCCGCCTACTGCGTGGAGCAGCACGGCACCCAGGAACACGCCTTCACCGAGGCCGAATTCTGGGCGCGCTACGAGGAGAACTTCGGCAAGGCCGACTAGGGGGACGGTTTCAGCAGGCGGGGGGCCGGGCTTTCGAGTGCCGGTCCGGCCGCCTGCATGATCGGATCGTGAGGGCGCCGCACCGCGCCCGGGAGGCGTCATGCGCAAGGGAACCGAGGAAAAGACCCCCCTGGTCATAGGCCCGGAAAAAATCCAGGCCTATCTGCGCCAGGTGTTCGGCGATACCGCGAAACTCACCTGGCTCGGCGAGATCGGCCAGGTCGGAACCCAGGGCATGAAGGAGTTCGGCTACGGCAAGCCCCTGCGCCTGGAGTTCTCAGTGGAGGGCCGCCTCAAGTCCGCCGTGCTCTCCATCATGCGCGGCGATAAGTACGGCCACCAGTTCTACTGGGACCGCGCCGCCATCCTCATGTTCCAGCACGAGACCTCGGGACGCCTGCCCCGCCATGCCAAGCCCATGGGCCTGGGCTACTTCGACGTGCACGACAAGATGGCCGCAGTGGTGGACCCCAAGGAATTCTTCATCCTCACCGAGCTGGTGGACGGCGACGGCTACCACGAGACGCTCGAACGCATCGTCCGCGAGGGAGCCACACCCGCGGATATCGCCCTGGCCCGGGACTTCGCGGGCTGGCTGGCCGAAATCCACGCGGACAAGAGCGACGACCCGGACCTCTACCTGCGCCGCGTGCGCAACCTCATCGGGGCCTCCGAGTGCATCTTCGGGTTGGTGGACGCCTACCCCCATCCCTACGACAAGTTCCCGCCCGAGCGCTTTCAGGCCCTGGAGAAACGCGTGGTGGACTGGCGCTGGAAGCTCAGAAGCTACAACCACCGCCTGAGCGTGGTGCACGGCGACTTCCACCCCTGGAATACCCTGGTGCGCGAGGACGGCGGGCGGTTCGACTTCTCGGTGCTGGACCGCAGCAGGGGCGAATTCGGAGAACCAGCCGACGACGTCTCCACCATGAGCCTCAACTTCGTGCTCTTCGGCCTCTACGGCCAGACCGGCACGCCAAGGCTTCAGGGCGACTTCGAGAAGCTCTATACGGCCTTCTGGGAAGAGTACCTGGAACGGACGGGGGACGAGGAGATACTGGAAGTCATTGCGCCTTTTTATGTGTTCCGCGGGCTGGTCATCGCCTCGCCCCAGTGGTACCCCCACCACCCCGAGCCGGTGCGCGAGGGGTTGCTGCGCTTCCTGGAGCGGGTGCTGGAAGAGGAGCGGTTCGACTGGCGGGGGATCAATAAGTATTTGGAGTAAGAGCAGGAGGGAAGATGCCTCCGGCGGCCAAAGGGACGGGGTCCCTTTGGAATCCCCGATAGCTCCGCGGGATCAAACGGTATCACGGTAGGAATATGCAAACTGACGGAAACGCCGCCCTGGACGACACGGAAGGACCAGAGGCCGACAAGACCGGGGCCGCCCTGTGGTTCACCGGGCTGCCCGGATCGGGCAAGTCCACCCTGGCCAGGGCCGTGCTGGATGTGTTGAAGAAGCGGGGGCTGGACGCGGTGCTCCTCCAGATGGACGCCCGGCGCGCCCACTACACGCCGCGCCCCCTCTACACCGTCAAGGAGCGCGCCGAGGCCTACAGGATGTTCGCCGAGGAGGCCGCCGGCCTGGCCGGGGAGGGCAGGATCGTGCTCATGGACGGTTCCGGCCCGCAGGTGGCCATGCGTGAGCGCGCCCGCGAGCTGATCGAACGCTTCGCGGAGGTGCATCTGCGCTGCGGCGTGACCACGGCCATGAAGCGGGAATCCGCCAGGCCCGAGGGCACGGTCATGGCCGGGCTCTACGCCAAGGCCATGAAGCGCAAAGCCACGGGCCAGAAGTTCGAGGGCCTGGGGCAGGTCATCGGCGTGGACGTCCCCTTCGAGGAGGATCCCCGGGCCGAACTGGTGCTGGACGCGGCCGCCTCGAGCACGGACGAGATGCTGGCCAAGGTGCTGGAGCGCTTTTCCGCCTGGCTTGGGCACGGGCGGGAGTGACGCCCGCGCGCGGGAGCGTTTTCCCGCCCTTTGACCGCGGCCAATCCATGCATTATGATGCGAGGATGAAGTTTCACGTCCTCACGTTCGGCTGCCAGATGAACGCGGCCGACTCCGGCTGGCTCGGCCGCAGCCTTGAGGGCCTCGGCTGGGAACAGGTCCCCGCCGGAGAGGCCCAGGTCTATGTGGTCAACACCTGCTCCGTGCGCGACAAGCCCGAGCAGAAGGTCTACAGCCTGCTTGGCAGGCTCTCCGAACACCTCGAACGCGATCCCTCCATATTCTGCGCCGTGGGCGGCTGCGTGGCCCAGCAGGTGGGCACCAAGCTCTGGAACCGCTTTCCCTTCGTGCGCCTGGTCTTCGGCACGGACGGCGTGTCCCAGGCCCCGGCCGCCCTGGCCCGCCTGGCCCGCGAACCCAAGCTTCGCCTGTCGCTTCTGGATTTCACCGAAGACTACCTGGAGCGCGACCCGGCCCTGCCCGGAAAGGCCGCCTCGCCCACGGCCTTCGTCAACATCATGCAGGGCTGCGACAACTTCTGCGCCTACTGCATCGTGCCCCACGTGCGCGGCCGCCAGAAGTCCCGGGCCAGCGCCGCGGTGCTTCAGGAGTGCTTCGCGCTGGCGGGTTCGGGCGTCAGGGAGGTCACGCTCCTGGGGCAGAACGTGAACAGCTACGGCCTGGACGCGGGCGGCGACGGAGTGCTCTTCCCGCAGCTTCTGCGCGCCGTGGCCGCCATTCCCGGCATCGAGCGCATCCGCTTCACCACCTCGCACCCCAAGGACCTGGCCGAGGAGGTCATCGAGGCTTTCGGCGACCTGCCCAACCTCTGCCCCAGCCTGCACCTGCCGGTGCAGTCCGGGTCGGACGCGGTGCTGAGACGCATGGGGCGCAAGTACACGGTCGATCAATATTTGAAGAAGGTCGAAGGACTGCGCAGGGCGCGCCCGGACATTTCGCTTTCCACGGATTTCATCGTGGGGTTTCCCGGCGAAACCGAGGCGGATTTCAAGGCCACGCTCGACCTCATGCGCCAGGTGCGCTTCGAGGGCTCCTTCTCCTTCCTCTACAGCGACCGCCCCGGCGTGGCCTCGGTGAAGATGGAGCCCAAGGTGCCGGACGAGATCAAATCCTGGCGGCTGGCCGAGCTTCAGGCCTTGCAAAATGCCCAGCAGGAGGCCATGCTGGAAAGCCTGGCCGGAACCACGGCCAAGGTGCTGGTTGAAGGCCCAGGCTTTCGCAGGGGAAGTGAGGAGCCGGCCTGGCGCGGCCGGGACGAGGCCGGGCGGGTGGTGAACTTCGCGGGTCCGGCCGAGCCGGACCTCACGGGGCGTATCGTTTCGGTGCGTATCACCCAGGCCAAGAAGCATTCACTCTGGGGGGAGGGGGCGTCATGATAGAGATGAAGGTTTTCGGGCTGGCCCTGGACGAGGACACCCAGGCCCCGGTGCTCATCCTCAAGGACGTCGAGGACACGATCACCCTGCCCATCTGGATCGGCGCCATGGAAGCCATGGCCATATCGCTCACGCTCAACGAGGTGAAGCTGCCCCGGCCCATGACCCACGACCTGCTGCTCACCGCGCTCGGGCTCCTGGGCGGCACGGTGCGCGCCGTGTCGGTCACGGAACTCAAGGAAGGCACCTTCTTCGCGGTGATCTCCGTGGACCAGGGGGGCAAGCTGATCGAGATCGACGCGCGTCCTTCGGACGCCGTGGCCCTGGCCCTGCGCGCCGGGGCGTCCATCCTGGTGGACCCCAAGGTGATCGCGTCCCTGTCCGAGGCCAAGCCCAAGCCCGGAGCGAGCGCCGAGGGCGAGGACAAGTGGGCCGACATCCTGGAAAGCTACAACCCCGACGACACCAAATACAAGATGTAGATGAAGCCATGATCGACCTGCACACCCACACCACGTTCTCCGACGGCGAACTCATCCCCGCCGAACTCGTGCGCCGCGCCGCCAAGGCCGGGTACAAGGGGCTGGCCATCACCGACCACGCCGACCCCTCCAACATGTACCACATCATCGAGAACCTGCGCCGTTTCGCCGATGAGACCGGCCCATACTTGGACTGCAACCTGGCCGTGGGCGTGGAGCTGACCCACTGTCCGCCCGCGCTGATCCCCGGGCTTATCGTGGAGGCCCGGCGCGCCGGGGCCATGCTGGTGGTGGTGCACGGCGAGACCATCGTGGAGCCCGTGGCCAGGGGGACCAACCTTGCGGCCATCGAGGGCGGCGCGGACGTGCTGGCCCATCCTGGGCTCATCACCGAGCAGGAGGTGGCCCTGGCCGCCGAGAAAGGCGTGTGCCTGGAGATCACCACCCGCAAGGGCCATAGCCTGACCAACGGGCACGTGGCCATGATGGCCCGCAAGTTGAAAGCCAAGCTGGTCATCGACAACGACGCCCACGCGCCCGGCGACCTGGTGTCCCAGGAGATGCGGCGCATGATCGCCCTGGGCTGCGGCCTCACCGCCGACGAACTCCAGAAGGCCGAGAAGAACGCCGAGGCCATCTTCCAGAAGCTCCTGCACAAGAAGGTGTAGGGGACCTGTTCGCACCCGGCGCAGGCTCGAGCAGCGCCGGGCACGGCGTCTGCCGCAAGGGTAGCCGGAGACCGGGCGGCGGGCCTCCGCACGGAATCGGTTTGACGCCGGCCCGCCCGGCGTGACACTGTGCGCCTCGTGAAAAAGATCATCCTTCCCCTGCTCGTTCTTTCGATCCTGATTGCCTCCTCCGCCTTCGCGGACAAGACCTCCGACTTGGAACTCATGCGCCGCTTCTACCCCGAGGCGGTGAAATCCATCGACGCGGGCGGGCTCACGCTGAGCGACGGCGTGCGCCTGGTCTACGACGACGGCAGGGTGAAGACTCCCGAGCAGGCCCTGGACGACCCCGACATCGAGGACATGCTGGCCCAGCCCTATCCCCTGGGGCCGGTCACGTCGGAGCCGGAGCCTAACTTCCATCCCGGACGCAGGCGCATTACCGCCTTTTTCAAGGCCGTCTACGGCCACGACCCGGCCGAAGTGAAGGCCAACCTGGTGCCGGTGCCCTTCCTGAACACCACCGTCATGTTCAATTCCCGCAACGGCGCGGCCAAGGCCTTGGAGGCCGTGGGGCGGGAGCTTGAATCCCTGGCCGCCAGGCCGGACATCCGGGCGCGTCTTATGCCAATAAGCGGCACCTTCGCCTGGCGGGCCATCGCGGGCACGGAGCGCCTGTCCATGCACAGCTTCGGCGCGGCCATCGATCTGAACGCCAAGCGCAACACCTACTGGCAGTGGTACAAGGGCAACGATCCCCTGGGGCTGCGCAAAGCATTCCCCCCCGAGGTGACGGAGGTCTTCGAGCGCCACGGCTTCATCTGGGGCGGCAAGTGGGCCGAGTTCGACATCATGCACTTCGAGTACCGTCCGGAACTCATCGCCAAGGCCAGGGCCGGGAAATGACGACCCGGGGCCGCTTCGCCCCGAGCCCGTCCGGGCGCATGCACCTGGGCAACGCCTGGACCGCGCTCATGGCCTGGCTGTCGGCGCGCTCCCAGGGCGGGGCGGTGGTGCTGCGCATGGAAGACCTGGACCCGGAACGCTCCAAGGAGCATTTCGCCCGGGCAATCCTCCAGGACCTTGCCTGGCTCGGCCTGGACTGGGATGAAGGCCCGGACAAGGGCGGCCCGTACGGCCCCTACCGCCAGGACGAACGCCGTGAGTACTACCAGCGCTGCCTGGAACTGCTGGAGGCGCGGGGGCTCGTCTACCCGTGCTGGTGCACCCGGGCCGAACTGCGCGACGCCGCGCTGGCGGCCAAGGCCGGGAGCGCCCCCGGCACGGGCCACGAGTGCGGAACACCCTGCGTCGCCCACGCGGACGTGGTGCGCGCCCCCCACGCGGGTGAGGCCGAGCCGGTCTACGCCGGAACCTGCCTGAACCTCTCCGTTTCCGAGCGCGAGGCCCGGCAGGCCCAGGGCAGAAGGCCCTCGCTGCGGCTTGCCGTGCCCGCCCTGCATATCGAATTCACGGATCTGGCGCTGGGGCCGCAGACGCAGGACTTGGCCGCGCACTGCGGCGATTTCGTGCTGCGCCGCGCAGACGGAACGCACGCCTACCAACTGGCGGTCGTCGCCGATGACGCGGCGCAAGCCATAACCGAGGTGGTGCGCGGGGCGGACCTGCTCGATTCCACGGCCCGGCAGATTCATCTCTTCCGCGCCTTCGGCTGGCCCGAACCAGCCTTCGCCCATGTGCCCCTGCTGCTGGACCCTGACGGCAGGCGGCTCTCCAAACGGCGCGGCGACGTGGACCTCGGGCTGCTGCGCGAGTCGGGAGTCTCTGCGCAGGCGATCACCGGATACCTGGCCTGGAAGGCCGGGCTCCTGGACGCTCCGCGCCTGGTTTCCCCCCATGAACTGATCGACGGATTCAGCTTCGCGCCCATGCCCCGGGGGCCGGTGGTGGTCGGGCCGGGCTGGATGGAGGAGGTTGCATGAAGCGTGCTCTGGTCGCGTTGGTGTCGGCGAGGAGGATAGCCTGGGTCCTGGCGGTGGTCCTCGGACTTGTGCTGGCGGGGCAGGGCGCTCCGGCCCTGGCCGCCAAGAAGGGCAAGAAGAAGGTCCAGGATACGGGCGATCCCATCGACGTAAGCGGCGGCAAGCACCCGTGCTACAACCTGAGCCACGGGCGGCTCTTCCACCGCTGCGAGCCGCAGAGCCTGCCCTACGGGCGTTGCCGCACGGGCAATTCCTGCTGCCGGGGCAACTACGAACTCTCGCCCATCAGCTGGTACAAGTGCGAGGACCAGAACGGACACGTGACCGGCAAGCCCACCGCGGTTTCGATATTGATCCTGGGCGACAATTCCAATCACCGCATGAGCACCGGGCACGTGTTCGTGGTGGAGAAGGTGAAGGATCTGGGGGGCGGGCAGTGGGAACTGGCGCTCTCGCACACCAATTACGACCGCAGGTGCTCCATCGAGACCAACGTGCACGCCCGTTATGACGAGCACCGCCGGCTGCTGACCATGGAGACGGGACACTGGAGCGGCTGGGGCAGGAACCTCAAGGCCCTGGGGTTTATTCTCAAGTAGAAGCACAACGAGGGAGCACGGACCATGACCTCCGCCTCCGACGACAGACGCGCCGCATTCGCCGGGAAGATGACCGCCGTCCTGAACGCATCCGCCGTGAACACCGCCTTGTGCCTGGGCTACCGGACGGGCCTCCTGGAGGCCATGGACCGCCTGGGCGGCGCGGCCACCAGCGACGGGATCGCCCGCGAGGCCGGCCTTGACGGGCGCTACGTGCGCGAGTGGCTGTGCGTCATGGTCTGCGGCGGCATCGTCGACCTGGCCGTCTCCCCCTCCGGCGAGGACCTGTTCACGCTTCCGCGCGAGCACGCGGACCTGCTCACCCGCCGGGCCGGAAGCGGCAACATCGGGGTCTACACCCAGGAGTTGCCGATCCTGACCCGGTGCGTCCTGGACGACGTGCAGCGCGCATTCCGCACGGGCGAGGGCGTGCCCTACGACCGCTATCCGCCGTTCCACGACTGGATGGCCCAGGTGGCCGAGGCCAAGCACAGGAAGATGCTGGTGGACGTGTTCCTGCCGTCCGTGGCCGGGGGCGCGGTGGTCGCGCGTCTCAAGCGGGGCATCCGGGTGCTGGACGTGGGATGCTCCGAGGGAGTGGCGGTGCTGCTCATGGCCGCAGCCTTCCCGGAGAGCAGCTTCACCGGCATCGACATCTCGGAGGAGGCGCTCGCGGTGGCGCGCGCCGAGGCCGGACGCCTGGGGATTTCCAACACCCGGTTCGAGCTGCGCGACGCGGCCGGACTCAAAGACGATCCGGTCCTGGCCGGGAGCTTCGACTACGTGACCGCCTTCGACGCCGTGCACGACCAGACCCGGCCCCTGGATGTGCTCAAGGGGATACGGGCCGTGCTGGCCGATGGCGGGCTCTTCTCCATGGTGGACATCAAGGCCGAGACCGAGCTTTCGGGCAATGTGGACCATCCGCTGGGTGCGTTTCTCTATACGGTGAGCCTGATGCACTGCATGCCGGTGGGGCTCGTGGACGGCGGGGCGGGCCTGGGCACCATGTGGGGGCGCGGCAGGGCGCTCGAAATGCTCCGCGAGGCCGGATTCGCCACGGTGGAGGTGTGCGAGATCCCCACGGACCCGTTCAACGCGCACTACCTGTGCGGCGGATGACAGGGAGTCCCATGCTGCTCAAGAAGATACTGTCCTTCTTTCTGTTTCCCTTTTCGCTGATGGTCCTGGCGCTCGCGCTCGGCGTGGCCATGTCGTTTGTTCCCAGGAGGGCCAGGGCGGGGCGCATGCTCTGCCTGGCCGGGCTGGTCCTGCTGCTGGCGCAGTCCATGCCGGTATTCTCCAACGAAATCCTCAGGCGGCTGGAATACGAATACAAGCCCATCCTCACCCAGGCGGACATCCCCCAGGGCGTGAAGTGGGTGGTGGTGCTCAGCAGCTACGCCGCCAGCGACGACCGCACGCCTCTGACCAGCCAGAACTACGACGCCACCATGCACAGGCTGGTGGAGGGGGTCCTGCTGCTCAAGAGGATACCCGGGGCGAAGCTGCTCATCTCCGGAGGCGTGCTGGACGGGCAGGTGGCCGCGGCGGAGATCATGGCCAAGCTGGCGCGCGAGCTGGGGGTTCCCGAAGGGGAGATCGTGCTGGAAACGAAGTCGCTGGATACCGAAGACCAGGCCGTCGCCGTGGCCAAGATGGTGAACGGCGAGAAGATGCTCCTGGTGACGTCGGCGGTGCACATGCCCAGGTCCATGCTGCTCTTCCGCAAATACGGCATGGACCCGGTGGCGGCCCCGACGCACTTCACATCGTCAGGGGCGCCGTTTAGTTTCACGATGTTCCTCCCCACCCCCTACGGGATGGAAAAATCCTACGAATGCGCCCACGAGCTGTTGGGGATCGCCTGGGTATATCTGAAGGGGCTCGGACGGTGAGGTGAGGGGCCTTGGGGCAATTGACATCTGCCGGGATGGTAACTATGTTACGTTTTGCCGGAGGACGCAAAGATATGCAAACGCATTCCCCTCTCAGCCCCAGCCAGAAGATGAAGCAGTACAGGGTGCGCATGAAGCAGGCTGGCCTTCGGCCTGTTCAGATATGGGTGCCGGATACCCGCTCCCCGGCCATCGCCGGAGAATTGCGGCGGCAATCCATGCTGGCCAGCCAAGGGCCCGACGAACAGGACGTGCTGGCTTTTCTTGAGGACGCAAGCGCCTGGGACGACGCCGGATGAAACGAGGCGACATCGTCATCGTGGCCATGTCCGGCGACTACGGCAAGACGCGCCCCGCGCTGGTGGTGCAGCACGACCAAGCCAACGAGACCCATGCGAGCGTGGTGGTCTGCCCACTGTCGTCACACCTCATCGACGCCCCCCTGTTCCGGATTCCGGTGGAACCATCTTCCGCCAACGGACTCCAGGCTCCCTCGCAGATCATGGTGGACAAAGTGTCGGCCGTGAAACGCGAGCGGGTGCGGCAAGTGGCCGGACGCGTGAGCGACGAGGTCATGGTGCAGGTGAACCGGACCCTGGCCCTCTGGCTCGGCCTGTAGGTCAGCTCGCGTCCAAGGCATACCCCGTCGGATCGTCCACCCCCGCCTCGGCGAACCCCTTCTTCCTGAGCAGACACGAATCGCATCTGCCACACGCAAGCCCCTCGGGGCTGGGGTCGTAGCAGCTGTGCGTGAGCCCGTATTTCACCCCGAGCTTCATGCCCTCCTGGATGATCCTGGCCTTGTCCCAGTGCATGAGGGGGGCGTGGATCTTCATCTTCAAGCGCCCTTCCACGGCCTCTTTTATGGCTAAGTTCGCCATGTTCTCGAAGGCGGCCACGAATTCGGGGCGGCAGTCCGGGTAGCCCGAGTAGTCCAGGGCATTGACCCCGATGAAGATGTCCGCCGCGGGCAGCACCTCGGCCCAGGCCAGGGCCAGGGACAAAAAGACGGTGTTGCGGGCCGGGACGTAGGTCACGGGGATTTCCTCCTCCATCACGGCCACGTCGCGGTCCTTGGGCACGTCGATGTCGGCGGTCAGGGCCGACCCCCCGATGCACCCGAGCGGCACGTCCAGGATCAGGTGCCCGGCCGCGCCCAGGTGCTTGGCCACCCGTTTTGCGGCCTCAAGCTCCACGGTGTGGCGCTGCCCGTAGCGGAAGCTCAAGGCGTAGGCGTTGAATCCCTGGGACTTGGCGATGGCCAGACAGGTGGAGGAGTCGAGTCCTCCGGAAAAGAGAACCACGGCGTTCTTCACGATGAACCTCGGTATGAATTCAGACCCCCCGCATATGGGGTCCGGTGTCTTGTGCGTAATCCGTCCGCGATGACGCCCTCAGACCCCGCGCGCCTCGGGGTCCCAGATGATCTTGTGCAGCTGCAGGCTCAGGCGGATGGGCAGGCGCTCTTCCAGTATCCAGGCGGCCAGCTCCGCCGGGGCCAGCCGCGACAGCACCGGCGAGAAGTGGATGTGGCGCTCCTGGGGCAGGATCCGGCGCACCACCCGCGTGGCGTATTCGTAGTCCAGGCGGTCGGCGATGACGAATTTCAGCTCGTCACGGGCGCGCAGGCGCTCCAGGTTGCTCCAGTCGGTGCAGGTGTGCATGCCGCTGGAGGGGCACTTGATGTCCACGATGGCCGTGACGCGCTCGTCCAGCACGTCCACGGGGTAGGAGCCGTTGGTCTCCACCAGCACCTCGTAGCCGTGTTCCAGCAGAAGCGCGGCCAGGCGCGGCGTCTCGCGCTGGGCCAGGGGCTCGCCGCCGGTGATCTCCACCAGGCGGCAGCGGTGTCCGGCCACGGCCCAGAGCACGTCCCTGCGGCTCATGGCCTGGCCTTCCTCCCAGGAGTAGCGCGTGTCGCACCACTCGCAGCGCAGGTTGCAGCCCGAAAGGCGCACGAAGGTGCACGGCCGTCCGGCGTGCGAGGACTCCCCTTGGATGGAGTGGAATATCTCCGTGACCATGACCGACATCATTCCCACCATTTGACGCGAATATCCCGAAAGTCTAATCCAGATGCGGCCCGGCGTCAAAATATGCCGGCAGAAGGAGCATCCCATGAGCATGAAAGACGACGTTTCCTCCCTGACCCACCTGGGCCAGGCGGGCACCAAATATCCCGAGCGCGTGGACCCCGGCCTCATCGAGACCTTCCCCAACCGCTTCCCCGGCCGCGAGTACCAGATCACCTTCGAGACTGAGGAATTCACCAGCCTCTGCCCCATGACCGGCCAGCCGGACTTCGGCACCATCGCCATCACCTACGTGCCCGGCGAGCGCTGCATCGAGTCCAAGTCGCTCAAGCTCTACCTGTTCAGCTACCGGGGCGAGCCCTCCTTCATGGAGACCCTCACCAACCGCATCATGGATGACCTGGTGGCCGCCTGCAAACCACGCCGCATGATGGTCACGGGCGACTTCCGTCCGCGCGGCGGCATCGCCATCGTGGTGGAAGCCTCCTACGAGGCCGGGGCCGACGGCTACGACGAGGATTAACCGGCCGCGCCTGCGGAACAATTTCCCCCGGGGCACTTCCATAAACCGGGGGGAGGTGTTATTTTTCGTCTTCATAGCACTGCCTCGTTTCAAACCAGGAGAATTCTTATGTGGGAATATACCGACAAGGTGCGTGAGCACTTCATCAACCCCAAGAACGTGGGCGAGATAGCGGACGCCAACGCGGTAGGCGAGGTCGGCTCGCTGGCCTGCGGCGACGCACTCAAGCTCTTCCTCAAGGTGGACGAGAACGACCGCATCGTGGACGCCAAGTTCCAGACCTTCGGCTGCGCCAGCGCCATCGCGTCCTCCTCGGCTCTCACCGAGATGATCAAGGGCAAGACCGTGGATGAGGCCCTGGCCGTGTCCAACCAGGACATCGCCGAGTTTTTGGGCGGGCTGCCCAAGGAGAAGATGCACTGCTCGGTCATGGGCAAGGAGGCCCTGGAGGCCGCCGTGGCCAACCTGCGCGGCCAGCCCGTCGCCCCCCACCAGGAGGGCGAGGTCGTCTGCGAATGCTTCGGCGTCACCGACGAGACCATCCGCCGGGCCATCGCCGAGAACAACCTCTCCTCCGTGGAGGAGATCACCGACTACACCAAGGCCGGCGGCGGCTGCGGCAAGTGCCTGGACAAGCTGGCCGACCTCCTGGCCGAGGCCAAGGGGCAGAAGAAGGTCCTGAAGCCGCTGGAGATCGTCAAGCCCGCCGGGCTCACCAACCTGCAGCGCATGAAGCTCGTCTCCAAGATCATCGATGAGGAGATCAGCCCCAGCCTCCAGCAGGACGGCGGCAACATCGAGCTGGTGGACGTGGAAGGCAAGCGCGTGCTGGTGCAGCTGCGCGGGGCGTGCTCCTCGTGCAAGTCCAGCCAGCTCACGCTTAAGCAGTTCGTGGAAAAGCGCCTGCGCGACGCCGTTGAACCCGACCTGATCGTGGAGGAGGTGCGCTGATGGCCGCCGTCTATATGGACAACAACGCCACCACCAAGGTGGACCCGGCCGTCCTTGACGAGATGCTGCCGTACTTTTCGGAGCTCTACGGCAACCCCTCGAGCATGCACACCTTCGGCGGGCAGGTGGGCCGCAAGATAAGCGAGGCCCGCGAACGCGTGGCCGCCGCCTTCGGCTGCACCCCCGGCGAGGTGCTCTTCAACGCCTGCGGCACCGAGGGCGACAACACCGCCATCCGCTCGGCCCTGGCCTCCCAGCCCGAGAAGCGCCACCTCATCACCACCCGTGTCGAGCACCCCGCCGTGCTCAACGTGGTCAAGCACCTGGAGAAGAAGGGCGGCTACGAGGCCACCTACCTGGGGGTGGACGTTGAGGGCCGCCTGGACTTGGACGAGCTGCGCGACGCCATCCGCCCCGACACGGCGCTCGTCTCCGTCATGTTCGCCAACAACGAGACCGGCGTGGTCTTCCCCATCCAGGAGGTCGCCGAAATCGCCAAGGAGCGCGGCGTGCTCGTGCACACCGACGCCGTGCAGGTGCTCGGCAAGGTGCCCTTCGACCTGAAGACCTTGCCCGTGGACTTCCTGGCCGTGTCCGGACACAAGGTGCACGCCCCCAAGGGCGTGGGAGCGCTCTTCGTGCGCAAGGGCACCCAGTTCAGGCCCTTCATGATGGGCGGCCACCAGGAGCACGGACGCCGCGCCGGCACCGAGAACACCACCGGCATCATCGGCCTGGGCAAAGCCTGCGAGATCGCCATGGGCAACATCGGCCACGAGAACTCCGTGGTGCGGGCCATGCGCGACCGGCTGGAAAAGGGCCTGCTGGCCGCCGTGCCCGACGCGCGCGTCAACGGCACCACGGAGTCGCGCCTGCCCAACACCACCAACATCTCCTTCCAATACGTGGAGGGCGAGGCGATCCTGCTCATGATGGACGCCTTCGGCATCTGCGCAAGCTCCGGATCGGCCTGCACGTCCGGGTCGCTTGAGCCGTCCCACGTGCTACGGGCGCTTGGCGTGCCGTTCACCTACGCCCATGGCTCCATCCGTTTCAGCCTGTCGCGCTTCAACACCGAGGCCGACGTGGACCTGGTGCTTAACGAGCTGCCCAAGATCATCTCCAGGCTGCGGGAGATTTCGCCGTTCAAGCGGACCGAGGGCGAAGCTCCGGCCTGTACTTGTTAAGAGCCTTCGGCGGCCAGAGAGAACTTTTTGAAAAAAGTTCTCTCTGGACTCTCTCAAAAAACTTATAGCGGGCTTCGCGGCCGTGAGCGTTAACGCTCGCGGACGCGAAGCGGTAAGAGGGTCCAGGGAGACGGATGTCTCCCTGGCGGGTGCAGGGCAGAGCCCTGCTGGGGTCCGGGGCGAAGCCCCGGCAAGCACGTATTTCCCCGGAGCATCCATGCCTGCCGCTTTCGACCATCCCACCTGCGCCTTGTGCCCCTACGACTGGTCCGTGCGCTTCTGCCGCAACGCCAAGGGGAAGGCTCCGGCCAACTGCCCGTCCCTGCGCATGTCCGAGGAGTCCGGGAAGGCCCTCTCGGCGACAATCTCTCCGCAGAACCTGGAATTCGCGTACAACGCCTCCGCGCAGGAGTCCGAGTGCTACGGCGGGCGCGACGGCGGCTACGCGTCCGTCAGGCCGGTGAAGCCCCGCATCGTCGAGATCGTGGAATTCGCCCGCCGCATGGGGTATCGTCGCCTCGGGCTGGCGTTCTGCATCGGACTCCGCAAGGAAGGGGCCGTGGTGCACGAGATTTTTACGACCAACGGCTTCGAGACGGTGTCCGTGTCCTGCAAGGCTGGGGCCGTGTCCAAGTCGGAGATCGGCATCAAGCCCTGCGAACAGGTGGACCCCGGCGCGGTCCACGAGAGCATGTGCAACCCGGTGTTCCAGGCCGAGGCGCTGAACGCCTCGCGGACCGATTTCAACGTGCTGCTGGGGCTGTGCGTGGGGCACGATTCGCTTTTCATCAAGTACGCCGAAGCCCCCTGCACGGTGCTCGCCGTGAAGGACCGCCTGCTTGGGCACAACCCGCTTGCGGCGGTGCAGCAGTACGACGGCTACTACCGCTACCTGAAGCGGCCTCTGGAATAGGTGGGCATATGCTGCACATAACCTGCGGCGACTTCGCGGCCGAAGAGCTCAGGCGCGCGGGAATGGCGGACGAGGTGCTCCCCTGGCGGGACGTGCTGCACGAAGGCCCCGTGCCCTCGGACGTGACCGGGCGCGAACTGCGGGAGATACGGGCGGATTTCATCGCCTCCTGCGGCTGGGGGGACTACGAGGAGGTCCTGGGCTCTTTGGATGAGCGCGACCGCCTGGTGGAACGATCGGCCGCGGACGGCGCGGTGCTGTGGTTCGAGGCGGACCTGTTCGACCAGCTCCAGATGCTGGAGGTGGTGTCGCTGCTTCGCGGGCTCGGGGTCGCGCCCGGGAGCATCCTCGCGTTTCGCGGCGCGGGGTTCTCGGGCCTGGACAGCGAGGGGCTGCTCAAGGCGCTTGAGCCCCTGGACGCCGCAACCATGCGCGCGGCGGACGAGGCCTGGCGGGCTTTCACGTCCCCCGATCCGTCCGGGCTGGAGAGGTTCGTTGCCGAGGGCGTCGAGGGGCTGCCGTATGTCGCCGAGGCCGTGGGCAGGCTCCTGGAGGAATACCCCGGCGTCGGAGACGGGCTTTCGCGCCTGGAGCGGGTGATGCTTGAGGCGGCCTCGTCCGGGCCTGTCAGCGGAGCGGCGCTTTTCAAGGCGGTCTCGCGCCAGGAGGAGCGCCCTTTTTTCGGGGACTGGTCCTGCTGGCTGATGGCGTCCCGGCTCATGTCCGGGCCCGCGCCCTTGCTGGCCGGTGACGAAGGGAATTTTCCGGACCGGATGGTCCGGCTGACCAAGGCCGGGGAGCGGACCCTCTCCGGCGGATCGGACTGGATGCGAACGGGCGGCCGGGGGCGCTGGATAGGCGGCGTCCGCCTGGACCAAGCCCAGGACTGGCGCTACGACCGCAATGCTGCAACCTTGGCCCGCCTTGACGGGCGTGGAGCGCGACAATGAACATCGCCTCGAACATGATCGAACTGGTGGGCAACACGCCCCTGGTGCGCCTGAACCGTATCGGCCGGGGCCTGGACGTGCAGCTGGTGGCCAAGCTGGAATCGGCCAACCCCTGCTTTTCCGTGAAGGACCGCATCGGCGCCAACATGATCCTGGACGCCGAGAAGCGCGGCCTGGTGGACAAGGACACGGTGATCGTGGAGCCCACCAGCGGCAACACCGGCATCGGCCTGGCCTTCATGTGCGCGGTGCGCGGCTACAAGCTCATGCTGACCATGCCCGAATCCATGAGCGTGGAGCGGCGCACGCTGCTCAAGGGCTTCGGCGCCAAGCTGGTGCTGACCGACGCGAAAAAGGGCATGAAGGGGGCCATCGAGAAAGCTCACGAGCTGGTTTCGGAGCTGCCCAAGGCTTTCATGCCCATGCAGTTCGCCAACCCGGCCAACCCGGAGATCCACCGCCTGACCACGGCCGAGGAGATCTGGCGCGACACGGACGGCGCAGTGGACGTGTTCGTGGCGGGAGTGGGCACCGGGGGCACGCTTACCGGCGTGGCCCAGGTGCTCAAGCAGCGCAAGGCCGGGCTCAGGGCCGTGGCGGTTGAGCCCGACGCCTCGCCCGTGCTCTCCGGCGGCGAGCCCGGGCCGCACATGATCCAGGGCATCGGGGCCGGGTTCGTGCCCGAGGTGCTGGACCGCTCGCTCATCGACGAGGTGGTGCGCGTCACCAATGACGAGGCCCTGGCCATGGGCCGGCGGATGCTCCGCGAAGAGGGCATCCTGTGCGGCATCTCGTCGGGTGCCAACTGCCACGCGGCGCTCGAGCTGGCCAAGCGGCCCCAGAACAAGGGAAAAATGATCGTTTTCATGGTCTGCGACACGGGCGAGCGTTACCTGAGCACGCCCCTGTTCACCGAGATGGAGGAATAAGTCGTGAAGCACGAGCGTCATGCGCTGGCGGCCCTGACCCCGGAAAAAGACGTGATCGACGACGTGGTGGGCAAGCTCTGCGCGCCGTCGTCGTACCAGGCGTTCGCCTGCCGCAAGCTCACCGATTCGCCCATGCCGTCCCTGGAGATCCTCTCCGAGGTGGTGGACCGCTTGAAGGCGGTGCTGTTCCCGGGGTACTACGGCGATTCCGAGGTCACTCCGGACACGTTGGCCTACCACACCGGCTGTAACCTGGACGTGGTGTTTCGCAAGCTGGCCGACCAGATCAAGCGCGGCTACTGCTTCGTGTGCGTGGGGCAGAACAAGGCCTGCACCGGCTGCGAGGACCAGGCCATGGAAAAGGCCACGGCGTTCTTGCGCTCCGTGCCGGACATCCGCGAGAAGCTGGTGCTGGACGTGCAGGCCGCCTATGAGGGCGACCCGGCCGCCAAGAGCCCGGGCGAAACCATCTTCTGCTATCCGAGCATCACCGCGCTCATCCACCAGCGCATCGCCCATGAGCTCCACGAGCTTGGCGTGGACATCATCCCGCGCATCATCACGGAGATGGCCCACTCCGAGACGGGCATCGACATCCACCCCGGCGCGCGAATCGGCAAGGGGTTCTTCATCGACCATGGCACGGGCGTGGTCATC
Source organism: Fundidesulfovibrio terrae (assembly GCF_022808915.1). NCBI lineage: Bacteria > Pseudomonadati > Thermodesulfobacteriota > Desulfovibrionia > Desulfovibrionales > Desulfovibrionaceae > Fundidesulfovibrio > Fundidesulfovibrio terrae. The sequence continues at coordinate 984,641 of NZ_JAKZFS010000001.1, forward strand.
GGCGAGACCTGCATCATCGGCGACAACGTCCGGGTTTACCAGGGCGTGACCCTGGGGGCCAAGAGCTTCCCCAAGGACGAGAACGGCAATCCGGTCAAGGGCCTGGCGCGCCACCCCATCGTGGAGGACGACGTGACCATCTATTCCGGGGCCACGGTTCTCGGGCGCATCACGGTGGGCAAGGGCTCGGTGATCGGGGCCAACGTGTGGGTCACGTCGGACGTTGCGCCGGGCTCCAGGGTGATGAAGGCCAAAGTCGTGGACAAAGGATGACCCCATGGGAGCGACGAAGCTGGTCATAGCCATGGTCGGGCTGCCCGCCTCGGGCAAGTCCACAGTGGCTTCCAAGATCAGGCAGTGCCTGAGCGAGGAGGGCATAGAGGTCGCCGTCTTCAACAACGGCGACGTGCGGCGGGAGCTCTGCGGGGCCAGCGAGACCGCCTGCTCGGATTTCTACTCTCCGGACTACGCCGAGGGTGTGGCCCTGCGCGAAAAGATCGCTCGCATCAACATGGAGCGGGCCGCCGATTTCCTGCACGGCAAGGGAGAGGTGGCCGTGCTGGACGCCACCAACGTCTCCAGGCAGCGCCGCCAGGTCATCAAGAGCTTCTTCGTCGGCTATCCGATCTTCTTCGTTGAGTGCGTCAACGACGACCCTGAACTGGTCTCGGCCAGCATATCCCGCAAGATCGCCATGCCGGATTTCGCCCATTTGACGCCGGAACAGGCCGAGGAGGGCTTCCGGGAGCGCATCCGCTACTACCGGGGCCTTTACGACCCTTTGGCGGACGAAGAGAACTTCGTGGTGCTGGACTCCCTGCACAAGCGCATCGAACGCGAGCGCGTGCAGGCCGTGCTGCCCCACTACCGCATCGTGCGCGACCTGCTGGTGTCCGACTGGGTGCAGAACCTCTACCTGGCGCGGCACGGAGAGACCGTCTTCAACCTGGAGATGCGCATCGGCGGAGACCCGGACCTGACCGCGCGGGGGCTCGTGCAGGCGCAGTCCTTGGCCTGGCACTTCAAGGAGACGCCGCTGCCCTACGTCTTCATCAGCACCAAAAAGCGCGCCCGGCAGATGGCCCAGCGCCTGTGCGACGGCCGCCAGGACTGCCGGGTGATCCCCCTGCACGAGTTCGACGAGATCGACGCGGGCGTGTGCGAGAACATGACCTACGACCAGATCGCCCGGGACATGCCCCAGGTTCACTCCGCGCGCACCCGCGACAAGTACAACTACATCTACCCCGGCGGCGAGGGCTACGCGACCCTCAAGGAGCGCGTGGAGCGCGGGGTCAAGAAGGCCCTGTACCTCTCGGGCAACGCCAAGCACATCATGATCATCGGCCACCAAGCCGTGAACCGGATGATCCTGTCCCACTTCCTCTACCGGCGCACCGAGGATGTGCCCTACATCTACATCCCGCAGGACCGCTATTTCCACATCGTGGCCACCCAGTGGCGCAAGGTCTTCGAGCTGGTGAAATTCATGGGTTGATCAACCGGGCCCGGCATGCCATATGAATTGCAGGGGGCCGTTTCATCATCGGAGGACGATATGCTCGGATTGGAAAAGAGGGTTGATGCGATCAGGCAGATGCAAGGTGACGAGGGCGTTGAGCCCGAGGGGCCGGCACGGGCTTCGGCCAACATGGGCATCATGCTCGCGCTGGTGGCCATGCTGGTGGCGGTGGGCGTCTATTTCATGGTGGAGGGCAAGTACTCCGCCAAGATGAGCGCCTACGAGTCCCGCATTTCAGCCGTGGAAGCCAAGGCCGCCGAGGCCATGAACGCTCCCAAGGAGATGGCCCGCAAGGTCATCGTGGCCAACACCCTGGGCGAGGTTTCCCAAAAGGTGGACATGCTCAAGGGGCAGCTGGACGCCTCCTACCAGGAGCGCCTGGCCAGGATCGAACAGGACATCAAGTCCATGCAGCAGGATCTCGCCAAGTAGGCGCCAGCCAAGTTCGCGACAAACGAAAGCCGGGGAGCCTACGCTCCCCGGCTTTCTCTTTCGCGTTTTACAATCCCGCGCAGGACCCGACGCTCGCGATTGCCACCGGGGGCAATTATACGGGATTCCAAAGGGACGAAGTCCCTTTGGCCGCCGGAGGCACCCCTTGCCTGCACGTCCTCGTCTCCTCGGGATATTTCGGAAGCCGCCGCGCCGCTACGACGGTTTTCTCCCAAAGCCGATGGCTCCCTGCGGGCAGCTGTCCAGGCAGTCGCCGCAGTTGGTGCAGGCTGTCTCCTCGGGGCGCGTGCCCATTTCGCAGACCTTCAGGCATTTGTCGCAGCCGTTGCATGCCTCGGTCTTGTAGACCTTGAAGAGCGAAAACCGCTTCACGATCTCAAACGCGCCTCCCGTTGGACAGGCGAAGCGGCACCAGAAATTCGCCACGCCCAGTCCCAGCGCCACAAGCGTCAGGACGATGCCGGTCCTGACCAGCCAGAGGAGCCCTGCGTGCTCGAAGGTCAGGCTGACGGCTCCGAAGAATTCGCCGGTGCGGATGGGGATGTTGCCGCGGGGCTGGCCCATGGCGAACCAGACGTACAGGCATCCGATGAGGGCCAGATACGCCCCCAGGGGGGCAATCCTGGTGAAGGCGTTGCGGACTCTCGCCTTCACTGGGGCCAGCTTGCCGAGCATCTGGCTCACAAGCCCCCCGGGGCAGGCCCAGCCGCAATAAGCGCGTCCCACCAGGAGGGCGCTCACGGGCAGGAGCAGCCACGCACCCCAGAACAAGGACAGTATCCGGCCGTGGCAGGTGAGCACGGGGCAGTTCTGGCAACTGACGTAGGGCACGATGAAGGGGCAGCGGAAGATGCCGTAGAAGGACCACTGGCCAAGCCCGGCCAGCATGGCCAACTGCGAGAGCCTGCGCAGGAGGGGGAGCCTTCCGGCGCGGGCAACGGCCGAGGCTTCTCTGCCGCCGCAGGCGCGGCCCACGGAGCCGGAAACGGCCAGCCCGGTCGCGGAAACGGCCTTGGCGGGGCTCGAGTCGCAGGATGTGCAGGCGCGATCAGGCATCCTTCACCCCCAGCTTTTCCACCAGGGTGCGGCCCTTGTCGGAGCTGGCGGGTATGAAGCCGCGCTGCTCCAGCAGGGCCTGGGCCTCGGGAGAGGTCATGAAGGTCACGTAGTCGTCAGCCAGGGCGCGGTCCTTGGCGTCCTTCATGACGCCAATGGTGAAGGTCAGCGGCGGGGGCGGGAAGAGCGCTTCAGGAATCTCCACCACGTCCATTTTTCCCTCGAATTGCGGGATGCGGGTGACGCGCAGTTCCACGATGGACACGTCGCCGTGGCCCGAGATGATGTCGTCCATGGTGCGCTGCACGCAGCTTCCCTGGGTGACGCAGTTCTTCATGACTGCGTCCTGAATGCCGGCCTTTTTGAGCACCGCCAGTGCGGCAGCCCCCCCCGGCGGGGACGCCTCGGGCGCAAGCACCACCTTGATCCCGGGCTTGGCCATGTCTTCGATGGAGGCGATCTTGGCCGGATTCCCCCTGGGCGTGACCATGACGTAGCTGGTGAAGCACAGGGGCTTGAAGTAGAGCATCTTGCCGGAGTGGCGCAGCTTCCTGGCCAGGTCCAGCACGCGGCCCGCGAAGACCTCTGTGGTCGAGCCGCCCAGGAGTGATTTGCCCAGCGCCGCAGCGAAGGCTCCAGTATAGCTCACACGCGCCCCTGAGCGCTGTTCGTAGATTTCGTTGGCGGGATTCATGGCTTCGGCCAGCCCGCCGCAGGACCAGACCTGCAGGAGCTTGCCCGGGAAGGCTCCCGGCTGCGCATGCGCGGTCATGGTGGCCAAGCCGCCTGCCATGGTCACGGCAGCCGTCCCTGCCAGTTTTTTCAGAAAGTGCCGGCGGCCGTGGCCGTGGTGCGCGTCGTCCATGCCTCCTCCCCTAAGTGGTGCGCCGATCGTCGCGCCTCCGGGTTTCCGGGCAGGCATATGAACGGAGCGTATGGCGAAGACATATATTGGCCGGACAAATGCGTACAATAGGAATATGCAATATCTGGAGGGAACTGCCATCGGCGCGTTTGCACAGCGTGGCGAAGCGAGAAGGGCCGGTGGGAAAAAGGGCGGGACCGGGCAAAGCCCCGCAGGCATAAAAAAACGGCCGGGACTTTCGTCCCGGCCGCATGGCGTGTCCGGCTAAACCCTTTTAGAACTGATACTTCAGGCCGAAGGCGACCTTCCAGGCGTCGCCGTTCTGGGCCTGATTGACCATACGGCGGCCCCAAACGGACTTCTCGAACTGACCGTGAGCCCAGCCGGTCTCGACGATGGCGGCCAGGTTCTCGTAGATGTTGTACTGGTTATCGAAGTTGATACCCATCACATACTCGTTGGTGGTCAGGTCGCGGCCCATTTCAACGTACTGGCCCACGCCCCACAGGAGGTTGGCCTGGCGCAGGGCACGGCCGGAGTTGGTGCCGTGAGCGTAGGTGAAGGTCAGGCGGTGGGTCAGGTCCTGAATGAAGGAGATCTTGTTCAGGGAGACCGCGAAGCCCCAGTTACCCACGTTGTTCAGACCCATGTGGCCGCCGGCGAACTGCTGGCTGCAGTCGAACAGGAAGGAGGTCGAGGGACCCCAGGACTGGACGACGGAGGGCATACGCTCGGAACCGTTGCGCATGGAGCCGTCCTCACCGGTGGAGTACCAGAAGGTCACCTGGGGGGTCAGCATGTCGAAGCCGGTGTACTCGGCGGCGACGTCGAAGAACAGGCCAGCGCGCTTGCGGCTGCCCTGGTTGGCGGCGCCCTCGCCGTACATCACGTCGGCGTAGAACTTGAAGGGATCAAGCGCGGTGACGGCGAAGGAAGCGCCGGCCCACCAGTACACGGTCTGAGACTGCTTGAAGCCCACGGGGGACAGCAAGTAGGCAGCCGAGGCCAGGTTGGTGGCCAGGGACTGGTTGGTGAAGCGGGGGGAGGAGCCGACGGCGGTGGTGTAACCAGCGTCCTTACCGGCAACAGCGATCATGCCCCAGGGAGTGGCCTTGAAGCCGTCCAGGGTGATGGGCAGAACCAGGAAGTAGCCGTCGAACTCGTCGGCGACCTGCTTGGTGGTGGGGTCGAAGTCCTTGTTGGTGTCGAGCAGGCGAGCGAAGCCGGCCACGATCTTGAACTGGTCGACGACGGGGATGGCCACCACGGCAGCGGCGGCACGGGAGCCACCGAACACCGGGTTGGAGTTCAGCATGCCGGGAGCGGAAATGGGCAGATCCATGTCCTGGAGGCCGATGGTGAACTCAATGTCGGTGCTGGGCCACTTGAACTGCAGGAAAGCCTGGTACACGTCGATGGAGACGGCCGGGTTGTCCACGGTGAAGGTGTCGTTACCCCAAGCCTTGTTGTTCACGCGGATGCCGAAGCGGAACTTCAGGCCTTCGTTGGCGATGAAGTCGGAACGCAGGCGGAAACGCTCCCAGATGGTCAGGGAGTCACCGGTGTTGGTGCCGCGGGGGTTCCAGCCGGTGTAGTTGATGTTGTTCCAGAAGTTGGCGTGGATACGGGCGTCGCCGGTCATCTTGACCTCGGTGGCGGCGGAGGCGAAAGCCACGCAGCCGAACACCATGGCGACGAGCAGGGCCAGGGTCGTAAAGCGCTTCATGTTCCTTACTCCTTTTGTCTTGAAGGGTTGCCGGACGATCTTCGGTTGGGGCCCACGTACCAGGGAGGCCCTTTCCCGATTAGCCATGGCTTCCTTCTAGCCCCCTGCAAGACCGGGTGCAACAAAAAAGTGGTGTTTTTTTGACTAAAGTAAAATTTTTTTTACGGTCCAAAAAATTGAATCCGAGGTGTGGGATTCTTGGCGCTGCCAAGCGACGGCGAAGCCAAGTGCTCTCAATGTTACGCCGATTGAGCGCGTAAGCACGGCGGGGACGCCTTGATGGAAGGTCGGGGATGTCGATGATGGGCCGGGCGAGCCCGGACGGCGGCGCGAGGATACGGGCCAAGCCGCGAGTGACGGAAAACGGCCCGGCGGGAGTCATTCCCGCCGGGCCTTCAATTAATAATAGGATGAAGCTAGTGCGGGCCGCCGGTGAGCTCGAGCAGCTCGGCCTGCCTGGGGTGCTCGCCCAGCCAGTTCACCTTGCCGCTCTCCACGTCGTAGATGGCCGCCACGACCTTGGCTTGCTGGGCCTTGACCATGTCGCGCATGATGGGGCTCGACTTGAAGAGGTCCTCGATGGCCTGGTAGGTGTTGGCTTCGATGGCCTTGTTGAGCAGGTCGGCTCCTGCCAGGCCGGGGTTGTCCGCCTTGACCTTGGTGACGGGCGGAACGATGTTGGCCACCAGGGCCGGGATGTTCCCGTGGGCCTCTTCGCCGTTGACCACGGCCGTGACCGCGCCGCACTTGGTGTGTCCCAGCACCACCACAAGGTTGGAGCCCAGGTGGTCGGCGCCGTATTCGATGGTGCCCGCCTGGTCGAAATAGGTGACGTTTCCGGCCACGCGCACCACGAAGAGGTCGCCCACGCCCGCGTCGAACACCAGTTCCAGCGGCACGCGGCTGTCAGCGCAGCCGAGGATGGTGGCGAAGGGCTTCTGGCCCTCCTTGGCGGTCACGCTGCGGCGGAAAGCGTCCTGGTTGGGATGGATGGGTTTGGCCGCCAAGAAGCGTTCGTTGCCGCGCTGCAGGCGCTCCAGCGCCTGGTCGGGGGTGAGCGTGGGCTTGGGCGCGGAAGCCCAGACCATGGCCGCGCACAGGACCACAACCATGAGGGACAGGGACAGAATGCGTTTCATCGGGTCACTCCTTGTTCAGTTCTGAATGCCGGGCACTTCGTGTTCGTTCTCCATATGGAATTGACTCACAGCCGTCCGCGCTGGGATGCTCCTCGAGCCGGGAGAGGCTGCGGATCCCCTGATGGCGCACAATACACGGTTTGTCCCGGAACGAAAACAAAAAGCGGGAAACGCGCACGGGGGAAACTATGGCGTTCTGGGAAAATTTGACCGGCCTGTTCGGGAAGGGGAAACCCGCGCCGGGGCACCGCGGCGAGGTTGCGCTGGCGGTGTGCGGCCTCGAAGGCTGCGATGCGGCGTCTCTTCGCGGGCTTCGTCCTGGCGTGGAACTTGCTTTGACCATGTCGCGTGGACGGGTGGCCGTCATGCTCAAGGGACGGCCGGCAGGCTATCTGCCGGAGGGCGATGCCGGACGCGTCGCCGCCCTCCTGGAGCAGGGAACGGAACTCGGTTGCCGGATGGTGTCCGCCGGGGATGAAAACAACCCCGCGCGGGTTAGAATATCCATCCTGATGTAGGGCCTGATACAGGCTTGCAACTGTCCCCGACCGGAGGTAAAGGGGAATCGGTACGGCACGCCTCACCCCACGACACGACTCACAAAACGGTATGATGCACATGGAAAAGAAATCTGAACACGATTGCCTTTTCAGGCGGCAGTATGCATCGGTCTGCTCCTCGCACCCCGAGTGGCCCGAGGAGAAGAAGCAATGGGTCGCCAGGCGCAGGGTCTACTGGACCAGGCAGGTTTTGGGGATGGATAGGGAGGAGTCTCAATAGGTTCATTCCCCGTCGGCCGGTCTTATCCGTAAGCCCTCGTTCCGCCCGCCCGGCAACACGGAAAGTGTGCCGGGTGGGAGAACCTATAATTACGCCTTTCGCATTCCCGCCCGTGGCCGTCATCGCCGTGACGCCCTAGGCGCCCTCTCCCGAGGAGCCCTCCTTGGGCGGCCATAGCTTCTCGATGACTCCTTGCACCACCACATAGAACACCGGCACCACCAGAACGGCCAGCACCGTGGAGGCGATCATGCCGCCGAACACCGCCGTGCCCACGGCCCGCTGGCTGGCCCCGCCCGCGCCCGACGAGGTCAAAAGCGGCACCACGCCCAGGATGAAGGCGAAGCTGGTCATGAGGATGGGCCTGAAACGAAGCCTGGCGGATTCGATGGCCGCCTCGTGGACGCCGCGCCCCTTCTCCCTGAGTTCCCGGGCGAACTCCACGATGAGGATGGCGTTCTTGGAGGCCAGCGCGATCAGGAGCACCACGCCGATCTGGGTGTAGACGTTGTTGTCCATGCCGCGCACCGTGACGGCCACGGCCGTGCCCAGAAGCGCCAGCGGCACCACCAGGATCACCGACGCGGGCAAAAACCAGCTTTCGTACTGGGCGGCCAGCACCAGATAGACCAACAGGATGGCCAGGGCGAAGATGAAGTAGGCTTCCGAGCCCACGCGCTTCTCCTGGTAGCTCATGCCCGTCCACTCGAAGCCCATGGAGGAGGGCAGCTTGTCTTTGGCCAGCTGCTCCATGAGCCCCAGGGCCTCGCCCGAGCTGAACCCCGTCGCGGCCGAGCCGTAGAGCGATGCCGCCGTGTACAGGTTGTAGCGGGTGAGCACCGGGGGGCCGACGATGTCGCGGATGGACATCACTGCGCCAAGCGGCACCATCTTGCCCTGGAGGTTGGGCACCTCCAGCCGTCGGATGTCGCTCGCGCGCAGCCGGAACATGGAGTCCGCCTGGACCCTCACCTGGTAGACGCGCCCGAACTTGTTGAAGTCGTTGACGTAGGCCGATCCCAGATAGGTCTGGAGGGTGCTGAACAGGTTGGGGATGGGCACGCCGTAGGTCAGGGCCTGGGTGCGGTCCACGTCGGCCCAGAGCTGCGGCGTGGAGGCGTTGAACAGGGCGTTGACCGCCTCCAGGCCGGACTGGCTCCTGGCCGCGCCCATCATGGTGCGCAGGGTCTGCTCCAGTGATTTCGGCCCCAGGTTGCCCTTGTCCTGCACCACCATTTCGAAGCCGCCCGCCTGTCCCAGGCCCTGGATGGCAGGGGGGATCATGGCGAAGGCCATGGCGTCCTGGAGCTGGTGCAGGGCCATCTGGATGTGGCCCACGATGGCCTCCTGGGTCTCGCCCTTGCCGCGTTCGCTCCAGTCCTTGTAGACGGGGAAGATGGCGATGCAGTTCGGCTGGTTCACGCCGTCCATGATGGACAGGCCGCCGAAGGTGACCCAGTTGGCGATGCCCGGCGTAGTGCGCAGGATCTCGTTGAGCTTCTCGTTCACCGCGTCGCTTCGGGCCAGGGACGCGCCCGGAGGCAACTGGGCGCTGATGATGCAGTAGCCCTGGTCCTCCTCGGGCAGGAAGCCCGTGGGCAGGCGGGTGAAAATGACTCCGGTCAGCACCACCAGGCCGCAGTAGATGATCATGGCCAGCTTGGAGTGGCCCACCATGAAGGTCACGGCCCGGGTGTAGATGTCCTCGAACTTCTGGTAAACGACGTTGAAGCCCCGGAAGAAGAAGTTCTTCTCGCCGACGTGGGGTTTGAGCCACAGGGCGCACTGGGTGGGCTTGAGGGTGGCGGCGTTGATGGCCGAAATGAGCGCCGTGGAGGCGATGACCAGGGCGAACTGCCGGTAGAGCTGGCCGGTGATGCCCGGCAGGAAGGCCGCGGGCATGAACACCGAGGTCAGGACCAGGGTGATGCCGATGATGGGGCCGAAGAGTTCGGACATGGCCTGGATGGCCGCATCATGGGAGTTCTTGCCGTGCTCCATGTGGTGCATGGCGCCTTCCACCACGATGATGGCGTCGTCCACCACGATGCCGATGGACAGGATGATGCCGAAAAGCGTGATCAGGTTCACCGAGAAGCCCAGGCCCGCCATGGCCACGAACGCGCCCAGGATGGTCACGGGCACGGTGGTGGCCGGGACCAGCATGGCCCGCCAGTTCTGCAGGAAGACCATGATCACGATGAGCACCAGCACCGCGGCCTCGACCAAGGTATGGTAGACGTCCTCGATGGCCCGGTTGACGAAGATGGTGGTGTCGAAGGGTACAGAATATTCCAGGCCGGGAGGGAAATCCTTGGAGAGCTCCTTCATCTTGGCCTTGATCTTCGCGGCCACGTCCAGGGCGTTGGCCCCGGGCAGCAGGTAGGTGGCGATGCAGGTGGCGGGCTGGCCGTCCTTCTGGCCGAACACGCTGTAGGTCTTGGCCCCGAGTTCAACCCGGGCCACGTCCTTGACGCGCACCACCTTCCCGGTCTGGTTGAAGTCGGCCTTGATGATGATGTTCTCGAACTGCTCCACGTCCGCAAGGCGGCCCTGGGTCTGAATGGTGAGCTGGAAGACCTGGTCCGGCGGGGTGGGGGCCTGGCCGATCTGGCCCGAGGCCACCTGCACGTTCTGGTTGGAGATGGCGTTGACCAGGTCCTGGGCGGACAGGTTCAGCGACTTGAGCTTGTTGGGGTCCACCCAGACGCGCATGCCGTATTCGTCGGCGCCGTAGATGTTCACTGCGCCGACGCCGTTGATGCGCGATATCTCGTCCTTGATGCGCAGATAGGCGTAGTTGGAGAGGAACAGGTCGTCGAAGCGCTTGTCGGGCGATTCCAGCGTGATCACCAGCAGGATGGCCGTGGACTGCTTGTTGACGGTGAGGCCCTGGCGCTGCACGTCCTGGGGCAGGCGGGGGATGGCCACGTTGGCCCGGTTCTGGACCAGCACCGTGGCGATGTCCAGGTCCGTGCCCACCTCGAAGGTGATGTTCAGCTGGTAGGAGCCGTCCGAGGAGGACTTGGACGACATGTAGAGCATCTTCTCCACGCCGTTGATCTGCTGCTCCAGGGGGGCGGCCACGGTCTCGGCGACCACTTCGGGGCTCGCGCCGGGGTAGGCCGTGGAGACCTGCACGTTGGGCGGGGTGATGTCGGGGTACTGGGCCACGGGCAGCTTGATGAGCGACACAGCGCCCAGAAGCATCATGACGATGGCCAGCACGTTGGCCAGGACGGGACGTTCTATGAAGAATTTCGAGAACATGGGCGGCCGCTACTTTTTGGATTCCTGGGGAGTGACCGGGGTGCCGGGGCGGGCCAGCTGGAGGCCGTTGACGATGACCGTCTCGTTGCCCTCCAGCCCCTTGTCGATCACCCGCAGCCCGTTGACCGCCTGTCCGGCGGTGACGGGGCGCTGCTCCACGATGTTCTTGTCGCCCACGACGAGCACGTAGTTGCCGATCTGGTCCACGCCCACCGCGCCCTCTGGGACGGTTAAGGCGTCGCGGGTCTCCAGGGGCGCGCGCAGCTTGGCGAAGAGGCCGGGAACGATGGTCCCCTTGGGATTGGGGAAGACTCCGCGCAGGAGCATGGTGCCGGTCTGCGGGTCCACGCCCAGGTCGTAGTAGTCCAGGACTCCCTGGACGGGGAAGTCCTGCTGGTTGGAGAAGCCCATATCCAGCTTGGCGCGGCCCTGCGGGTTCTTGTCCGCGTCGTGGTGCTTGGAGATGCGCAGCAGGTCGCGCTCCGAGAGGGTGAAGTAAGCGTAGATGGGGTCGTCCTTGATGATGGTGGCCAGGGTGGTGGCCTGTCCGCCAGAGCCCACCAAGTTGCCCAGGTCCACCTGGCGGCGGCTGATGCGGCCGTCGAAGGGAGCGGCCACGCGGCAGTATCCGTAGTTGATATCTGCGATCTGGAGGCTGGCCTTGGCCGCTTCCAGGTCGGCGATGGCGGAGTCGCGCTCGCGCTGCCACTTGACCACTTCCGTGTCCGGCCCGGCGCGTTCGGCGAAGAGCTTTTTGGAGCGGGTCAGCTCCACCTCGGCCTGGGTGAGCCGGGCCTTCTGGGCGTCCACGTCGGCCTTGGCCTTGTTGACCTTGGCCAGGTAGGGGGCCGGTTCGATGATGAAAAGGGGCTGGCCCTGCTTCACGTCCTGGCCGTCCTTGAACTTGATCTCCTGAAGGAATCCCTCCACGCGGGCGGTCAGGTTCACGGTCTGCACGGCCTGGGTGTTGCCGGTGAACTCCAGGTAGTCCACCACCGGCTGGCGCACGGGCTTGGCCACGGTGACGGATGGCGGCGGCGGCGGGACGTAGGCGTTGCGCTTGTCGCAGGCGGAGAGCCCGGCCGCCAGAGCCAGGGCCGCGAAGAGGAGCAGGCGTCGCGTCACGTGATGGCGCATGTGGTTCATCCTTGTTTTTCAAGAAAACGCTAGAAATCAGGTACGTAGCGCCCAGGTCCGGCCTTGGCGGGGTCTTCCTGTTTTGCGGGGCTCTCCTTGATCATGGGCCCCCACCAGGTGCGCTTGGTCATCTCATCCCTGACCTCGGCGGGCACCGGCTCAGGCCGTTCCTCCCAGCCGCCCCCCAGGGCCCGGTAAATTCCCACCATGCCCAGCACGATGTTGCCCTGGGCCACGGCCAGGGCGTCCTGCTGGTTGAGCTGGTCCTGCTGGGCCACGATGACCGTGGTGAAGTCGGTCTTGCCCTCGCGGTACTGCAGGAAGGCCAGCTCCGCCCCGCGCTTGGCGGAATCGGCGGCCTTGGCCAGCTGTTCCGCCTGGGCCCGGGACTGCTGGTAGTCCGAGAAGCCGTCCTCGGTCTCCTTGAGGGCCCTGAGCACCGTGTTGCGGTAGGAGAGCAGGGCCTCCTCGAACTTGGCGTCCTGCAGGCGGACGTTGTTCACGATGCGCCCGTAGTTGAAGAGGTTCCAGGAGAACGAGGGCGTAAACGACGCGGTGAAGCTTTTGGCGGTGAGAATGTCCGCAAGCGAGAAAGCCAGCACGTTGGAGGACAGCCAGCCCACGTTGCCGGTCAGGCTGAAGGACGGGAACAGGTCGGCCTTGGCCACGCCGATGCGGGCGCATTGGGCCATGGCTTGGTATTCGGCTTGGCGGATGTCCGGGCGGCGGCGCAGGAGCTCCGCCGGGACGCCCACCCCGATCTGGGCCGGGCACTCAGGGATGCGCGATGCGTCGCCCAGGATGTCCTTGAGGTCCGAGGGGGGCATGCCGAGCAGCGCCGACAGGGCGTGGCGCGCCTTCTGGATGGAGTTGGTCAGCTGCGGGATGCGGGCCAGGGTGGAGTCCAGCAGGGTCTTGGCCTGCATGACGTCGCGTTCGCTGGTGGCCCCGAGCTTGAAGCGGATGTCGGCGATGTTTAAGGCCTCGGCCTCCAGGCGGGCGTTCTCCTGGGCGATGCGCAGACGGTCCTCGCTGACCCGCAGGAGCACGTAGGTGCTGGCCACGTCCGATTCAAGCGACACCAGGGCATTGTCGTAGTCGGCCACACTGGCCGAGAGCGTGGCCCCGGCGGATTCGATGGCCCGGCGGTATTTGCCCCAGAAGTCCAGCTCCCAGGCGGCGTTGAAGCCCACTGAGTTCTGCCAGTATCTGAACTGTACGCCGCTCTCCTGCCCCGGTTGGGGGGAACTGGGGGCGCGGCGGCTGGCCTCGGTGTAGGTGTAGTTCCCGGTGGCCTGCTGGGTCTGGGGGTAGATGTTGCCCACGCTGATGCCCAGCTGGGCCCGGGCCTGGAGGATGCGCACCCCGGCCATGTGCAGGGGGATGTTCTGGCTTCGGGACAGGGCCACCAGCTTGTCCAGCGCCGGATCGTTCAAGAGCTTCCACCAGTCCACAACCGGAGGCATGTCGGGCCGGGCCTGGGAGAATTCGGCCTCCAGCCAGGAGTCCGGCTTGGCGGCGTCGGGTTTCTTGAAGTCCGGACCCACCTTCATACAGCCGGAAAGGAGGAGGGCGGCCAAGCAGATGAACGCTGTGAAATGGCGCATGGGCATGGTCAGTCCAATTTGGATTTCAAGACTTGGATTTCCTTTAACATTACAATAGGTGGATTGTGCAACAGTTATTTCGGCCTCAGGTGGAAGGCCTGGATTGACCCATGAAACAGACGGTCGGGGGATGGAATCTTGCGCCTCCGGCCGTGATGGTCATATGGGTGAGGAAAACGCGGAAGGATGACCGGACGCTCGGGGAGGGCTCAGGAAATGACCCGCAGATCGATCATCGCGTGTTTGGTGTCAGTCCTTCTGGGGTGGATGTCCCTTTCACCGGCGGGCGCGCAGACCATTCCCGGTCAGGACGCCATCCAGGCCCTGATGTTGTTGCCTCTTCAGGTTGAGTATCAGGCGGCCGTGGTCCAGGCGAAATCCAACCTGCTCCATCTGTCGTCCCCTCCGGCCAATCCCGACATCGTGGACATAAAATCCGATGAAAAAA